>NZ_FPCI01000002.1:0-320878 GCF_900116385.1 Pseudoxanthomonas sp. YR558 | reverse complement strand
GACGCCATGAAGTTGAACGTCAACGGAGCCGAGCGCGAAGTCGACGCGCCGGATGACATGCCGCTGCTCTGGGTCCTGCGCGACCTGATGGGCCTGACCGGCACCAAGTTCGGCTGCGGCATCGCGCAATGCGGTGCCTGCACGGTGCATGTCGACGGCGCACCCTTGCGCGCCTGCGTCACGCCTGCATCGGCCGTCGCCGGCAAGAAGATCACCACCATCGAAGGCCTCTCGGCCGACGGCTCGCATCCGGTGCAAAAGGCCTGGGCCGACCTGGACGTCGTCCAGTGCGGTTACTGCCAGTCCGGCCAGATCATGTCGGCCGCGGCGTTGCTGGCGAAGGTGCCTGCGCCGACCGACACCGACATCGACCAGGCGCTGTCCGGCAATCTGTGCCGCTGCGGCACGTACCAGCGCATCCGCGCCGCCGTGCATCGCGCCGCCGACATCGGCAAGGCGTGATCCGGTGCGGCGACGCAGGTCGCCGCCTTCCCCCTCGTTCGACGGAGGCTGTTCCGTGAACCTCGAAACCTCTTCCTCGCGCCGCGACTTCCTGCGCGCCACCGCACTCGGCGGCGGCGGCCTGGTGATCGGCTTCCTCGTGCCCGGCGCGCGCCGCTTCGCCATGGCCCAGGAGGCCGCGGCGACCGCGCCCACCACGTTCGTACCGAATGCGTTCCTCAGCATCGCGGCCGACGACACCATCACCGTGCAGCTCGCGCATGCCGAAATGGGCCAGGGCATCTGGACCACGCTGCCGATGCTGATCGCCGAAGAACTGGATGCGGACTGGTCGAAGATCCGCGTCGAGCACGGTGCGGCCGACAAGGCCTATACGAGCCCGGTATTCGGCATGCAGGGCACCGGCGGCTCGACGACCACCTGGTCCGAGTTCGACCGCTACCGGCAGGCCGGCGCCACCGCGCGGGCGATGCTGCTGCAGGCGGCGGCCGCGCGACTGAATGTTCCCGTCGATGAGCTGCGCACCGAGAACGGCGCGGTGATATCCGGCACTACGCGGCTGCGCTATGGCGAACTCGCCAACGACGCCGGCAAGCAGACCCCGCCCGCACTCGATGCGTTGAAGCTGCGCGACCCGAAGGACTGGAAGCTGATCGGCAAGCCGACCAAACGGCTGGATACGCCGGAGAAGATCACCGGCAAGGCCAAGTTCGGCATGGACGTGCAGTTCGAAGGCCTGCTCACCGCGGTCGTGCTGCGTTCGCCGGTATTCGGCGGCAAGGTGAAATCGTTCGACGCCACCAAGGCGCGCGCCGTGGCCGGCGTGCGCAACGTGGTGCAGGTGCCCAGCGGCGTGGCGGTGATCGCGGACCACTACTGGGCCGCCAAGCTCGGCCGCGACGCGTTGCAGGTGGTCTGGGAAGGCGATGCGAACGCGAAGCTCGACAGCACCGCGTTGCGCGAGCAGTTCTCCCAGCTTGCGCGCACGGACGGCGCCGTCGCCGCACGCGCCGGCGACGTCGGCAGCGCGCTGGCCAAGGCCGCCAAGACGCTGGAGGCCGAGTACGCCGTCCCCTACCTCGCGCATGCCGCGATGGAGCCGCTGAACTGCACGGTGAAGATCGGCGACGGCGAGTGCGACATCTGGTGCGGCACGCAGTTCCCGACGTTGGACCAGAACAGCGCCGCGCGCATCCTCGGCATGCCACCGGAGAAGATCCGCATCCATACGCCGTTCCTGGGCGGTGGTTTCGGCCGCCGCGCCACGCCGACGGCGGACGTGGTGTCCGAAGCGGTCGAAGTCGCCAAGGCGGCGAAGGCGCCGGTCAAGACGGTGTGGACGCGCGAAGACGACACGCGTGGCGGCTACTACCGCTCGGCGTTCGTCGAGAAGATCAAGGCCGGCCTGGACAAAGACGGCAACCCGGTGGCCTGGCACCACGTGATGGTCGGCCAGTCGATCATGGCTGGGACCTTCATGGAAGCGATGATGGTCAAGAACGGCATCGATGCGACCTCGGTGGAGGGCGTGGCCGATTCGGCCTACGTGCTCGGCACGCCGGCGCATCGTGTCGACCTGCACTCACCGGTCACCGGCATCCCGGTGCTGTGGTGGCGGTCGGTCGGCCACAGCGTCAACGGCTTCGTCATGGAAAGCTTCGTCGACGAACTCGCGCATGCCGCGGGCCAGGATCCGGTGGAATACCGGCGCAAGCTGCTGAAGGACCATCCCCGCCACCTCGCGGCGCTGAACCTGGCCGCGGAGAAGTTCGGCTGGAATACGCCACCGGCGCAGGGTCGCGGCCGCGGTATCGCCGTGCACGAATCGTTCGGCAGTTACGTGGCGCAGGCCGCGGAAGTGTCGATCGAAGACGGAAAGATCCGCGTGCACCGCGTGGTGTGCGCGATCGACTGCGGCGTGGCCGTCAATCCCGCGGGCGTACAGGCGCAGATGGAATCCGGCATCGCGTTCGGCCTGGGCGCGGCGCTGCATTCGGCGCTCACGCTCCGCGAAGGCCAGGTGCAGGAATCCAACTTCCACGACTACCAGGTGCTCCGGATGAACGAGATGCCGAAGGTGGAGGTCCACATCGTGCCGAGCACCGAGAAGATGGGGGGCGTGGGCGAACCCGGCACGCCGCCGATCGCACCCGCCGTCGCCAACGCCGTGTTCGCCCTCACCGGCCAGCGACTGCGCGAACTGCCGCTGCGTCTGCCGACGCCCGCGTCCACCACTCCCGCTGCCTGAGGCCCGCCATGCGCATCCTGATGATGTCCTTGACCGTGCTCCTGCTGGTGGCGTGCAAGCCGCGCGTCAGCGAGGAGCAGAAAGCCCAGGCGCTGACCGCGTTCGCGACGGTGGAGAAGGTGTTCCAGCATCCGCGCTGCAGCAACTGCCACATCCCGGGCGATGCGCCGTTGCAGTTCGACGCGCAGACACCGCATGCGATGAACGTCGTGCGTGGTCCCGACGGCAAGGGCGCGGCGGGGCTTCCCTGCGCGACCTGCCACAGCGAGCAGAACTCGCCGGCGAGCTACGGCCCGCATGCGCCGCCGGGCGCACCGCACTGGCAGCTGCCGCCACCCGACCACAAGATGGCGTGGATCGGCCTGCCCGCCGACCAGCTGTGCGCGATGATCCAGGACAAGGACCGCAACGGCGGCCGTGACTTCGACGCGCTGCTCAAGCACGTCGCCGAAGACAAGTTGGTGCTGTGGGGCTGGAATCCCGGTGGCGAACGCGCACCGGTGCCGGTGCCGCACGACCAGTTCGTCGCCGCCTTCAAGACGTGGGTGGATGCCGGCGGACCCTGCCCCGCACCCGGCGCCGCCGCCGCAGGTGGCGCGGCGCACTGAGCGCCGCTATTTGCTCGACGGGGCCGCGACCAGCGCGTCGCGGCGTCGCGCACGCCACAGGCCGTCGCTGGCGAAGATCACCAGGCCCGCCCAGATTGCGGCGAAGCCGACCGCGCGCGTGGCATCGAAGGCTTCCTTGAACACCAGTACGCCGATCAGCAACTGCAGGCTGGGCGCGATGTACTGCAGCAGCCCTACCACCGACAACGGAATGCGGCGCACGCCGTAAGCGAAGCCGATCAGCGGCACAGCGGTGACCACACCGCCGAGGATGAGCAGGAGATCGGTCTTCCACCCGAAGCCGTCGATGAAACCGCCGCCGTGGCCGAACTCGCCCCAGACGACGTACGCGAGTGCCGGCAGGAACAGGTACAGGCTTTCCACGCCCAGACCCGCGACGGCATCCACCGCCACCAGCTTGCGCACCAAGCCATACAGGCCGAACGAGAACGCCAGGCCCAGCGCGATCCACGGCGGCGAGCCGGCTTGCAGCGTCAGCCACGCCACGCCCGCCAGCGCGAACGCCACCGCGATCCACTGCGCCGGCGACAGCCGCTCGCGCAGCACCAGCACGCCCAGCACCACGTTGATGAGCGGGTTGATGAAGTAGCCCAGGCTGGTTTCCACCACATGGCCCGCATTCACCGCCCAGATGTACAGGCCCCAGTTGAACGCGATCAGCAGGCTGCTGACGCCGAGCAGCGGCACGGCGCGCGGTTGCGCGCGGATCTGCCGCCACCAGCCGAGGCCGTTCTTCAGCAGCAGCCAGCCGAACACCAACACCGCGCTCCACACGATGCGGTGGGCGATGATCTGGAAGGACGGCACTACCTTGAGCAGATGCCAGTACAGCGGCACCACACCCCAGATCAGGAAGGTGCCGACGGTGATCGCCAGCCCTTTGCGGTCGAGCGGTTGCGGGGTCATTTCGATTGCCGCGCGCGCGCCAGGGTGATCACCACCACGCCGCACAGGATCACCGCCATCGCACCGAGGTCATGCGCGGTGAAGGTCTCGCCGGCGATGAAGGCACCGAGCGCCACGGCGATGACCGGATTGACGTAGGCGTAGCTGCCGACCAGCACGGGGCGCGCATGGTGCAGCAACCACACGTAGGCGGTGAACGCGATGATCGAACCGAACACCGCCAGGTAGGCGACCGCCAGCGCGCCGTTCACCGTCCAGTCCGCGACGTTGAAGCGCTCGCCGTGCAGCAGGCCCGCCGCGACCAACATCACGCCCGCCGCCAGCATCTGCGCGGCGGCCGTCATGAACGGCGACGGCAGGTCGCGCCCGCGCGACCACACCGAGCCGTAGGCCCAGGCGATCGGCGCGATCAACAACAGCACCAGCCCGACGGGCGAGCCGGTCAGCGAGCTGCCTGCGTTGAGCCAGACCACACCCGCGAAGCCGACGATGATGCCCAGCCATTCGCCACGCGTCGGATGCTGTCCGCGCATCGCGCCGAACAGCCCCATCCACAACGGCATCGATGCGACTGCGACCGCGGCCAGGCCGGACGACACGGTCTGCTCGGCCAGCACCACCATGCCGTTGCCCATCAGCAGCAACAGCGCGCCCATCACCAGCAGGTTCTTCCACTGCGCGCGGGTCGGCGCGGCAACACCGCGCCAGCGCAGGAACAGGAACAGCACGAAGCCGGCCGCGACGAAACGGCTGCCCGACACCATCAGCAGCGGCGGGAACCCGCCTTCGAGCGCGAAGCGGATGCCGAGGTAGGTGGAACCCCAGACCACATAGACGATGGCCAGGGCGGCAGCGACGGCGAGGCCGCCACGCGCAGGCGCGGCGGCGGAAACGGAAGAGGTCATGGGCATCGGGGGAGAGCGACGTATGCGCATTCTAGGCCAGCGCTGCATGCATCGCGCATCGCACGGCGCCCGTATCGCTTGAAACGTTTCCGGCATGGCTTGAATTCCGCTCAAGCCGGTCGCGGACAGGATCAGCCCTGTTCGCGTGCGAGCAGGTGTTGCTTGCGCGGCAGGCCCCAGCGATAGCCACCCAAGGAGCCGTCGCCGCGGATCACGCGGTGGCACGGCACCACGACCGCGATGCGATTGTGCGCGCAGGCGCTGGCCACGGCACGCGCGGCGCGTGGTGCGCCCAGCTGGCGCGCGAGCCCGGCGTAGCTCACCGTCTCGCCCTCGGGCACCTTCATCAACGCATCCCACACACGCTGCTGGAAGCCGGTGCCCAGCAGGTCCACCGGCACTTCCGCCTCGTGTCCGGCCAGGCGCTCGGCCACGGCCTGCAGGCGCGGCGCGAGGAAATCATCGCGGCCGGCTTCCACGCGTTCGAGCTGCGCCTGCGGGAACTCCTCGCGCAGTCGCTGCTCCAGCGCCGCGTCATCGTCGCCCAGTTCGATCGCACAGATGCCGCGCTCGGTGGCGGCGACCAACGCGCGCCCGAGCACGGTGTCGACCAGCGTCCAACGGATCGCCACGCCGCGCCCGCCGGCGCGATAGGTCGCCGGGGTCATGCCCAGGCGGGCGGCGCCGCTTTCGTAAACGCGGGAAGGCGAGCCGTAGCCAGCGTCGTACAGCGCGGTGGTGACGTCATGCCCGTCGCGCAACGCCGACTTGAGCGTGCCGAGCTTCCGGCGCGCGAGGTACTCCGCGGGGCTGAGGCCGTATCGCGCGCGGAAGCGGCGCTGCAGATGCGAAGCGCTGAGGCCGGTGCGCGTGGCGAGGTCGGACAGCGAAGGCTCGCCAACGTCGAGCAAGCGGCGCGCGACCTCGAGCGGGTCGGGCGAAGGAACGTGGGAAGCGGGCGAGCGGCGCGTCATGGTGTCCATGCGCCCAGACTAGGCCGGGCGCAGCGGGCGCGCTATCCGGATCTTGCGCGGGGTGCCGGGCACCCCGCGCAGGCCGTCATTCGGCCCAGCGGCCGGGGCCCGGCGAATCCGGCAGCACCTGCGCGGACAGCTTGCGGTCCTGGCCCAGGATCTCGATCGCATCGCCGAGGATCGCGGCCGATTCACGCAACAGCGGATCCGGGCGCTTGTCCGCCAGCTTCTCGCGCTGCGCGTCCCGAACGATGTCGCGCTCGGACGCGCCCAAGCCGTCATCGGCCAAGTCGTCGGCCAGCGGATCGAGCGCCAGGCCCAGCGACTTGCGTTCGGCCTGGCGCTGCTTGCGCTGCGCATCCTGGCGATCGCGTTCGGCACGGCGCTCCGTTTCATTGAGTGAGACGTACTTCTTCGCCGCCTCGGCACGGAACTGGGCGACGTCTTCCGACCACCACTGGAATTCCTTGTCCTTCGCCGAACGCGCGGCGTGCAGCGCCTGCAGGCGCGGCAACAGCGGCGCGAAGTTGCCGTAGGTGGTGTGCGGCAGCGCGGCGATGCGGGTCCACGGCAGCGCGTTGTCGTAGGTGCTCTCGCCGTACTCGCTGGCATCCACGCTCACCGGGAACGCGATGTCCGGCACCACGCCCTTGTGCTGCGTGCTGCCGCCGGCCACGCGGAAGAACTGCGCGATGGTCAGCTTCACCGAGCCGAAGCGCGGGGCTTCGTTCGCCGGCCAGCGGTCCAGGTCCACCATGTTCTGCACGGTGCCCTTGCCAAAGCTGGTCTCACCGATCACCAATCCACGACCGTAGTCCTGGATCGCGCCGGCGAAAATCTCCGACGCCGAAGCCGACGCACGGTTGATCAGCACCGCCAGCGGGCCGTCCCACGACACGCCGGTCTTGCGGTCGCTGTTGACGGTCACGCGACCGCCGGATTCGCGCACCTGCACGACCGGGCCCTTGTCGATGAAGAGACCGGTGAGTTCCACCGCCTCGTCCAGCGAACCGCCACCGTTGTTGCGCAGGTCCATCACCACGCCGTCCACGCCCTGCGCCTTGAACTGCGCAAGCAGCTTGGCGATGTCGCGGGTCGCCGAGTTGAAATCGTTCGGGTTGCGGCGACGGCCTTCGAAATCCTGGTAGAACGCCGGCAGCTTGATGACACCGATGCGGCGCGCAGGGCCGCTGGCATCGGCCGGCAGCGTGATGGTCTCGGCCTTTGCGGCCTGCTCCTCCAGCTTCACCTTTTGCCGGGTGATCGTCACCGTCTGGTGCTTGCCATCGATGCCGGCTTCCACCGGGATGTACTCGATGCGCACCTGGGTGTCTTTCTTGCCGCGGATCTGCGCGACGACATCGTCGATGCGCCAACCGATCACGTCGGTCATCACGCCCGACTTGCCCTGGCCCACTGCGACGATGCGATCGCCGACGGTCAGCTTGCCGCTCAGGTCGGCCGGGCCGCCGGGCACGATCTCGCGGATCGCGACCAGGTCATCCTGGCGCTGCAGTACCGCACCGATGCCTTCCAGCGACAGCGACATCGACTGGTTGAAATTCTCGGCGGTGCGCGGGGTGAAGTAATCGGTGTGTGGGTCGATCGCGCTCGTGTAAGCGTTGAGGAAGGTCTGGAAGACATCCTCGGTCTTGAGTTCGTTGATGCTGCGCTGGAGGTTGGCGTAGCGCTTGTCCAGCGTCTTGCGGATGTCATCGGGCTTCTTGCCGGCCAGCTTCAGGCGCAGCCAGTCGTTCATCACCGACTTCTTCCAGATAGCATCCAGCTCCTTGCCGTCGGCCGGCCACGGCGCGTCTTCGCGGTCGTAGTCCCAGCGCTGGCTGCCGGTGAAGTCGAAATCCTGCTTGAGCAGCGCGCGCGCATAGGTCACGCGCTGACCCACGCGCTGCTTGTAGACGGTGAAGATCTCGTATGCGGGCGCGAGGTCGCCGCTGCGGATCGCATCGTCCATCTTCGTCTTGTACGGCCCAAAGCGCGCGACGTCGGCCGCGGTGAAGAACTGCTTGCCGCCATCGAGCGCTTCGAGATACCGCTTGAACACGTCCTGCGAGAGCGCATCGTCCAGCGGCCTCGGCCGGTAGGCGTAGCGGCTGTCCGACAACAGCCCGTATACGAGCTTGGAGGTGTTGGCCTGGTCCGCCGTGGGCGCCACGGCGACCGCATCGCCATCGCCGCGCGCGAGCAGCGCCAGCGGAGTCGACAGGGCCAGGGCCAGCAGCAGCAAGGGAGCTTTCTTCAGTTTCATGGGTACTCGTGGTCCCGAGGGACCGTCAGGCTGGAACGATGGGGGTTCGACACGATGACAGTGCACAAAGTTGCGCGCCTTGTCATCTGCCTTTCGGCAGCCTAAAGGCCCTGACGTAGGGAAAGGTGAACCGCGCCCGTGTCGGTGCCCGAAGACGCGCACGACGGCACCGGCCCGGGCGGGCCGGCATCACGGGAGGGAGACGTTCAGACCGCTTGGCGGGCGGTGTGGGCGGCCTGCGCCGCCTGCTGGTCGGCGTGGTAGGAGGAGCGGACCAGCGGACCGGAGGCCACGTGGCTGAAGCCCAGCGCCATGCCGTAGTCCTCCAGCGCCTTGAACTCCTCGGGCGTCCAGTAGCGCAGCACCGGATGGTGGTGCGCGGTGGGCTGCAGGTACTGACCGATGGTGACCATGTCGACGTCGTGCGCGCGCAGGTCGCGCAGCGTGCCCTGCACCTGCTCCATGGTCTCGCCGAGGCCCAGCATGATGCCGCTCTTGGTCGGCAGGTGCGGGTGCTGCTGTTTGAAGCGCTGCAGCAGGGTCAGCGACCACTGGTAATCGGCGCCCGGACGGACGTTCGGGTACAGGTCCGGCACGGTTTCGATGTTGTGGTTGAACACGTCCGGCGGGTTGACCGCCAGGATCTCCAGCGCGCGGTCCATGCGGCCCTTGCCACGGAAGTCCGGGGTCAGGATCTCGATGCGGGTCGCCGGCGAATGCTCGCGGATGGCCGCGATGCAATCGACGAAGTGCTGGGCGCCGCCGTCGCGCAGGTCATCGCGGTCGACGCTGGTCACCACGACGTACTTCAGGCCCATGTCGGCCACGGTGTTGGCCAGGCTCAGCGGCTCGGACGGATCCGGCGGCTTGGGACGCCCGTGGGCGACGTCGCAGAACGAGCAGCGCCGCGTGCAGACCTCGCCGAGGATCATGAAGGTGGCGGTGCCATGGCCGAAGCATTCGTGGATGTTCGGGCAGCTGGCCTCTTCGCACACCGTGACCAGGCGGTTTTCGCGCAGCTTGGCCTTGAGCTTGGCGACCGAGCCGTCCGAGGGGATGCGCACACGGATCCAGGACGGCTTGCGTAACACCGGCGCGTCGGCGAACTGGACGGGCGAACGCCCGATCTTGTCGCCGCCGAGCTGCTTGGCGCCGGCCTCGAGGGGGGCGGACGAGGAGCTGACGACTTCGAGGGGGATGACGCGTGCGGGGGTGTCGGCCATGGCGGCAATTCTAACGCTTCGCCGGTCGCCTCTGGCCGGCACCCGCCTTCGAGCACGGGACAGCGACTGGGGCAGAGCCCTCTGAGTCAGGGCGCGCGGCGAAGCCGTGGGGTGTGGTGGCGCGGCTCGGGGCCCAAAGTTTGCGCAGCAAAGCTTGGTTTTTATTCCTGCGGAGCGGGAATAAAAAAGCCCGCAAAGGCTAGGCCAATTGCGGGCTTGCTCCCTCCCCCACGTCGGGATGCGGGGCCATCGTGAAGGGTCCGTTACAGACCATGCACGCTGCACTGCAAAACAGAACCGGCGGGTTCAGTACCTCTTGGTGTGATGTCATGAATATGAATGCGAGCAAAACCCAAGCCCTTAAAGGGTGTTACCGATATCAGACCAATTGACTAGACGCCGCTGGAAATCAAAATTACGTTCTTCACTCCGTTTACCTGAACAGGGCTCGCCCGGTTCGGGCGCGCGAAGCCGACGAAACGCCGCCTACTTCAGGTAGTTCGGACGGCTGTCGTACCACGCCCGTGCGCGAACGGGGTGGAAGGTGCGCTCCGTGCCCTGCATTTCCACCCCGAGGCTCAGCACCCGCCACTTGGCGTACAGGTCGCCCTGCCGCTGGCCACCCTGCAAGCGCAGCCGGGCGAGCACTTCGTAGCGGTCGTTGCGGGCCTGCAGCCGGTCCAGGACCAGCACGTCGTCCCGCCACTGCACGCGTCCCTGCACCTGAGCCTGGCCGGCGTCGAGCAGCTTGTAGACCCAGCTGGGGTACTCCTTTTTCCGGGAGAACAACGCCAGCAGGAAGCCGACATCCTTCATCGTCACCTCCGCCCGGCCGCCGGCGTCCAGTGGCGCGTCGATATCCAGCCGGGCCCTGCCGAAGCGGGCGCGGGCCCACCAGCCGCGACGCGCCTCGCCCCCAGGCTCGGTGAAACTGACATTGCGCACCTGCAGCGTGCTGCCATCGGCCACGAACGCGCGGCGCTTCAAGTCGGCGCGGCGCAGACGCACACCGAGGTCGACATCGCCACGCAGCTGCAGTCCGGCCAGGAACATGCGCGTGCCGCGACCGGCGATCCGTAGCGTGCCGTGGCCCACGTCGCCTGCCGCGTCGAGCGACAGATCGCCGCTCAACACGCCGGCACCGCCATCGAAGCGCATGTGCCGGCGTGGCAGGAACGGGTTGTAGACGCGCAGGTCGGGCACCGTCGCGCCGTCGAAGGCGACGCGCGCCTTGAGCGTGTCGCGCAGTTGCGCCACCGACCCGTCCGCGTTGAGCCACAGGCGCAGGTTGCGCCCGCGCACATAGGCGTGTGTGGGCGCCTTCATCGACGCGATGTCGAAGTGCTCCATCACCGCCGTCAGGCGTGGCACGAGTTCGCCCTGCGCGCCCGCCTCCAGGCGGATGTCGGCGCGGGCGCGTCCTCGGATGCGGTTGCCCATCACGTCCGCCACCGCATCCACGCCCGGCACGACGATGCGGCTGCCTGCGGCCAGGCGTCCGTCCACCACCTGCACATCGGCACTGACGGCGCCGGCGCCGTCGAGCGCCAACCAAGGGGCCTGCGGGAAGAGGTCCGACAGCCAACGCAGCGAATCGAAATGCCACGCGCCGACCACATGGCCCGACGCGCGCGGCAACACGCCGGCAAAATCACGCAACGGCACCTCGCGCCCACGCAGGCGCAGGTCGGCCTCCACCGCCAGGCGTCCATCCGCCTGCGGTGGCACCGTCGCTTTCACGACGATGTCCTGGTCGACGGCAAGATCGATCCCGAGGATGTCGTGGCGCGCCGCACCGGCAATGTCGTTGCCCGCCACCGCCATCGTCCATTGCAGTCGCCCGCCCGGCTTCAGCTGGCCGCGCTCGAAGCCCAGGTCGATGTCCGCGCGGCCTTCGCCGGGTGCGAGCGCCAGTGAGACCTCGCCACGCGGACTGACCGCGACGTTGAGCCCTGCGGTGCGTCCGCCCACGGCCAGATCGATCCGGGTCTTGCGCAACTTGTCGATGCCGGCGGCGTCCTCGCGCCGGTGCCGGTCGATCGCGAACCCCGCATGCAGCGTCGTTTCGCGCAGCACTTCGGCGCCGTCGTGGGTCAGCCGCGCCTGCTTGAAATCCATGGTGGAGGGCAGCAGTTCCATCGGTCCGCCGCGCAACTGCTTGTAGAACCCGACCCGCGCCGACCCCTGCCCGGTCAGCTCCAGCCCGTCGTAGAAGGCGCGCCGCACGCTGTCGCTGACGATCGCATCGAATTGCAGTTCCCAGCCGCCTGCGCGTGCGGGTGTTGGTACCAACGCCGTGGCCATCCGGCGCACGCCGCCTTCGACATCGTCCGCGCGGACTTCCGGCACATGCAGCCGCCTTTCCAGCAACGGCTGCAGCGCGATCCTGCCCTGCACGCGCGCAGCCTGCGCTTGCCACGCCACGCGCCGTGCCTGGCCCTGCAGGCGCACGTCGGTCAACGTCACCCGCCCCGGCCACCAACTGCGGCCGGACGCCCACTGCATCTGGAAGCGCTCAGGCTGCCGATTGATGACCGACGGCCCCAGCGAGGTATTGAGGAAGATCGCGGCGGCGAGCACATAGGCCACGTAGAGCGCCGCCAGGGCGACCGGGAGCCACCACCACCTGCGCCGCACGACGGTGCGAAAGGATGTCCGTTCCATCCGCACAGGATGCCGCATCCCGCGTCGCACACAAGGCGCGCCTCACGAGGTCAGCGCGCGGCGAAGTGCCCGTGGAAGCCCAACGGCACCGTGTAGGGCAGCCACGCCTGCGCGACCGGACCGGCATCGACGCGTCGCGCATCGAACACCGCGATCCCGCTGCGGCCACGCTTGCCGTCCAGCAGCGTGCCGACCAGCCAGCCCTCGTCCGGACGCCGGCTGCCCGGGCGCGGCACGAACAGATGCTCTTCGACGAGCACGTCCGGCCCGAAATCGTGCACTTGGCGGCGTCCGCGCGCGATGTCGAACGCACCGATGCCGTTGAAGTACGGCGCCGTCGACGCACTTGCGTGCACCGGCGCGTACAGGCGGGCGGGCCCGCTGGAGGGCGTACGCGCGTCGAACACTGGGAATTCGATGCCGGCGACGCCGGTGTCTTCCCAGCGCGCGCGGCCGCTGCGCAGGTCCAGCATGAGCTCGCGCACCGGCCCCTGGCCGCCGTGCGCCTCCGCCTGCCCGCTCATCGCTGCCTTCATCGGCGAGCGCGCATCGTCCACGTCGGGGTGCTGCACGGCGCGCACCACGATGCGGCCGTCGCGCTCGAAGGCATCGCCGAAGTGGTAGATCGCGGCGAAGTCGGCCTCGAACCAGCGCGCGACCGACGGCGACGCCTTGTCGACCACCGCGATCCGCAGCGCTTGGTCCTGCTGGAAGCGCAGCCGTTCGAAGAACGCACCGGAGCCTTCCGTGTAACGGAACGGAATCAACACGAACACCAGATGGCGATCGGTCATCGCGAAGCTGTGCAGGTAACCGGGCACCGGCGTCTCCAGCACATCGGCGGATGCCAGCGCGCCATCGCGACCGATATGCCAGACCATCAGGCCGTTGCCGCCCAGCATCGAAATGGAACCGAAATTCCACGACGACCCGTCGCGATCGACCAGCGGATGCGCCGAGAACGGGATCGCGGCCAGGTCGGGCCGCCATGTCACCGGGCCCAGCGTGGTCAGTTGGTCGGGATCGAGTTCGAAGGCCGAGCCGGCCTCGCACAGCGCGAACAGGCGGCCGTTGATCATCGTCACCGAGGTGTTGGCGGTGTTCGCATCGTCGTTGTTGCGGATGGCCTGCATGCCGGGGATCGTCGTGCCGGCCACCGGATAAAGGAATTTCCCCGCCTTCTGCTCGCGGGTGAACTTCGGCGTGGCCACCATGCGCGCGTGGTGGGTCAGTGTGCCGTCGCCGTTGAAGCGCCAGCCATGCACCATGCCGTCGCCGTCGAACCAGTGTTCGTAACGGAAGCCGGCGCGCTCGGTCCAGGCCGGGCCGTTGCGGTACAGCGTGCCGGCGAAGCCGACCGGCAGGCGGCCTTCGAGCGACACGGTCGCCGGGCCGAGGGTCTCGGACTGGACGGATTTCCAACCGGCCAGCCACGGGTGTTCGCGCAGACCGTCGGCGAAGCGGACGGGATCGCCGGCGAAGGCGTGTTCGCCCCGCAGCAGCGCGGGCGCGATGGCCAGGGCGGTGGCACCGGAGAGCAGGTTGCGCAGGAAGCGGCGGCGATCCATGGCGGCGGTCTCAGCGCAGCGCCACGTCGATGTGGGTCGCTTCGCCGACCAGCTCGAAGCGCGCCTCGTCCCACGTCGGCTTGCGCATCACCCGCGGGTTGTTGCTGAAGCCGTAGCCCTCGACCGGCATGCCCATCATGTTGGTGTCGAGTTGGCCGTTGCCATTCTCGTCGTGGGTGATCAGCACGGCATACGCGCCCGGCTTGAGATCCTTGAACACGAACGTGGCCTGATCGCCGCTGGGCGGCGCGCCCGTGGCCTGCACCGGCGCCGCCTTGCCATCCCACCCGGCCTGCGAATCGACCAGGGCGACCTTGATCAGGCCCGTCTGCGCGCGGACGTCCTGCAGCACCACGGTCAGTTCGGCGGCTTGCGCACCGGCGGTGGCGGCGAGCAGGGCGGACAGGAAGAAAGCGCGGCGGGCGAAACGATTCATGGCGGACTCCGGTCGGTGGCGGGAACGTGGTGCCAGTCTCGTCCGCGCCCCGCACCGGGTCAGTTGCCAACGGTCATCGATCCGACCTGCCGGAAGTCACTTCCTCGCCATCGCCTCGATGCCCGCGCTCATGCCGCCTTCGCGAGTCGGCGGATGCGCACCGCCTCGGCCAACCGCTGCAACACCTGCACCGACGCCTCCCATCCGAGGCAACCGTCGGTGATGCTTTGGCCGTAGCGGAGCGGCTGGCCGTCGACCAGTTCCTGCCGACCGCCCACGAGGTGGCTTTCCACCATCACGCCGACGATGCGCCGCTCGCCGCCCTCGAGTTGCGAGGCGATGTCGTCGATCACCGCGGGCTGGTTGTCGGGATTCTTGCCGCTGTTGGCGTGGCTGGCATCGACCATCAGCCGCGCCGGCAGACCGGCCTTCGCGAGCACCTGGCTTGCCGCTTCGATGCTGGCCGCATCGTAGTTAGGCGCCTTGCCGCCGCGCAGGATGACGTGGCAATCCGGATTGCCGGCCGTCGCCGCGATCGCCGAACGCCCTTCCTTCGTCACCGCCAGGAAATGATGCGGATGCGACGCCGCGCCCACTGCGTCCACCGCGATCTTCACGTTGCCGTCGGTGCCGTTCTTGAAACCGACCGGGCAGGACAGGCCGCTGGCCATCTCGCGGTGCACCTGGCTCTCGGTGGTACGCGCGCCGATCGCGCCCCAGGCCACCAGGTCGCTGATGTACTGCGGCGAGATCGTGTCGAGGTATTCGCATCCGGCCGGCAGGCCCAGCGCATTGATGTCGCGCAGCAGGCCGCGCGCCACGCGCAGGCCGCGGTTGATGTCGAAACTGCCGTCCAGCGCGGGATCGTTGATCAGGCCCTTCCAGCCCACGGTCGTGCGCGGCTTCTCGAAATAGACGCGCATGACGATTTCCAGCTCGCCGGCCAGCGTATCGCGCAACGGCTTCAGGCGCGTCGCATACTCCATTGCCGAGGCGGGATCGTGGATCGAACACGGGCCGATCACCACCACCAGGCGATCGTCGTGTCCGTGCAAGATGCCGTGCAATGCGTCGCGCGCTTCGGACACTGTCTGCGACACCGCGTCGTCGCACGGCAGCTCGCCGATGATCGCGGCGGGCGTGACCAGCTCATCGAGTTTCCTGATGCGCAGATCGTCGGTATGGGGGGCCATGGGGGTTTCTCCGGGGTCAATAAAAAAGCCGCCAGGTTCGCTGGCGGCTTCAAGGGGATTCTTCTGGTGTCTACCTAGAATGAACGCAGCCTCGCCACCGCCGTGGGATCGCGGTAATACCAAAACCAAAAGCGGGCGCGGGTCGGGTTCATCGGGGCGTAGTGATATCACGCCTTTCCCAGGCGCGCGAATGTTTCATCTGCAACGTGCAGCGGCCGATCCACGATCCAGCGCGCTGGTCCATGGAGCGTCGCTTGCACGCAGCAGCGCAAGCAACCGCCAGACGGTGGCCGTGGGCGATGCACCCTCCCGTTGGCACCCTTGTCGCATCCCGCGACGCCACCGGCTCCGGTGCACCATGGCCTTGTCCCGCCGACACCTGCTCGCGGCGCCCGCCGCCCTCGCCGCCACGGCCCTGCTGCCCGGCCCCCTGCTCGCCGCGGTGGCGGCGCAGACCCCCACCCTACCCGACCTCTCCGATTGGGAGGCGGTACGCGCGCAGTTCGCGCTGGATCCGGCCTACCTGCACTTCGCCTCGTTCTTCATCGCCAGCCACCCGACGCCGGTGCGCGAAGCGCTCGAGGGCTATCGCCGCGCGATGGATGCGAACCCGTTCCTGGTGGTCGAACGGGCGATGTTCGAGGACGACGCGCACAACCTGCCCTTGCAGGTCTGCACCGAGGCGGCGGACTACCTGGGTGGGCAGGCAGCCGAGGTCTGCCTGACGCGGAGCACGACCGAAGGCCTCGCGCTGGTCTACCACGGCCTGCCACTGAAGGCCGGCGATGAGGTGCTGACGACGGTTCATGACCATTATTCGCACCATGAATCCATCCGCCTGGCGACCGCACGCGCGAACGCATCGATGCGGAAGATCGCGCTGTTCGCGTCCTCCGCCACGGCCAGCGTCGATGAGATCGTCGGCAACCTGAAGGCCGCGGTGCGTCCGGCCACGCGCGTGGTCGGCATCACCTGGGTGCACTCCAGCACCGGCATCCGCCTGCCGATCCGCGAGATCGCGGCGATGCTGCGCGGCCTGCCTTCACCGCCGCTGCTCGTGGTCGATGGCGTGCACGGGCTTGGATCGGCCGACGACACGGTCGCCACGATGGGCGCGGACTATTTCTGCGCCGGTACGCACAAGTGGATGTTCGCCCCGCGCGGCACCGGCCTGGTATGGGCGAACGCGGAGAACTGGGCGCGCCTGCAGCCGCTGGTGCCCAACTTCACCGAACTGGAAAGCTACAAGGCCTGGGCAGAAGAGCGTCCGCCCTCGGGTCCCGCCAACGCGGCGCGGATGATGCCCGGCGGCTTCCATGCCTTCGAGCACCAGTGGGCGATGGCCGCGGCTTTCCGCATGCACCGGCAGATGCAGCGTCCGCGCGTGGCGGCGCGCATCACCGCCATGAACGACCAACTGAAGCAGGGCCTGGCCCGTCTGCCGAAGGTGAAGATGCACACGCCGCGCGCCGCCGCGTTGTCCGCTGGATTGGTGGCGTTCGAAATCGACGGCGTATCGCCCACCGACATCGTGAAGCAGTTGCTCGCACGCCGCATCGTCGCCAGCACCAGTCCCTACGCAGTCAGCTACGCGCGGTTGGCGCCGAGCCTGGTGAACACGCCCGCCGAGGTCGACGAGGCCCTGCGCGCCGTGCGCGCGATCGCGGGCTGAACCGGGCGCACCCGACGAACGGCCACCGGCGGGGGTGGCCCCTGCGCCAGGATTTGCGCGTTGGTTCCCTTTGCCGGTCGTCGCAAGGCGACGACGCGACGCCCCTTCCGCTCTTCCCGGATCGTCATGCCCCCGAACGACGCTTCCCCCCGCCCACTGGACGACATGTTCGGCGAGGTTTACGAAGAACTGCGCCGGCTGGCGCACAAGCAGCGGTTTCCCCGCGACAGCGCCACCTTGGACACCACGGCGCTGGTGCACGAGCTGTACCTGCAGATGAGCCACCAGCAGCCGCAGTTCATCCATACCCGGCAGTTCTACGCCTATGCGGCGCGCGCCATGCGCCACATGCTGGTCGACCGTGCGCGTGAGCGCGCCCGCATCAAGCACGGCGGCGACCTGCGTCGCACCGACTACCGCGACACCGTCGCTGGTCAGGTGACGATCGATCCGCAGCACGCCCTGGAACTGGACCAGGCGCTGCGTCGCCTCGCCCAGGACGATGCGCGCGCCGCCGAAGTGGTGGAACTGCACTACTTCGCCGGCCTGCCGCTGGAGCGCATCGCCGAGCTCTGCGAATTGAGCGTGCGCACCGTCTACCGCGACTGGCAGTACGCGCGGGCATTCCTGGGAGCCCAATTGGCGGCGTGAGCGCGCCCGCGTGTCAGGGTCGGGCCCCGAAAAACGCTTGATGGCAAACCCTTTCCCTAACGACCCGCCATGCCTTCCCTGCGCCAATCGTTCGATGCGGTCGTGGACCTGCCCCTGGAGGCACGGCGCGGCTGGATCGACCGCCACTGCCCCGACCCGACCGACCGGCGCGATCTGGAAGCGCTGCTCGCCGCGCACGCGCGCACCGAGCCGCTGCTGCTGGACACCCCGGTCGCCGCGGTGATCGATGCCATGAAGGCCGACGATACGCGCCCGCCGCACGCATGGATCGGCGAGCGCATCGGCGCATTCCGGCTGATCAGCCCATTGGGCCAGGGCGGCATGGCCAGCGTGTTCCTCGCCGAACGCGAGGACGTGGATTTCCAGCAACGCGTCGCCGTCAAGCTATTGCGCCGCGGGCCGTACTCCGAACTGCAGCAGCAACTGTTCCGGCGCGAGCGACAGACGTTGGCCGCGCTCACGCATCCGGCCATCGCGCGGTTGATCGACGGCGGGGTGACCGACGAAGGCATCCCCTACCTGGTCATGGACCACGTGGACGGCCTGCCGATCACCCGCCACGCGGAACTGCGCGGACTCGACGAGACTGCAAGACTGCACTTGCTGTGCGACGTCTGCCGCGCCGTTGAGGCTGCGCATCGGCAACTGGTCGTCCATTGCGACCTCAAGCCCTCCAACATTCTGGTCACGACCGATGGCGCGCCGCGGCTGCTGGATTTCGGTGTCGCGCGCCTGATCGACGCCACCGGCGATAGCGAGGGCGCGACGGCGATCGGACTGACCCCAGGATATGCGGCACCGGAGCAGTACATCGGCGCCGCGGTCACCACGGCTACGGACGTGTACGCGCTCGGCGTGTTGATGCAGGAGTTGCTCAGCGGCGAGCGCCCCCGCGACAGCGTGCGCCCGGACATCGCGTTGAAAGGCGACCTGGGCGCCATCCTGTCGAAGGCCACCGCCACCGATCCCGCCCTTCGCTACGCATCGGCGGGCGATCTGGCCGAGGATCTCGAACACCACCTGCGCCACGAGCCTGTCCGCGCGCGGACGCCTTCGCCGCTCCATCGCATGCGCCTGTTCGCCCGTCGCCATCGCGGTGGCGTCGCCGTCGCGGCCCTGCTGATGGTCGCCGTGCTCGCCAGTTTGTCCACGGCGCTCTGGCAGGCGCATACCGCTCGCGCGGCGGCCGCCGAAGCACAGGAGCAGGCTTGGCGCGCACGCAACGAAGCGCAGCGCGCGAATGCCGTGCGGGACCTGCTGGTGCAGTTGTTCGAGAATGAAGTCCCCAAGGGTCCGCGCACGACCTTGCCGGATACGGCCACCCTGCTCGAACGCGGCGCCGAGCGCGCGCGCACCGACCTGGTGGCCTCGCCGGCATTGCAGGTCGAGATGCTGGTGGTCATCGCGCGGATCTACGACGAGATGTCACGCTATGACGACGCGCGACCGCTGCTGACGCGCGCCGTCGCCACCGCGCGCACCCTGCCTGCGCGCGACCATGCCGCGCTCGGCATGGCATTGAGCCAGCAGGGGCAGCTTGCTTCCAGCGAGAAGGATTACCCGGCCGCGCTGGCGCTCCTCAACGAAGCCCTCGCCATACAACGCGGCGTGGATCCGCACGGGCTCGCGGCCGCCCTCACCTATCACCGCCGCGCCATCGTGCGCAGTGAAATGGACGAGCACCAGGCCGCCATCGCCGACCACCTGGCCGCCATCACGATCCAGCAGGCGCGCTTGCCGCCGCGCGACCCCCGCCTGGTCCGCAGCTACGGCGCGTTGGGCACCGCGTACACCCGCGCGCACCAGCCGGACCAGGCCGTTCGTTGGCAACGGCATGCGCTGGCGTTGACGCGCGCGGCGTACGGCACCGACCATCCCGAAACCTCGCGACGCCTCAGCAACTACGGTATCGCGTTGATGTCGGCCGGGCAGATGGCAGAAGCCGAGCCGCCGCTCCTTGAAGCGGTCAGCATCGCGCGCCGCATCTACCGCGGCCCGAATGCGGACGTGGCACCGCGCGTGCACAATCTTGGTGGCGTTTACCTGGCGCTCGGTCGCCTCGATCAAGCCGAGCCGCTGCTGCGAGAAGCCATCGCCATCGAGCATGCGATCGGTCGCGAGCGCGCGCCCGGCATCGGATTCTCGCTGGCGAAGCTGTCCCGCATCCAGGAGCTGCGTGGCGACCTCGCCGGTGCGCGCGCCCTGGCCGATGAGGCGCGCGCCCAACTGGACAAGGTGCTGCCACCGACGCACGAGCAACGCTTCGATGCCGAACTCCGCGTCCTCCGCCTGCAATTGGTCGCCGGCCTCGATCGCGACCTGTGGGAACAGGCGATCGACCTGCAGCGGCGCGCCGATGCGCAACACGAGCCCTATCTGTCGGCGAACGCCCTGTACGTGCGCGCCCTGGCGCACGCGCGACAAGGCGAGGATGCGCGCGCCATCTCGATGATCCGGCAGGCACTGCAGATCAGCGCGCGTCCGCGCGCCTTCCCGCACGACCTGATCGCGTGGTACGCCACGCTGGCGCACCTGTACGAGCGCGCCGGCGATCCTGCGGCCGCGGCGCGCGTGCGTCGCGAAGGCCTCGCCTTCGCCGACCGCATGGCGATCCCGAAGACGCATCCTGCGCGCCGCGCATTGGTAGCGCCCGCAACCGTCACGATGGCCAACGCCCCCTGAACCATCCCGTATCGGCGCGTGTCAGTGAGCGTCATCAGAAAGCGCTTGTTTCTGTGGACCCCCACGCAGAGACCGGACTTCCATGTTGCTTTCCCGCCACGCCGACCCGCTGACCGACGCCCCCCCTGCATCCGATACCGTCGCGCGCGGCGGCGATACCGAACCCAAGCGCACGACGCCCGTGCGCCCGTGGACGCGCGCACTGCAGCGCCTCACCGGCCTGCTGACGCCACGCCACGCCGCTCGCAAGGGATTGCTGCAGCTGGACGATGAGACCGCCCTTGCCGGTTGCCCCCGACACGTCGAAGGCTGCGCGGAACACCGGGAAACGCTGGCGTTGCGCGGTCGACGCGTGCAGATCGTGTGCTGGGGCGACCCGCGTCGGCAGCCCTACGTGCTGTTGCCGCCGCTGGACGCGACGGGCCGCGACGCGATGGCCGCCTGGGTACGCACGTTGACGGCGCAGGGGTATGCCGTCGTCGCCTTCGCCCGCGAGGCCCGCACGATGTCCTCGCAAACGTCCACTTTGCTGGAGACAACCGGCGACATGCTCGAAGTCGGTCGTCGCTACGGCGAGGCCGCCGCGGTCATGGGCCATTCGCTGGGCGCCATGTCGGTGGTGCTCGCACTGCACCAGGGCCTGCGTGCGAAGCGGGCGATCCTGGTCTCCGCGCAAGCCGATCCGCGCGCCGCGCTGCAACGCTTCGTCGATCGTTCCGGCATGGGGCCGCGCGTGGGCGCGCGCATGCTGGCACTGCTCGAATCCCGCATCGGCCAAGGACTGGATGCGTTGCAGGCGCATCGCATCGCGCCGGCCATCGGCATCCCGGTGCTGGTCGTCCACGATCTGCTGGACGACGAAGTCCCGTGGGACGAAGGCGAACGCTTCGCGCGCCATCTCACCGCGGCACGTCTGCTGACCACGCTGGATCTCGGTCACCACGGCGTACTGAACGACCCCACCGTGCTGCGCGACTGCCTGCGCTTCCTGAAGGGCGAAGCCATCGGCGACAAGGTCGTGTCCTCGCCGAACCTCCCCTACGGCTTCACCTGACATGCGGCCAGCGTGCCGGCATGACGACAGGGCGCCCGCCTGCATCGTGCAATTCCGTCATGCGCGACGGTGTGCCGGCGACGAGGCCGGCGATGCCACGGTGGGCCTCTGCCTCCGGGGTGCCCGCGGGATGCACGCACCTCCCAGGCGCGGCGGATGCACGCTCGTCATTGCCCTGCGCGGTACCATGGACGTCGAAACGAAGGACGGCGTCTTCCGGCTTGCAGGCCGTCGGTTCCTGGCGCTGCCCGGTGACGCGCCGCAGCGCCTTCTCGCCGGTCCCGGCGCGGATTGGGTACTCGTGCATGCGCCCGTCCACTGGACGCTGCTGTTGACGGATCCCGCAGAGCGCCGCGGCCTCGCGGCGCCTCTGCTGCTGCCCGTCGCCCTGCCGATGGACCGCCCGATGCTGCAGCGACTCTCGACGCTGCTGCAGTGCGCGCCGCACCCGTGCGATCGCGAAGCAGGACGCGAACTCGCCGGCCTGGTACTGGCAGCGCGCCGCGCGCAGGCACGCGCCGCGGACTGGGTAGAGCGCGCCTATGGTCGTAGCGAGCGGCACCGGCGCGCGGTCGTCGCACGCCTGCTGACCGCACGCAACCGCATCCTCAACGCGCCGTTCGATGCGCACGACCTCCGCGCACTCGCCGAGGCCGCACGCTATTCGCCCTCTCACTTCCTGCGCTCGTTCCGTGATGTGTTCGGAATGACGCCTCACGACCTGCTGACCCAGACACGCTTGCTGCGCGCCTGTGCGCTGATCCAGGACGGTCGGCTGGCCATCTGCGAGATCGCCGCCAGCGTGGGCTACGAGAGCCGACATGCGTTCTCGCGTTCCTTCAAGCGCGCCACCGGCCTTACCGCGACGCGCTTCCGCACGGCCGGCGGCGTACGCTGAGCCTTCGAAACACGAAATCACGATAGAGGTCCCTGCCCATCACGATGACGGGCATCGCTGCGCGCGCGCATGGCGGGACACTGACCCCACAAGCACGCATCGCAACCCGACTGCGCACCGGGCGTCTCTCTCCCCGGTGCGTTCTTTTTTTTTGGATAGAAGAAGGCCGCGCCCTCACGGACGCGGCCGGATCGACGGCGGCGGACGGCGTCAGAACTTCTGCTGGTACTTCAGGTAAACGAACCGTCCGATGTCGTAACCGCCATAGTACGAATAGCCCGAGTTCGGTTGCGAATACATCGGCGGTCCGTAGCGTTCGAACACATTGTTGGCGCCGAACGAGATCGTTGCGTTCCAAGGTGCCTGATAGCGGACCTGCACGTCATGGAATGTCGTCGAGGGACGCTCGTGCAGCCGGAGGATCCTGCCTCCGGTCCACGGGGCGCTGTAGGTGGGCAGGCTGCAGATATCGTCGAGCGCGCAGCGCTCCTTGAGCCCGGAGTAGTACCGCATGCCCCACGACACGCCCCAGCTTCCATGCTCCCACCCGAGGTTGAGGTTGGAACGCACGCGGAAGTTGGCGCCCGTGCCGATCGACAATCCGTTCAACTGCTGCGGCGGGTTGTCCTCGAGCGCGTCGGTCTTCAGTTCCAGCTTGCTGATGTACGTGCTCAGCCAGCTCGCGCTGAAGGTGCCCCACGGCGTGGCCCGACGATAGTTGACGTCGAAGTCGAAGCCCTCGGTCTCCACATGACCCACGTTGATCGGCGTGGTGACGAACGACAGGATCTGTCCGGTGGCCGCGTCGCGCTCGAAGCGCGAACCCGTCGATGCATTGCAGCGCGCCTCGATCCCCCGCAGGTAGCAGTCGTCCAGCACCTGGGTTTCGGTGTCGGCCACGATGGTGTTCTCGATGCGGATCGTCCACCAGTCCAGCGACAGGTTCAGCCCCGGCGCGAACGACGGGCTGAACACCACACCCAGCGTCATCGATTCGGACGTCTCCGGCGTCAGGTCAGGATTCGATCCCGATACGAACGGGATCGGCGTCTGCGTGCCGGGCCCGTTGGCGATGCCGTCGGCGTCGTTGGCGGGCTGGCGGAAGTCCGATGGAACGTCCTGCAGGCAGCGTGCATTGCCGCGCGCGGCGCCGAACGAGGTATCGCAGGGATCGGTGTAGAACGAGAACGTCTGCGAGGCACCGCCGTACAGGTTGCTGACATCCGGTGCGCGGAACCCCTCGGCCCACGTGCTGCGGACGAGCAGCGAATCCACCGGCTTCCACTTCAAGCCCAGCTTGCTGTTGGTGGTGTCGCCGAAGGTGTCGTAGTCCGAGTAGCGTGTCGCCGCGCTGAGCGTCAGTTCCTGTGCGAGAGGGAGATCGGCGAGCAGCGGCACCTGCACTTCGGCATACACCTCGTCGAGGCTGTAACCGCCCGACGTGGGCCCCGCGGCGAGATCGGTGGAACCACCCGATTGCGCCAGCGCATCGGGCGAGAACTCCCCGTATTCCTTGCGGTGTTCGATGCCCAGCGCAATGGCCAGGTCGCCGCCTGGCAGCGTTGCCAGGGTGCCGGTGATGTTGGCGAAGTAGTCCTGCGTCTTCGTCATCGAGATGGCCTGCCCGACCGGGAAGATGAACTGCTTGACGGCCGGGTCCGTCGCCGAGCCATCGCCTGGGTCGCCGTAGCCGAACGGAAGCAGGGGATTCCATGGCGTGCATTCCCCCTGGCTGGTGCCCAGCGGGATCGGATTGTCCGGCGTCCCGCACTGGACCACGCCCTGGCTGTTGAGGAACGACGGGCCCACCGCCATCCGCACGGCGGCCAGGTTGAGATTGCCGGTGCCCACCTGCACGCCCTTGTTCTGGTTGTAGAGATAGCCCACATCCCAATCCCAACTGCGGCCGGCGAGGTCGAAGTAGCCCGACAGCGCGCCGCTGAAGCGATAGGTGGTCAGCGAAAGCCGGTTCTCGCGCGGTACCTCCCAACCACGGCGGGTGAAGTGCACCGCGGTGGGATCCGCATCGCCACTCTGGTTGCCGACGGGGTTGTAGTAGCTGTCGATCGACATGGGCGTGTCGAACGCCTGCGACGAGTACGGATAGCCCGCATTG
The DNA here is from genome assembly GCF_900116385.1 of Pseudoxanthomonas sp. YR558. NCBI lineage: Bacteria > Pseudomonadati > Pseudomonadota > Gammaproteobacteria > Lysobacterales > Lysobacteraceae > Pseudoxanthomonas > Pseudoxanthomonas sp. YR558. The sequence continues at coordinate 296,310 of NZ_FPCI01000002.1, read as the reverse complement.
CGCGAGAACGAAGCACGGTCGGTATAGAGCATGTCGCCGGTGAAGCGGATCCGCTCGCTGAGCTGATGATCCAGGTTGACGAACACCGACTTCCGTTCGATGCCAGCCAGCAGTGTCGACTGCTGGACCGGCAAGGAGAAGTCGATGTCGTTGTTCAGCGCTCGGTAGCTGTCCAGGTCGCGTGGATCGAGTCCGGGCGTCTCGCGTCGCAGGGTGAAGCTGCCGCGGTCCGGCACGATCAACCTGCCGTACTGGGTAGTGCCGCTTTCGCCTCCAGGACGCGGCGCCCTGCCCTCACCCAGCGGGTAGCGGCTCGCCGAGAACCAGCGGTCGATCGCCCACACCGGATCCTCTTCCGTGTATTCCGCGCCGACGGTGACCGAACCGCGATCCGTGCCGAAGCCAGCGACCAGGTCCAGCACCGTGCGCTGGCCATCGCCCTGGGAGTACTGCCCGCCGTAGACACTGGCCTGCATGCCGTCCACGTTGCGCCGGGTGATCAGATTGACGACACCGGCGATCGCATCGGAGCCGTACAGCGTGGAGGCGCCGTCTTTCAGCACTTCGATGCGTTCGATCATCGCGGCCGGGATCTGCGAGATGTCCTGGAAGCCGCCGGTGGTGATGCCCAGTCGTTTTCCGTTGACCAACACCAGGGTGCGATTGGGGCCGAGGTTACGCAGATCGATGTAGGCGCCACCCACCGCTTCGCCCGCCGCGAGCGGCGTGGTGCGGCTCACGGCTGGACTGCCGGCGCTGGTGATGTTCTGCAGGATGTCGGCGACGGAGTTGAAGCCTTGCTTCTGGATCTCTTCGCGCGAGATCACCAGCACCGGCGCGGCGGTTTCCACATCCACCTGGCGGATGCGCGAACCGGTGACCTGGATGCGGTCCAGTGTGGTGGGTGCCGCGCTCGAAGGCGTCGGCGCGTCCTGTGCGTGCGCCGCGGTCGCGGTGGCCGCGCACGCGATCAGGGCGACGCGGATCGCATCGCGCAATGCATGTCGTTTCATCTGAATCCCTCTCCTCGATGGCTGTCGTTCGCGTGGTAGTCGGTGAAAACATCGTTAAGCACCGAAGTTCGTACGCTACGGAGCGGGTCCGGCGGAAAGGTGTCCCGCGCACGGCTTTGCAGGAACGCTTGTTGCGGTATCGCGAGGCGGATATCGCGAAAAACAAAAGGCCCCGCATCGCTGCGGGGCCCTTCTTGGAACGGTGACGCGGGAAGCGGGACTTAGAAGTCCATGCCGCCCATGCCGCCCATGCCACCGCCGGCCGGCATCGCCGGCTCGTCCTTCTTCGGAGCCTCGGCCACCATCGCTTCGGTGGTGATCATCAGGCCCGCGATCGAAGCGGCATTCTGCAGCGCGGAGCGCGTGACCTTGGTCGGGTCCAGGATGCCGAACTCGATCATGTCGCCGAACTCGCCATTGGCGGCGTTGTAGCCGAAGTTGCCCGATCCGTCCTTCACGCGGTTCACGATCACCGACGGCTCTTCACCGGCGTTGGTCACGATTTCGCGCAGCGGGGCTTCCATCGCGCGCAGGGCGATCTGGATGCCGTGGTTCTGGTCTTCGTTGGCGCCCTTCAGGGTGCCGATGGTCTGCAGCGCGCGGATCAGCGCCACGCCGCCGCCCGGGACCACGCCTTCTTCCACCGCCGCACGCGTGGCGTGCAGGGCGTCTTCGACGCGGGCCTTCTTTTCCTTCATCTCGATCTCGGTCGAAGCACCGACCTTGATCACGGCCACGCCGCCGGCCAGCTTGGCCACGCGTTCCTGCAGCTTCTCGCGGTCGTAGTCCGAAGAAGTCTCTTCGATCTGCGCCTTGATCTGCTTGATGCGCGACTGGATGCGCTCGGCATCGCCGGCGCCGTCGATGATGGTGGTGTTCTCCTTCGAGATCACGACCTTCTTCGCACGACCCAGGTCGTTGATGGTGGCCTTCTCGAGCTGCAGGCCGACTTCTTCGGAGATCACCGTGCCGTTGGTCAGCGTGGCGATGTCTTCCAGGATGGCCTTGCGACGGTCACCGAAGCCCGGCGCCTTGACGGCGGCGACCTTGACGATGCCGCGGATGGTGTTGACCACGAGGGTGGCCAGCGCTTCGCCTTCCACTTCCTCGGCCACGATCAGCAGCGGCTTACCGGCCTTGGCGACGCCTTCCAGCACCGGCAGCAGTTCGCGGACGTTGGAGACCTTCTTGTCGTGGATCAGGATGAAGGGGTCGTCGAATTCGACCTGCTGCGACTGCTGGTTGTTGATGAAGTATGGCGACAGGTAGCCGCGGTCGAACTGCATGCCCTCGACGACGTCGAGTTCGTTCTCCAGGCCCGAGCCTTCTTCAACGGTGATCACGCCTTCCTTGCCGACCTTCTTCATGGCCTCGGCGATGATGTCGCCGATGTTGCTGTCGGAGTTGGCCGAGATCGTGCCGACCTGGGCGATCGCCTTGTCGTCGGCGGTCGGCTTGGAGAGCTTCTTCAGCTCTTCGACGGCGGCCTTCACGGCCTGGTCGATGCCGCGCTTCAGATCCATCGGGTTCATGCCGGCGGCGACGGCCTTGGAGCCTTCGCGGATGAACGCCTGCGCCAACACGGTGGCGGTGGTGGTGCCGTCACCGGCGTTGTCGGAGGTCTTGGACGCGACTTCCTTCACCATCTGCGCGCCCATGTTCTCGAACTTGTCGGCCAGTTCGATTTCCTTGGCGACGGAGACGCCGTCCTTGGTGATCGTCGGGGCGCCGAAGCTCTTCTCGAGCACGACGTTGCGGCCCTTCGGGCCGAGGGTGGCCTTGACGGCATTGGCGAGGATGTTCACGCCGCGCACCATGCGCGTACGGGCGTCTTCACCGAAACGGATATCTTTGGCTGCCATGTGCAACTCCAGGAATATTGAGAGTGGTTCGTGCGGCGGGCGCGGGGCCCGCCATCAAGAGGATTGCGGTGACGTGGGCGGCGGCGCGGAGCCGCCGCGCGCGATCAGCCGAGGATCGCGAGGACGTCGTCTTCCTTGATGATCTTGTACTCGACGCCTTCGGACTTGTACGCCGAACCGGAGTACTGGCCGTAGATCACCTTGTCGCCGACCTTGACCTTCGGGGCGCGGACGGCACCGGTGGCCTCGATGAACTTGCCTTCGCCGACGGCAACGACTTCACCCTTGGTGGGCTTTTCCTTCGCGGCGTCGGGAATGATGATGCCGCCGAGCGAGGTTTCTTCGGCTTCGATCGGCTTGACCACCAGGCGGTCGTACAGCGGCTTGATATTGCTCATGTCAATCCTCTTAAGTGATTGATTGGACTGGGAAAGGGGTAGCGATGTTAGCACTCGCCTCAAGGGACTGCCAACGCCGCGGGTACAAAAACCCGGCCAAGCCGGGATGCAGGGGATATTGGGGGTGCCGCAGGGCTTTCAAGGGCGGGTGCGCATCTTTGTCGCAGGGGCCCGCCCGGGCGGGTCTGCAATAATCGGCGGCCCATGCCTGTCTTCCTGATCCTGTCGACCTGCCCGGACGCCGACACCGCCCAGCGGCTGGCGCGGACCCTGGTGGAGGAGCGCCTGGCGGCCTGCGTCAGCCTGCTGCCCGGCCTGCTGTCGACGTACCGATGGCAGGGCCAGGTAGAGCAGGCTGCCGAGGTCCAGCTGCTGGCCAAGACCCCGGCCGACCGGCGCGACGCCCTGATGGCCCGGCTGGCGGAACTCCACCCGTATGAACTGCCGGAAATCCTGGCGGTCGAAACCGCCGCCTGCCTGCCCGCCTATCTGGACTGGGTGACCGCGGAAACCCGCACCGACGCCCGACCCGAGTGACCCGATGACGCCGATCCGCACCCTGCTCGCCTTCCTGCTGCTGTTCCTGGTCTCGCTGCTGGCGCCCGCCGCCTCGGCCGCGATCACCCAGGACGACCTGCTGCCGGTGGACGACGCCTTCGTGCTGACCGCCACCGCGCCGGCGCGCGATCGGATCGAGATCCGCTGGAAGATCACCGACGGCTATTACCTGTACCGCCACCGCACCGGGGTGGACGCCGATACCGGTTTCGCCGCGCAGCCGCTGCAACTGCCCAAGGGCAAGGCGTACCGCGACGAATTCTTCGGCGATGTCGAAACCTATCGCGGCGAACTGGTCGCCACGCTGCCGGGCCGACCTGCAGCCGGCACCGACAGCGTCAGCCTGAAGATCAAATACCAGGGCTGCGCCGATGCCGGCATCTGCTATCCGCCGCAGACGCGCACGCTGAAGGTCGCGCTGCCGCCCGCCGAGGACGAGGCATTCGTGCCGCTAGGTACCGGCGCGACCGGTGGCAGCCTGCTGGGCCCGAAGCCGCAGACCGGCACGGATGCCCTGCCGATGCCGGCCGAACAGGCGTTCGCCTTCGAAGCCATCGCTTTCGACGGCAACCAGCTGCTGCTGCGTTTCACCCCCGCGCGCGGCTATTACGTGTATCGCGACCGCACCTCGATGGCACTGGAAGGCGCCTCGGGTGTCTCGCTGCAAGCCCCGCACTGGCCGAAGGGCGTGGCGCACCACGACGAGCATTTCGGCGACGTCACCGTGTACTTCGACCAGGCCGAAGTGCCGGTGCCGCTGAAGCGAGATCGCGCCAACGCACTCAACGCGACGTTGCGGGTGACGTTCCAGGGCTGCCAGACCGACGGCATCTGCTATCCGCCGATGACACGCCGCGTGAAGCTCGCCATCCCCGCCGGCACGGTGACGCCCGCCGACGCGGTAGTGAGCGAAGCGCCGGCCGTCGTGGCACCCGTGGCCACGCCTGCCGATACGCCGGCAGAGACGACGACCGAGGAAGCTCCCACAACAACCACGAATGTCGAGCGGACGCGTCCGCCCAAGAACGTGGTTGCGAATACCAAGGGCTACGGCTCCATCTCGCTGTTGACCGCCTTCGCGTTTGCGCTGCTGGGCGGCCTGGTGCTCAACCTGATGCCGTGCGTGTTGCCGATCCTCTCGTTGAAGGCGCTATCGCTGGCCGAGAGCGGCCGCGGCGGCAACGATGCTCGCCATCGTGCGCTCTGGTACACCGCCGGCGTGCTGGTCAGCTTCATCGCGGTCGGCGCGATTGCGATCGCGCTGCGCTACGCGGGTCAGGCGCTGGGCTGGGGTTTCCAGCTGCAGCAACCGTGGGTGGTCGGCGTGCTCGCCTACATCATGTTCGCCGTGGGCCTGAGCTTGTCAGGCGTTTTCACTGTGGGTCATCGCCTTGCAGGCGCGGGGCACGGCCTCGCGACGCGCAGCGGCCCGGCCGGCGACTTCTTCACCGGCGTCCTCGCCGTCGTCGTGGCCAGTCCGTGCACCGCACCGTTCATGGGTGTTGCGCTGGCCTATGCGTTCACGGCGCCAGGCGTGCTGGGCTTGCTGGTGTTCGCGGTGCTCGGCCTCGGCCTGGCGTTGCCGTTCCTGCTGATCGGTTTCGTACCCGCGCTCGCCAACCGGCTGCCGCGCCCGGGCGTGTGGATGGAAACGCTGAAGCAGGTGCTCGCCTTCCCGATGTACCTCACTGCGGCGTGGTTGCTGTGGGTGCTCGGCAACCAGCGCGGCGTCGATGCCATCGGCCTCGCGCTCGCAGGCCTGGTCGTACTGACGCTCGGCTTGTGGTGGTGGCAGCGCCTGCAGTTACGCGCCGCACCGCTGCAACGCGTGCTCGCCGGGCTGCTGGTCGTCGCATCGGTGCTGCCCCTGGTCGTCGCACATCGGATGCCGAAAGCCTCGACGCTCACCCCGCGCAGCGATGACCATGTGGCCTACTCGGCCGAAGCGCTGGGCAGCTTGCGTGCGGAAGGCCGCATCGTCTTCGTCGACATGACGGCCGATTGGTGCGTCACCTGCAAGGCCAACGAGAAGGCCGTGCTCAACACGTCCGCATTCCGCGACCTACTGACGGCCCACGACGCCGTGATGATGACCGGCGACTGGACGAACGTGGACCCGGCGATCACCGCCTTCCTCGAAGAACACGGCGCGGTCGGCGTACCGCTGTACGTGATGTATCCGCGCGGGGGTGGTGCGGGCGAAGTCCTGCCGACCGTGCTGACCCAGGACGGCATGCGCCAGGCCTTCGAGCGCGCCGCACGATGAAGGCCACCACATCACGCGTGCTGCTGGTGGCGGCGGCCGCGGGCGGCTTGGGCCTGCTGGCCAGCCTGTGGTTCAACGGCAATCCCTTCTGGCGCACGCAGGTGGGCGAACGCGCGCTGCACGCGGCGACGAACGCCACGGCGCCCGCGCCACCGGCTGGCGTCACGCCTGCGGGCATCGGCGACCCCATGCCGGCCATCGCGTTGCCGGGACTGGATGGCGCCATCGTCGACCTGCGCGCGCGCTATGCGGGCAAGCGCTTGCTGATCAACGTCTGGGCGAGTTGGTGCGGGCCGTGCATCGAGGAGATGCCGGAGCTCGACCGCTTCGCCGCTGCGCAGGGCGACGACGGCGTGCAGGTGATCGGACTCGCGCTGGACACGCCCGAGGGCGTGCGCGACTTCACTGCGAAAATCCCGGTGCGCTACCCGATCGTGCTCGATACGCCAGGCCCGGCCGACGCCAGCGTCTGGCTGGGCAACGCCAAGGGCGTGCTGCCCTACACCGTACTGGTGGACGCCGATGGCCGCATCGCGCGCCAGAAGATCGGCCCGTTCACCCACGGCGAAATCAGCGGCTGGGTCGACTGAACCCGCAGGCGCCGCACGCGCCTCACTCCTCTTCTTCTCGCGCCTGCCGCTCGCCTGGCCGCACGCGTCCACCCTTCGCGCCGATGCGCGCCATGTGCGCGCGATCCTGGCTGACCTTCGCGCCGCCCTTCTTGCCTGCCTCGCGCGCATCGTCGCTGCCGAACTGATGCGCGCGACCACGCTTCTGCGCCGCGCGACCGCCCTTGCTCGCGATCTCCTTGCGTTGCTCCGGCGTGAGCAGCGCGAAGCCCCACTTGCGCTTCTTCTCAGTCATCACGTCCATCCACGCAAGCGGACGCAACCGTGTGATACGTAGCGTGCGATGCGATGAGCGCGTGAACGTCGTTCATGCACATGACTCGATGTGATCCAGTGCACGCATGCCCACATCACTGGCTTGTTGCTGAAGCGGACTCAGCAGAAATGGTCGCGAGGGCGTCGCAGTCCTTATGATCGGGGCACACAAAAAAGAACGTCCGCGTTTCTCCGCGAAGAACCACGTTGCGTCCGTCGACGACGGACCGGATCGCACCCTGCGATCAACTTTCCCCCCGTGCAAGCGAGAAGGCTGTCCCCATGACCAAGGCTGTCCCGATGAAACTTCCCGACGATTTCCAGTGGGTGGAAGCAACGCCCGACGACGACTGGAGCGGTGCGCGCCTGGATCTCGATGGGCATCCCGTACTTGAGGTAGCCGCATGCCGCGGCGGTTGGCTGGTCGTCGTCCTGATGGACGATCCGCGGCAACCACAAGCCAACGTCGCGGTGCGATCGATCCCCGCGGGCATGCGCTGGTCGGCGCGATGGGCATTGGCGCGCACCGATCGCCTACGTGTGCTGGCTTCGCGGCGCAACGCATTGCGTCCCGTCGGCGAGGCGCAGCCGTCACCCGGCCTGACGCTGGTTCCCCGCGCGCAACCATATGCGCGCGAGGAAGAAACGTTGGATGCGTGATCCGCATCGGCCCACGATCAATTGCCGCGGTCGAAGTTGTACTGCGCCGAGGCCGCGTTGCTGATGATGCCGGACAACGGCAGCAGCTGCGTCAGGAAGCGATTCCAGCGCGTCACGCCCGCCGGGCCGACCCAGACGACATCGCCCGGTCGCAGCGAGAACCGGTCCGCCAGCGTGAAGGCCACCGGTGACGTCGCGTCGAGGTGGTACACCGTCGCCTGGTCGTGCGCGTTGTCTTCCATGCCGCGGATCACGTAGACCGCACCGCCCTTGGCCGTCACCGGATTCAGTCCGCCGGTACGGCCAAGGGCCTGGGTCAGGCTCATGTCAGTGGTCTTGAACGTCAGTGCCTGCGGGCGCAGCACCTCGCCGATCACGTACACCTGTTTGCGATCGTTGAACGGCATGTACAGGCGATCGCCGGGCTTCAGATAGACATCGGCCGCCACGGTGCCGCGATTCAGCGCATCGAGGTCGAGCGGATAGTCGCTGCCATCACGCGTCAGCACGAAACCCGACAGATCGGCCTGCTCCACATCGATGCGTGCGCGCCCCACCGCCTGCGACAGCGTCAGCGGTACGGTGGTGAACTCCTGCGGCGTAGTGTCCTGGAAGGCGCCCTGCAGCGTGACCTTCGCGCCATGGCCGACCACGTTGACATCGACCTGCGGCGACTTCAGGTATTGGCTCAATCGGCTCGCGAGCGTGCTGCGCACCTGCTCGATCGTCTGGTCGGTGACGTTGAGCTTGCCGGCGTACGGAAAGAAGAAGCTGCCATCGGGCTGCACCAGGCGCCCGTTGGTGGCGGCCTGCTGCTGGTTGCCCGCCGGCGTGGTCAGCTCGGGGTGGTCCCACACGGTGACGATCAGCGTGTCGCCGGGCTGGATGCGGTATTCCTCGGGGCGGTACTGCGCCAGCGTCGGCGGCAATGCGACGGCCGCGCGCGGTGCGGCGACCAGCGACTGCGTGATCGGCACCATGCGCACGTCGCTCTGCGCGTCGCCTTCGCCGCTGGGCACGCTGGCGCTGCGCATCATGCGTTGGCCGGGGCCGAGCGCGCAGGCGGACAGCGTCGCGATGATCGCCGTGGCGAGCAGGACTTGGACGGGACGTTGGATATTCACTACCGGGCACCTCACTGGTTCGAATGGCGGCGATGCATGCACGGCATGCCGTCGCGGTCGTTCTCCGGATCGTGGCAACGGGGGCGTGAAGAGAACGGCGGAAGCAGCACAACCGCGGATTAATGCGCGTGCGCGTCGATCCATGCGGCCGTCAGCGCCGCAAACTCCTTGAACGCGCGTCCACTGCGCCACAGCGCACGTCGCGATGGCAGCCAGCGTTCACGCACGCCGACTGCGGGCCGCCCTTCCGGCACCGGAACCGGGGTGACGTCCGCACCGGCTTGCGTGAAGAGCAGCGTCGCGCGTGGCATGTGCAGCGCGGACGTCACCAGCAACAGGTGGCGTCCGCCATGTTCGGAGGCGAGCGCCGTGCTGAAGCGCGCGTTGTCGCGCGTGTCGTGGCTGCGCTCTTCCAGCATGAGGGCTTCCTCGGGGACGCCAAGGCGCCGGATCGCCTCGGCCATGCGTCGCGCTTCGGTGGTGTTGCCGACGCCGCCGCCACTCAGGATCACTTTCGACGCCTTGCCCGCATGCCAGGCACGCGCACCGGCCGCAAGACGGCTGCTGCGCAGGCGCGCAGGGTCCACGTCCTCGCGATCCAACCACGCATAGTTGCTGCCTCCCCCCAACACGACGATGGCATCGGCCGAGGGCAAGGCCGACGCTTCGCGTATGGCATAACGATGTTCGAGTACGCCGCGCAGGGTTTCCGACGCGAACGGGATCGACCACAGCGCCGACCATGCCAGCGCCGCGCCGGCGACGCTGCCGGCAATCCAACGCCTCCGCAGCAACCACGCCAGCACTGCGATACCCAGCAGGCAAAGCGAGAGCGCCGGTGGGTAGCTCAACGACACCACGAGTTCAGCCAAGGTCTTCATCGCCATCTCAGATGACGATGCCGCGGCTGACATAGAAGAACAGCACCCCGCATGCCACCGCTAGACCGGCACCGAGCAGCAACGGCTGGCGCAACGGCGCCACCCGGCTGTAGCAACACGCGGCCGCCAGGATCAGCGAGACCGCCAGCCAGCCCGGCAGCAGATAGCGATTGGAGAAGTATCCCCAGCCGATCACGAAGAACGGCACCACCATGACCAGGTAGACGGAGGCGCCATCCTGAAGCGGCTTGCGCGCCGCTGGCTGCACCCAGGGCGACACGGCCAGCACAACGACGTACCAGAAGATCGTGAACACCGCAAAATCGATGCGCACGCCGGCGCGGTAGTTGTCGTTCGCGGTGTACTCCATCACCGTCGTGTAGAGCGTAGGCGACACCGCGCCAACCACGTTCATCGACAGTCCGCTGACGTAGGCGACGAACGCCAGCGCCGCCAGTGCCCGCAGCAGGTTCGGCTTCAGCAACAGCGCGGGCGCGCACACCAGATACAGTAGCGAGGAAACGTGAAAGCTCGCGGCAAGCGCGCCCAGCAGCGCGAAGCCCCACCAGCGCCGCTGCTGGAAACACAGCAGCGCCGCGAACACCAGCGGCGCCGCCAGCCCCTGGCGGATGGCGTTGATCGAGGCGTTGACGAACATCGGCGAGATGAACAACAACAACAGCGACGCGCACAACAGCGTGGGGTACGCCTGCGTGGGCGGAAATGCGCGATGGTGGATGCGCACGGCGATGGCCACGCCCACCAGCAACAGTGCGAACAGGACCGCCTGGTATCCCGGCACGCTCAGGCCCAGCAGGCGCAAGCCGTAGCTCAGGTACGCGAAGCCCGGTTCCAGGCGGGTTTCCGGCACACCCTGGTCCAGGCTTTCGAAGAAGCCCGCGTACGTTTCCGTGTCGGAACCGATGTCCAGTGCGCGGCTGCCCACCAGCCAGCACCCGAAGGCGGCCACGGCCAGCAGCCAGACCACGCCCAACCACCGTTCGGCGCTGGCTTGGGGGCTCGTGGCCGAGCGCAGGTAGGGCAGTGCGTTGCCGGACGCCTTCATGCGGTCACCGTGTCGCCGGCCGCATCAGCAGCAGCACGCGCCGACGACCGCGCCGCACCAGCCCCACACTGCGCGCGAACCAGTGCTCGCCGCGCGTAACAAGTCCGGAAGCCAACAATTCGCGTCTCACCTCCTTGCCCGCCCGATGCATCGCATCGAGATCGCCGCTGAGACCGGCCGCGCCGAACGTGGGCTTGTGCCAGTAGGCGAGCACCTGGTTGAGCTTGACGCAGCGGTAGCCCGAGAACCCGATCTGCGCCCACAACAGGAAATCCTCCACGCGGCGGAAACGCTCGTTGAAGCGAAACGGCAGGTCGCGGCGCAGGATCACCGAAGCGGTGGGAAATGGATTGTTGAGCAACAGGCGGCGGCGTCCGATGACGTGCGACCGCACGACACCCTTCAATGGCGCGGGTGCCGCCTCGCGCGGCGCCACCTTCATCCGGTGCGCGATCAGCGCGATGCGCGGATCGCGCTCAAGTTCTGCCATCTGCCACGCCACTTTGTCCGGCGCCCAGGTGTCGTCCGCATCGAGGAAGGCGATGTACGGCTGTACCGCCTGTTGCCAACCGAGGTTGCGTGCACGCGATGGCCCACCATTGGGCGAGGATGCGATCACCTTGACCCAACCCGCGGGATACGCGTCGGCGACACGATGTAGCGCATCGAGTGTGTCGTCGCCGCTGGCGTCGTCCACCAGTAGCACTTCCGCTGGACGCCGGGTCTGCGCGGCGATCGATGCCACCGCATCGCCGATGGTGTCGCCGCACCGATAGCACGGCACCACCACGCTCACGGGCGCGGGTGCGCCGGGAATCGAGGGGGACGGAATAGCGTCGTTCATGCCTTGGCCCATGGTGCGCATTGAAAGATGTCGGGCGCCCGCCGCGCGTAATCGGCGCGTGAAACACGCGGTTGCCGTTCGCCTGCGAGCAAGGCAGGCAACGCGTCGCTGAACGGATTTCCTGCTTGCCCGGCCGTCACCCGCAACGAAGCATCCAGGCCGATGTCATCGGCGAAGTCGCGGCACTTCGGGTGGTAGTCGATGATCATGAAGGGAACATCCTGCAAATAGGCCACGATCGCGCCATGCAGGCGCGCGCTCACCACCACGTCGCACGCAGCCAGCGCGTCGACGGTGTGCAGCGGGTCTTGGCTCGCATACGGACGATGCTCCGCCGCCACGCCCTCCGTGCGCAGGCGATCCACCAGCGCCTGAGCGAGCTCCCGGTCGCCGTGATGGGGATGCTCGTTGAGACTGAACACATCCACGCGAACCTCACGCGTGCGCCGCAGGTCCGCCAGCGTGGCGATCAGGTGTTCTTCCCAACGTCGACGTGCGGGCGCCGCGTACTCGCCATCCTCGCGGTAACGGCACGGCGCCACACCGATGCGGACGGGCTCGCCCTGCGCTCTCGCCGGAACCGCGGTGCGCGGCCCGGGCACCGGCAGCAATGCCGCCAGATCGCAGCCTGCGTGTGTGATCGCCTCAAGTCCCATCGCCTGGGCGAGCCGGCGCGAACGTTCGTCGCGCACGGACAGATAGCGGAACCGCTGCAGGAAGGCAGCGACCGCGTCTTCGTCGCGCGCGTCCGCGAACGGCCCGATCGACACGCCGACGGCTGCGAGTTGCACGCCACGATCCACGGCCGACAGCATCATCGGTTTGCGGAACGATTCGCGTGCCGTGATCACCGAGCCGCCGCCCATCACCAGCACGTCGCAATCGTGGATCCCCCGGGCAAAGCTCAGCCATCGACTGGCCTTGCCGACCAGTCCCTTGCTGCCGTACCAGCGGGTCGGATAGCGACGCGGCACGGTGCTGCGCGCGGGCGCGGCGGCCAACGGTGGCCCGACCACGCTGGGAGATGCACGCCAGTACGTCTGCGCAGCGCGCGTGCAGAGCACGCCAAACAGGTCGTCGCCGAAGTTGCGCATGCCGTAGTAACCGGTGAACGCGGCCCGCAATGCCGTCATGGCGCACCCCGCAATACGGCGGCGCGCCGCGCACCGTGGTACATGGCCAACAGCAGCAAGGCCTCTGCCGTCAACGTGGCGATGGCGGCCCCCATCGCACCCTGCGAAGGAATCAGCAACAGGTTGAGCAGCGCCGCTGCGCTGGCGGCCGCGAGCATCGCGCCCACGCGATACGCCATCTGGCCTTCAGTCAACAGTACGGCACCGACGGCGGTCGACAGGAAGCGTACCGGTACGCACACCGCCAGCACCATCAAGAGCGGCTGCAAACTGGCGTAGCGCTCACCGAAGACCCGGACCGCCTCACCCGACAGCACTGCCAGCACGATACCGACCAGCAGACCGCTCGCGAGCATGCCGATGCAGCCCAACCGGTACACCTGCCGGAAGCGCGTGCGGTCGTGCACCGCCCATCGATGCAGGCGCGCAAGCAGGAACTTCTGATAGATCGTGGTGGGGAACAGGTAGATCGCGGTCATCACCGCCAGTGCGATGCCGAACACGCCGGCCTCGGCATCGCCGCGCAGGTACTTCAGCAGCACGGTGCCGATCTGGAAAAACACCGGGTACAGCACTGCTGCAACGCCATACGGCCACGCCTGCCGGAACAGCATGCGCGCATCCGGTCGCGCGATGTCGCGGGCGAGCGCGGTGTCACGTGGGCCATGACCCTTCAAGGTCCAGTCGCCGCGACGCATCGCCTGCCACTGCGGCAGTGCCAGCATCAATGCCAAGACCGCCAGCGCGGCGTGCCCCCAGGCCACCGCATGGATCGACATCGACAGCCCGGCCACCGCGAGCAGCGCGATCGCCAGCCTTCCTGTTGGCATCAGCAACTGCCAGCCCGCCAATGCTGCGTGACGTTCTTCCAGACGCAGCTTGCTGCCGATCTGCTCCACCGCCAGCAAGCCGAGGATGAAGGGGGCCAGCACCAGCAACATGGAGCGCGTCTGCGCATCCACCGGTGGCCCGAGCAAAGCCCATGCGACAACGCCTCCCACCGCCAGCACACTGGTGAGCACGAGGAAGCGCGAGGAGGCCGGCTGCCACCGTTCGGCCGCCCAGCCCTCCGCGCCATGCGCCTTCAGTCGGAACTGGGACAGACCGAATCCCGCCAGCGGTGCGACCAGGCTGACCGTCGCCAGTGACGAAGCGAACAAGCCGTACTGCGACGGGCCGAAGTGGCGCGCCAGCACCACCTGGGTGAGGAATACCATCGCCGCGCCCGCCGCCGTCGCCAGCGATAACACGGACAACGCGGCGATCGCCGGGCGCCACGGCATGGGCAAGGCCTGGCTCATGCCGCCGCCGCAAGCGGCTGTGGCAGCAGCTCGTCGTAGACCTCGCAGGTCCGGCGGATCACCACGCGCTCGTCGAAATCGGCCAGGGCCTTTTGCCGCGCACGCGCGCCCAGTTGGTGCAGCAGCACGCGATCGTCGTCGAGGCGCGCCAGTACCTGCGCCAGCGAGTCCGCGCTGCGCGGCACCACATGCAAGCCGTCGTGCCCGTCGCGCGTGACCACTTCCCGGCAACCCGGAAGATCGGTGGTGACCAGCGCGATATTGCATGCGCCTGCTTCGATCAGGCTCTTGGGCACGCCCTCGCGGTAGTAGCTGGGCAGCGCCATCACATCGACGTCGCGCAACAGCGCCGGCATGTCGTCCACATGGCCAAGCCACGTCACCAGGCCCCGCGCTTGCCAACCCTCGACTTCTTCGCGCGTAACGGAACTGGGATTGCCTTCGTCGGGCATGCCGGCGAGCAGAAAGCGGATATCGCGCCCCTCGGCACGGAGTTTCTCCGACGCTTCGGCATACTCGCGCACCCCTTTTTCCTTCAACAGACGCGCGGCCAGCAGCACGCGTAACGCGCCCTCGTCGCGAGGCTGCCGTCCGTCAGCGTTGAAGCGCGCGATATCCACACCGGAGCTGCGGATCAAGCGGATGTGGTGGGGTGGTGCGAGGCGCAGCGATTGAAATGCCTCTGCGTCGTCAGGATTCTGCAGGATCACGCGGGAACGATCGCTGCCCAGCGCGGCGCGCATCAACGTAGAGACCAGCGGTCGCAGCACGCGCGCCTTGACGCGGTCGCTGGCGAACACGTAGCCCAGGCCGGTCACCGCATTCACGTACGCCGGCACGCTGGCCGCGCGCGCGGCCAGCGCACCGTACACCGCGCATTTCAGGGTGAAGCTGTGCAGCAGGTCTGGACGCTCCTCGCGCAACAATGCCACTAGGTTCGCCAAGGTTCCGGCTTCGCGCAGGGGATTGAGGCTGGCGCGCCGCATCCGCAGCGGCACCCACCGCACGCCGTGCTCGGCGAAACGCGGGCCGAACTCGCCCGGCGGCGACACCATCACCACGTCCACGCCGCGCGCCTGCAAGGCGCGTGCCGTCGACAAGCGGAAGTTGTAGAGGTACCAGTCGGTGTTGGCGAACAGGATGAACTTCAAGGCGGGCTCCGCGCGAATCGATTCCCGGATTCTAGGAAACGACCTCGCGGAATCCATTGACGCACTCACCACAAGACGCAGGCACGCATGAACACGCAAAACGGAAGAGGCGGCCTTGCGGCCGCCTCTTGACGGGCTCTTCACCCTGCCGTGATCACTTCGCGAACTGGTTCGTCGTCACCCGAATCTCGGTGGCGGTGGATACTTTCGCCACGTGCGCGCCATTACCCTTGTTGCCGTCCACGATGCCGGTCATGGCGATCAACGGATTCAGGACCGTGTTCACACCATGCAGCCGCGTGTTGTTGTTGCGGAAGACGTTGCCGCTCACCTGGTAGTTGTAGGTGCTGGCACCCAGCATCAGGCCGACCAAATAGTTGTGCCGGATCGTGTTCTGGGCGATGTAGCCGCCCTCCGGGCCGATGGTCAGCAACCCATGTCCGCCGTTGTATTCCATCGTGCAGCGCTTGACGGTCACGCCCTTGACGCGCTTGTAGAGCAGCACGCCGTTGCCGGCGTTGCCGCGCATGACGCAGTTTTCGATGTGCACGGTGGAGGTGATGCGTTCGTCGTTGGAATCCGGTTCGACGTCGATGCCGCATTGCGGCGCGATACCGCGGGTATCGCTGAACTCGCTGTCGTATATCTTGACGTTGGTGGCGCAGCCGATCGTGAGGCCCTGGCGGCGATTGCCGGTGCTGACGATGTTGGCGATCACGACGTCGTCGCAGGGGATGGTCGGCGCGTTGGTCACCATCGCACCGCCGATGGAGACGCCGTCGCCCCAGCACTTCGACACATGGATGTCGCGCACCGTCACCCGCGAGGAGCCGCGGATCATGATGCCGTGCCCCCATTCGCCCGTGGTACCCAGATGATTGTCGCGGTCGCCGATGATGCGGCCACCCGAGATTTCCACGTTGCTGACCTTGTAGGCCATCAGTACGTAGGCACGCTCCTGGTCGTTGCGCTTGGCGCGCAGGATGGCGCCGTCCGCCAGTTGCAGGTGCATGTTGCTGCGCAAGCGTATGTTGCGGGTGGGATCGATCACGTAATCACCCGCAGGCACGTAGATCATGCCGCCCGTGGAGGGAAGCGCATCGACGGCCGCCTGGAACGAGGTCGTGTCGTCGCGCGCACCATCGCCCGCGGCACCCCAATCGCGCACGCTCAGCGTGGTCGCGCCGCGCGTGCGCACCGGCGGGTCGTACACGGCGGCGGCCGCCATCGAGACCGCCGGCATGTTGCCGGCCATGACCGCGCCGAACGCCCGCGGGATGCCGGCGGCGACGCCGATCGCCGGAAGGGCAGCAAGCATCGATTTCTGCAGGAAATCGCGCCGAGGCATCCCAGCCTCGCGCACGTCGTGCACGAGAACATTCTTCTTCACAAACGTAACCCCTCGCGGGCAAGTACCCGTCGGAAAATTTGCCATGTGATCGCCGCGTGAAATCGCGACGGGGGCGACTATAGCCACGCGAATGCAACGACCGGTTAACGCGCCTCCGTATCTGTGAACGCATTCAAATACTTCGCGCACACAAGCATCATTCGCGCGAACACCGTCACGCATCTTCACGCGCGTGATCGCGGTTGAGTTCGCTTCTCCAGCGCGGATGAGGCTGCTTGTTCTAGCCGGTTGAGTCCGCTTGCTACGCCGGATGCGCCCGCTTGATGGGTCGCGTCGCCCGTCGTCTACGGGCTCACTCGAACCGGTTGCTCCGATCGACGCGCACGTCCTTCGCGCTCCTGGCCACGTCGACATGCATCCAGCCTTTCATCGCCTGCGGCTTCTTCTTCCGCAGTCCGGCGGCGTTGCCGGAGAAGCGGTTGCCCGTCACCGCGATGTCGCGCGCGCCGGCCTGCACGACGATGCCGCGCAGCCCATTGTCGGCGATGTCGTTGTCCTCGAGCACGCATTGCTCGCCGCCGCGTATCAGCACGCCATCGCCGCGGTTGCCGCGGATGATGCAGCGACGCACGGTGATGCGGTGCCCGCGCTCGTACACCTGCAGGCCCGCACCATGGTTGCCGCGCAGCGTGCAGGCCTCGATCCCGATGTCGTCGGCACTGCCGCCCGGATCGGGCTCGATATCGATGCCGCAGCCCGGCAACGTGCCGCGCGTGGCGAGAAAATGGGAACGCAGCACCCGGACGTTCCGCGAGCGACCGATGGTCAGGCCCTGCCGGCGGTTGCCCGTACAGACGACGTCCTCGATACGGATGTCGCGGCTGGGCACCATCCGCGTGCCGCTGATGCCGCCGACCGAGATGCCATCGCCCCAGCACTTCGTGATGTGCAGGTTGCGCAGCGACACCCGTTCCGCACCCCGCACCATGATCCCATGACCCCATTCGCCCTCGCTGGAGAGGTGGTGGTCGCGGTCGCCGATGATGCGCCCGCCATCGACCTGCACGTCATGCACGCCTTCGATCAGTAAGACATAGGTCCGCGGCGCAGCATTCGCACGTGCGACCAGCCGCGTCTCGGGCGTCATCGACAGTCGTGTACGCGAACGCAGGCGCAGGCTGCGTTCGGGGTCGATGACGTAGTTGCCGGGACCCAGCGTCAGTGTTCCGCCCGCCTGCAACGCATCGATGGCGTTCTGCAGGGCGCGCGTATCGTCGGTGACCCCATCGCCCCGCGCGCCGAATGCGCGCGCGTCCAGCGCCAACGCACGGGGCGCGGGCAACATCGCGGCGAGCACCAGCCCCGAGCCGGCTTTCAGCAGCTGTCGGCGGGAGCAACGCATCAGGCCGCGATCGACTCTCGGCGCGCTTCCGTCGCCGCTGCGGCGGTGTCCGCCGCGTGCGCCGCCAGCCAGGGCAACACCACGGCCAGCAGGTAGAACTTCGATGCGTGGTACTTGTTGTCCAGGCGATCGCGGTTTCGCTCCAGCCACGTGGTGGCGCCGGGCAGCATCTCACGCACTTGCAGGGCGAACGCGTGGATCTGTTCGAACCGTTGCGCCGCCAGTCCGCACACGTCAAAACGGAAACTGCCCTTGCGCTGCACGTAAGGCAGCTCGCCGAAATGCGCGGCGATATGCCGGCGGATCAGTACCTTGTTCAAACCCGTCTCGGGATCCACCTTCTGCCGACGCGGCACTTCATAATGGATCCATTCGCGCAACGCGCGATCGCAGAACGGATACGCAGCACCCAGCCCGGCCGCATGCGCGGTGTAGAGACCCTTGGCGAACGCACCCGCCGAGCCGGCGATGGACATCGACATGTCGCGCCACTCCCACGCGCTGGTCGCCGAGGCGATCTCCGCCTTGAACAGAGAGAGGCGTTCGCGCGAGCGGCGTGCCATCTCGATGCCGAACAAGGCGTCCACTTCGGCATCGCTGAAGCGCGAACCCGGGAAGACGCGTTCGATCGGCGTCATCTGCAGCGTGCCGAGCGCGAAGCACAGTGGGAAGCTGCCGGAGATGCCCGGCAGGCCAGTGGCGTCGAACGGCAGGCGCAGCCCGCGCGCGAGGCGCACCGTCAGCTGCTGTTGCAGATCGACCGGCGTGCCGAAATAGCTGTCGGCCCCCAGGCCGTCGATGATGCCGTCGCCGCCGCGCGCGGCCACCTCGGTCGCCAGGTCGGCGTACGACAGCAGGGCGAAGTCCGCCGTCAGCAGCGGCATCCGCCCCGCCAACGCCAGGTAGCGGTCGTACGCGCGACCGGGATCGCAGACCAACGCTTCATGGCGCAGGCCGAGCCGGCTTGCCACCTGCCGCGCGGATTCCAGCTCGTTCTCCTCGTGCCCCCCGAGGTACGTGATGCAGGTGGTGTCGGGACGAGCGTCGGCGAGCGCGATGGCCAGCGTCGTGGAATCCTTGCCGCCGCTCTGCAACTGCCAGGGCGTTCGCATGTCGGCGGTAGTGCGGGTGATCGCATCGCACAGCATGCGGTGGTAGACGGCGATCCAATCCTGCGGCCGGTCCGCCACTTCGGGCACTTCGCCTGCGTTGCGGAACTTGAAGTGGAAATCCGGCGCGCCGCGCATGTCCTGGTGCGCGGAGAACCCGAAGGTCACCAGTTTGACGCCCTCGTAGATGGAGTGCGGCGGGTACACGAAGGCGTTGCGCAGCAGGTCGGCCACCGAAACGGGATCGATCCGGTGGTACTCCGGGTGTCGGTCCAGCACGGTGAAGTCCGGCGTGCCGTAGTAAGGCGACATGGTGATCTGCATCGGCGACGCCTCCTTATCGGCCCGCGCCGGCACGCGGCGCCGGCAGGTACTCGTAGTAGGTGTAGGCGTACTCGCCCGCGCCGCGCTTCTCCACGCCGTTGAAGATGGCGCCCTTCACTTCCACGCCATTCTGCTCAAGGCGCTGCTTGGCCAGGGCGATCTCGCGCTGCTGGTTGAGGCCCCAGCGCACCACCATCAGGCAGGTGCCCGCGTGGTGGCCGATGACGGCGGCGTCGGTCACCGCCAGCACGGGCGGCGTATCGATCAGCACGATGTCGTACTCGCCCGAGACGCGTTTCAGCAGGTCGCTGAAGTTCTCGTGCATCAGCAGCTCGGACGGATTGGACGGAATCGCACCGCGCGAAATGAAGGACAAGTTTTCGGCGCCGGCCACGCGACGGACGGCGTCGTCCAGCGGAATGCGGCCCGCGATGACGTCCGACAGGCCGTTCTCCCAGCGCACACCGACCGCGTCGTGCAGCGTACCGCGGCGCATGTCGGCGTCGATCAGCAGTACGCGCTGGCCAGTCTGCGCGATCGTCACCGCAAGATTGGCGCAGATGAAGGTCTTGCCCACGCCCGGGCTGGGCGCGGAGATCATCAGCAGGTTGTTGCGCATGCGCATCCGGGCGAAGTGCAGGCTGGTGCGCAGCGAGCGGAGCGCTTCCATCGCCAGGTCGGCCGGCGCATTCAGCGCGAGCAGGCGCGACTTGCCGTCGCGGCGGCGATGGCTCATGCGATACGTCAACGCCTGACCCTTCTTGCTCAGCGGGATCGACGCGTACACCGGCAAGCCCAGCAGCTCGATGTCGACCGGGTCTTCCACGCCACGGCGGAACATCTGCTGCAGCAGGACGATCACCACCATCACCATCAGACCCAGCAACGTGCCTGCAGCCAGCACCGGCAACGGCTTGGGCCAGGCCGGGCTGTTGAGGTTCACCGCGGCCGGGTCGATCACGCGCGCGTTGCCTACGGCGCTGGCCTTGGCGATCTCGAGTTGCTGCGCCTGGTCCAGCAGGTTGGCGTAGGTCTGGTTGGTGACCTCGACGTCGCGATTCAAGCGAAACAGCACCTGCTGCGTGTCCGGCAGGTCGTGGATACGGCCCTGCAGGCCGTTGCGCTCGCCTTGGAACCGGTTGATCTGGTCCTGCAGCGCGCGATACGTCGGGTGCGCCGCGGTGTAGCGGTTCTCGACTTCGGTCATCTTGATGCGCAACTGCTGGATGCTGGAATCCAGTGCGATGGTCTGGTCGAGTAGCGCGCGGTTCTGGGTGGTCACGTCCAGCGTCTGGGTGCGGGTCTGGAATGCGGTCAGCGCGGCCTGTGCCTTGGCCAACTCCTCGCGCACTTTCGGCAGCTGCTCGGTGACGAACTTCAAGCGGCTGGCCGCTTCGGCAGAGGTACGCGCGACGTTCTGACGTACATAGGCGCCGGTGACTTCGTCCAGCACGCGGCGCGCGCGCTCCGGGTCCGCATGCGCGTAGACCAGGCTGATCACGCCGGAGTTGCGCCCCATTTCCGTTGCCGTGATGTTTTCCTTCAGCGCCGCCATCACCGCCGACGGATCGTAGCGGGTCACCTGAAAGCGCATACCGGGATGGGCCGTCAGCTTGCGGACCTGCATCGCTACGCCACCCGCATTCACCGGGGTGCCCGCGCGTCCGCGTGCGAGCACCTGGCCCTGCGCGGACAGCACGTAGCTTCCCTGGGCGCCCGCCGTCAGCTCCATCGGGACGCCCTTCAGATGGTCGGGCACGTCGAGCCGGGCGATATCGAGGACTTCGCCACCCCAACCGTACTTCGACAGCCCGAACCACGGGCTCGCCAGTTCGCCGGGATTGGCCTGCTGATAACGGCGCGCGATGAAGTCGCCGATCACCGGCAGATGCTGCGGCTTCACGTCGACATCGAGGTCCATCCGGGTGATGGCCTCCCCGATCACGCGGCGCGACGTCAGCAGCTGCACCTCGGTAGTGCCGGGCGTCGGGATGGCGGACGGCGCCTGCATCGCGGTGTTCTGGCTGAGACCCGGGGGGATGGCCGGTCGGCTCTCCACCTGGACCACGGCATTGGCTTCGTATTTCGGCGTGACCACCGCCAGGTAGGCGATGCTCGCCAGGACGAACGCCGCCGTACCGAACAGGATGAGCTTCTTCTTCGCGCCCAACGTGGAAACCAGGGCGGGGATGTCGACATCGTCGTTGCGCACGGAGGCCGCCGCCAGGGTCGGTCGGTCGGCGCTTCGTCGCGTGATCAGCTGGGTCGCCATGGTTCACCTCGCTTGCATGTCGTGTCGGAGGCGCGCCCTGCGGGACGCGCGGGGAGGGACGGGAGCGCGCTCATGACGCGGCCCGAGCATCGAGCGGTTCGTGCAGCGCACGCGGCGCAGCGCGCGGCGTCGGCGGCGCGCGTAGTCCCGCCAGCGCCTCCAGCACCGGCGCGCAGCCATCCACACGGGGAATATCGAGGTCGGGCGCGGCGCACAGCGACAGATAGACCGCGTCGTCGCCCAGCAGTGTCAGCAGACGGCCGGCGATCGCCACCGGCGTGGTGCCGATCGCGACGGCACCGGCATCCGCTCCCGAGATCTCTTCCTGCGCTACGAGTACCGGCTTGCCGAGCAGACGGCGAGGCGGAGGGGCGCCCCTGCCGACCAGCACCAGGTGCGCGCGCTCGAGCAGGTAGGCCCACGCCAGGAAATCATCGACTTCCAGCGGGTGCACGTTCGCGAAGGTGTGTAGCGGATCGCCACCCTCGCCCGGCGCGATGCCCACGCCGCCCACCCAGACGATGTCCACGTCGGGACGACGGCGCGCCACCATCGCCAGCGCATCGGAGAACGCGCCCTGCCCCGGCGTATCGCCACGCGCGCTCACGGCAAGCAACAGCGGCGCATTGCTGCGCAGGAAGGCGAAGCCTTCGGCCAGGGAGCGCGCCAGATCAGCATCGCGGCGGATCTGGCGCAGCGCGGTGCGCAACGCATCGTCGGCCACGTCGGATTGCACGAGAATGCTCTCGCTGGGCACGCCTTCGCCGCTCAGGCGGCGGCCCGTCAATTCGCTGGGCGCGACATGCAGCGCGGCGAGCGACTGCACGATGCGACGGCTCGCGTCGCTCGGCCAGTGTTGCGCACCGGAAGCAGGCGCATCGGCATCGACGCAGACCAACGGCACGTCGCACGCGTGCGCCGCCAAGCTCATGGCGAAGGTCACCGGCGCATCGCCGGGCACCACGATCACATCGGGATTCGTCTCGCCGATCAGCTGCTGCATCTCGGCCTGGGCATCGCCATACGCGGCCGGCCCGCCGCTGTCGCCGGACACGCTGGCCTGTGCCTCAAGCCCGAACATCTGCAGAAGATGGCCGGCGTCGCCGCTCTCACCCTCGGTCACGCAGACAGTGGCATGGAAACGCGCATCGTCGGCCAGACGGCGCGCGATGGGCGCCACCCCCGCACCTTCGCAGGAGGCGTTCACCAGGCAGAGTGCGTGCAGCGGTGCGTCTGGATCACGCACGCTCCCAGACCGCGCCACAGAGGTGTCGGCCACGGCCTCGAGCGGACGCTGGCCCAGCGGACGGATGGAGACGGGCGCGTGGTTCAGTTCGCCGTCGTCCGGGAATTCCAGAGGCGTGCGGCGCGCGCCCGCGCGGCGCGAAGGCCCGGACGTCAAACGCTCGATGGTGTCGAGCAGGCGCGGGAAGCCGATCACGTACGCCACGGTCGTGGCGACAAAGACGAGGAAGCTCAGCGGCTGCGGCACGTTGCGCAACGCATAGCCGAGCAGCGCAAGCGCAGCGCCCATCGACACGATGGTCCACAACGCGACCGGCGCCGACAGGCCGCGGTCCAGCAGCAGGTGGTGAAGGTGCTGGCGGTCGGCGGCGAACGGAGAGCGTCCGCGACGCATGCGGCGGTACATCACGGCCGTGGTGTCCAGCAGCGGGAGGGCCACGCACCACAGCACTTCGACCGGCACCAGCCGGCCGACGCGCGGATGACTGAGGTAGATCAGACTCCAGCCAACGAGGAAGCCGATGACCGTGCTGCCGGCATCGCCCATGAAGATCTTGCGTCCGTCCGGCCAACCCAGGTTGACGAACACGTACGGGATCAGCGACGCGAACAGAATCTGCAGCATCATCGTCGCGCCGACATCGGGCGCGCCGTCGTGCGCGAACAGCAGGATGGCAGCGATCGACACCATCGCCGTGGACGCAGCGAGACCGTCGATCCCGTCCATCATGTTGAACGCGTTCATCAATCCGATCACCGCGATGATCGTCACCGGGATACCGAGCAGGCCGAGCCGCAGGTCGAACACCGGGATGAGGCCGCCGACGTGATCGAGGTAGTAGCCGGTGCTGAGGATTACCAGGCCGACGATGGCCGCTTCCACCAGCAGACGCGTACGCACGCTCAGGTGACTGATGTCGTCCGCGACGCCGATCGCGACGATCAGCGCACTGCCCATCATCAGGCTCATGACGAAGCGGTCGACGTAGCCGAGATAGCCCAGGCCCACGAGCGTACCGACGAAGAAGCAGATCCCGCCGATCACCGGCACGCGACCGACGTGCTGCTTGCGCCCGCTCGGACGGTCCACCAGACCGACGCGGCGGGCCCACGGCCGCATCGAGAATATGGCGAACAACGTTGCGGCCAGAGCGATCGCGCTGGCCGCGACGATCCGTGCATTCTCCATCTGTCACCCGGGGTTGCTGTGGACGAAAAGCCCCACGGAACCCTGGTCCATCCGGGATCCTGCGCGTCGAACGGGGGGCGCGGTTGATGCCGTCCCGAGGCTACGGACAGGAATTTGATGAGCGCATGAAATGGGATTGCGCGCGTAACGGTCCAGTCAGGAAGCTGGATGGCGGTACAGCTGCGTGATCATGCAGACAGTCGGCGATCGTGCTCGCACCATTGCGACACGCAATGCTCGATCAACGTGAATGTCTTTTCGATGTCGTCCTGCGTGCCGGCGATGGGATCGTCGATCTCCTGCGATCGGCGCCAACGGCCGAGCAGGTGCATGCGTGCGCGCGCCTCCGGTACGAGTGCACGCAAGGCCTGGAGGTGCCGTCGCTGCATGGCGAGCACGAGATCGTCCGGCCCCAGCATGGCGGGATCGAACATGCGCGCGGCGTACGTCAGCGCGGGCACACCATGCTTCTCGAGGACCGCTGCAACACGCGGGTCCAGCGCTCGGCCGGGCTGGGCGGCCAGACCCGAGGAGACCACGGAGCAGCGGCCCGCCGGCACCCGCGCATGGAAAAGCGCCGCCGCCATCGGGCTGCGGCAGAGGTTCCCCATGCAGACGATGTGTAAGGTGAACAGCGGTGAGGGCCGGATTCGAGGGGCCCACAGCCTAGGCCAGGGCCCTGTCGCCGTGTGCGAACGCGACGTGAGTCCCGGGCCATCATTCATATATATGGTGTGGCGCGCGTGACCGATGCCCAGATTCAAACAATCGCTTAAAACGAGCGAAACTTCGGCGAACTGGACAGCATCCCCGGCATCGCGCAGACTGCCGCCCTTCCGCTGGAGGCTCGAATGGCGACACTGCTGGTCCTGCATGGCCCCAACCTCAACCTGCTCGGTACCCGCGAGCCGGAGGTCTATGGTCAGGCGACGCTGGCAGATATCGACATCGCGCTGGTCGCACAGGCGCAGGCTGCGGGACATCGGCTGGAGACGTTCCAGTCCAACGCCGAACATGCCCTGGTCGATCGTATCCAGGCCGCCCGCACCGACGGCACCGCCTTCATCCTGATCAATCCTGCCGCGTTCACCCATACCTCGGTCGCGATCCGCGACGCCCTGGCCGGCGTGGCCCTGCCCTTCATCGAAATCCACCTGTCCAACCCGCACAGCCGCGAACCCTTCCGCCACACCAGCTACTTCAGCGACAAGGCGGTCGGCGTGATCTGCGGCTTCGGGGCCGATAGCTACCGCTACGCGCTGGATGCCGCCCTGCAGCGGCTGCCGGTCTGACTTTCCTTTTTTGTTCCCCGCCCCGCAGGGAACAGCGTTCAACCACGAGGCTCCCATGGATCTCCGCAAAATCAAGAAACTGATCGACCTTCTGGAAGAGTCGAACCTGGCCGAAATCGAGATCAAGGAAGGCGAAGAATCCGTGCGCCTGGCGCGCACGCCGAAGGGCGGTTACGCCCTGCAGGCCGCTGCGCCGATGATGGCGGCCCCTGTGGAAGCACGCCCGGCCGCGCCCATGCCGATGAGCTCGCCCACCGAAGCCTCGACCGGCGGCACCGCCAAGCCCGGCAATGCGCTGCCGGACGGCCACGTGGTGCGCGCGCCGATGGTCGGCACGTTCTACGCCTCGCCGTCGCCCGACAAGCCGGCATTCGTCGCGGTCGGCCAGACCGTGAAGGCCGGCGAGACGCTGGCGATCATCGAGGCCATGAAGATGTTCAACCCCATCGAGGCCGACGTGTCGGGCACGGTGTTGTCGATCCTGGCCGAGAGCGGCCAGCCGATCGAATTCGACCAGCCGCTGTTCGTGATCGGCTGAGGCCCGCGCCATGCTGGACAAAGTCGTCATCGCCAACCGGGGTGAGATCGCGCTGCGCATCCTGCGCGCCTGCCACACCCTGGGCATCCGCACGGTCGCGGTGCATTCCACCGTCGACCGCAACCTCAAGCATGTGGCCATGGCGGATGAATCCGTCTGCATTGGCCCGGCCGCCTCGAAGGACAGCTACCTCAACATCCCGGCGATCATCGCCGCGGCGGAAGTCACCGATGCGCAGGCCATCCATCCGGGCTACGGCTTCCTGTCGGAGAACGCCGACTTCGCCGAGCGCGTGGAGCAATCCGGCTTCATCTTCATCGGCCCGAAGGCCGACACCATCCGCATGATGGGCGACAAGGTCGAAGCGATCCGCGCCATGCAGGCCGCCGGCGTGCCCTGCGTGCCCGGCAGCGGCGGTCCGCTGGGCGAGGACATCGTCGCCAATACCAAGATCGCGCGCGAGATCGGCTACCCGGTGATCATCAAGGCCGCAGGCGGCGGCGGCGGTCGCGGCATGCGCGTGGTGCATGTCGAGGGCGCGCTGAAAGCCGCCATCGAGACCACCAAGTCGGAAGCCAAAGCGGCGTTCGGCAACGGCGAGGTCTACATGGAGAAGTTCCTGGAGAATCCGCGCCATGTGGAGATCCAGGTGCTCGCCGACGGCCAGGGCAACGCCATCCACCTGGGCGAGCGCGACTGCTCGATGCAGCGCCGCCACCAGAAGGTGGTCGAGGAAGCGCCTGCGCCGGGCATCACCGAGGAACTGCGCAACGAGATCGGCAAGGTCTGCGTGGAAGCGTGCATCCGCATCGGCTATCGCGGTGCGGGCACGTTCGAGTTCCTGTTCGAGGACGGCCGCTTCTACTTCATCGAGATGAACACCCGCATCCAGGTGGAGCATCCGGTGACCGAGCGCATCACCGGCATCGACCTGGTCTGCGAACAGCTGCGCATCGCCGCCGGGCAGAAGCTGACGATCAAGCAGTCCGACATCGTGCTGCGCGGCCATGCCATCGAGTGCCGCATCAACGCGGAAGACCCGGACACCTTCATGCCGCACCCGGGCCTGATCCAGCACTTCCATCCGCCGGGCGGCCCGGGCGTGCGCGTGGATACGCACATCTACGAAGGCTATCGCGTCCCGCCGAACTACGATTCGATGATCGCCAAGCTGATCGTCCACGGCCCTGACCGCGACACTGCGATCGCGCGCATGCGCGTCGCGCTCAGCGAGATGGTCATCGACGGCATCAAGACCAACATCCCGCTGCAGCAACGCATCATGCGCGACCAGGGTTTCCAGGCCGGCGGCCAGAACATCCACTATCTGGAAAAGCGCCTGGCCGAACGCAAGAACAAGGCGATATCGCTGGTCTGATACACCCCGGCCCCGCATTCACCGCGGGGCCGCCCATGGCGAAAGCTAGGTAGGGTGCGTGTCCGGCAGGACACCGCTCCGGCGTTGGAGGAGAAGGATCCCCCGACGAGAACGCACGATGCGTCCCCTGCCACGCCCCTTGTTCCTCGCCCTCGCCACCGTCATCGCGGCCGCGCCTGCCGCCAGCGCACCGACCTCCGGCCCACCCACGCAGGTCTGGATCGACGTCGCCACCCACCAGATGGCCGGCATGCCCGACCTTGGCCCGCTCGGCGGCATGGCCTCGCGCATGATGGGCGGTGGCGGGCAGCAGGCGCACTACGGACAGACGCGGATGCCGATGATGACGGGGCAATACCTCGACATCGCGTTGTACAACCGCCCCCATCCGGGCAAGGAAGCCGAACAGCGCATTCCTGCCGGATTGCGCCTGGGCAAGGCCTTACCGTTGGTGCCGCCTGTGCGCACTGCCGCGCCCTCCGATCGCAGCGGCGAGTACAAGCCACCGGAAGGCCAGCAGCGCCTGCTGATCTACTGGGGTTGCAGCACCACCGTGCGCAAGGGCCAGCCGAAGATCATCAGCATCAGCGCGAGCGGCGGCAAGGTGGAAGTCAGTGGCTCGATGCAAGGCCGCTATGCGCCGGACCGCGACATCGAATCCGATCCCGCCTACGCGCTGTGGCCGAATCCGAAATCCGGCAAGCGCGTGCCCGATGGCGCATCGCTGCAGGGTGCCCACCAGATCACCGGGCAAGGCGTGCCGGAATCGCTGAAGTTCGAACTCAAGCAGGTCGCGGACTTCATGCCGAAGATCGACCTGCAGAGCACCGGCTCCCTCGCCGACGGACAGACGTGGCGCTGGGCGCCGGTCGATCGCGCGCAGGCCTACTTTCTCCATGCCATCGGCACGCAGGGCAAGGACGTGGTGCTGTGGAGCAGCGCCGAAGTCCCCGATGCGGGACAAGGCATCTTCGATTACCTGACCGGCTCGCTGATCGATCGCTGGACGAAAGAAAAAGTACTGCTGCCGCCCGCCACCACGCAGTGCGCCATACCAAAGGGCATTTTCGCCGCACCGGGCGAAGGTGGTCGCGACGGTGGTGGCGGCCTTCTCAGCATCATCGCGTACGGGCCGGAGAGCCACATCGCGTGGCCACCCAAGCCGTCAGACCCGAAGCAGCCATGGAACCCGGAATGGAACGTGCGCGTGCGCACCAAATCCACCGGCAGCGCGATGCTCGGCATGGACCTGTCGCAGATGCAGGACGAAGAAGCGCAGCCGCAGGAACAGAAAAAGCCGCTGCGCGGCCTGTTGAAAGGCCTGATCGGCGGCTGACGCATGCCCCGGCAATGCAAGTAACGAAAAGGGCCGGGAGTTTTTCTCCCGGCCCTTCGCCTGTGCGCAACGGAGGCGGCGCGCGTTATTCGGGCGCCTGCTGCGTGCCCGGCACGGGTTCGGCGCCCAGCGGCGAGGCCGGGTCGGTGATGCGCACCGTTTCGGCCGAGCCATCGGCCCACACGACCTTGATCGTGCTGCCCGGCGCGAGCGTGGAGAACGGCGTGCCGCTGCGCGCACGGTACAGGGCGGCGACCTGGGCCGCGCCGAGGCGGCGCGCTTCATCGGGCGCATGGACCGTCATGTGGCCTACGCGCGACAGGTCGCGGTATTCCGGGTTGCGCGTCTCGATGACGATCGTGGCCGCCGCTGCCGCGTACGCCACCACCACCAGACCCCAGACCAGGACATTCACCCCGGGCCGCGTACGCTTGTATTTCATCCTTCGACTCCCGTGTGGGACAGCAAGGTGCCCACCATTTCTTCCACGTTGTCCTCACCCTGGCGCGGGACGCCGGCGTCCCGCGCGAAGGTGCTGAAATCCTGCGTTTCGTCCTGCGAGCAGATCCCGCCATTGACGCAGTAGTTGGTCATCATCGAACCGTCCGGGCTGCAGTCCATGCCGAGCCTGCACGAGGCGATGCGCCACGCGATCTCGCTCAGGTCGCTGCCGGACACCTCACCGAGGGTCTCGGTGCGACCGCTGCCCACACTACCCATCGCCGGAGCGATCGCCACGAAAGCGAAGGGGTCGCCGGAATCCAATACGCGTTGCACGAGCTCGCGCCGATAGTCGTCGCCGGCATCGAGCGGCCGATCCATCGCCAGCAGCGCCGCTTCCGCGGCCAGGCTGCCTGCACGTGCCGCCTGCATGCGCTGGTTAACGATCACCGGCAGCGAGAATCCGTCCTGCGGGACGAAGCGCGCGCACCGTTGCTGCACGCGCTGGCGTGCCGACAGCATCGCCGCGCCGCCCGACAATCCGAGCTTCGCGATGACGCGCGTGTCCTGCGCATAACCGGTCGGGTCCGCCGCGAAACCCGCGCAATAGTCCTGCACAAGGCTGAGCAGCCACATCGCGTCAGCATCGCCCGCGGAGGCCCACATCGTCAGCTCGCGCGAGTACGCGAACAGATCGACACTCTCTTCGAAGCCCCGTCGTAGCGGAGACAGGACCGGTGCCGGCCGCAGCGCCATGGGCACCAGGCGCGATGCTGGCGGCGTCGCCATCGCGCCTACCAACTCTGGCGTGCTCTCGCTATCGCCACCACCGAAGGCAACACCGGTCCAGCCCGCCTGGCGCAGCGGCATCCACGCCAGCGCGCCCAGCAGGCCCACCAGCAGGATCGGCAATAGCAGCTTCCGGGGCACCCGGCCATTATCCCGGCCGATTCCCGGGCTTTCAACGAACGGACGTCACGCCAGGCGGTCCGGAACCACCTTCCGTCGCGGGCACCCTCCCAGGACCGCGTGAGACACTAGGCAACCTCCCCTGCCGCTGCCTGCCCCATGCCCTATCTGGAACTCTCCCTGCGCTGCACCGAAGCCGAGCAGCCGCGCTACGAGAACGCCCTGGAAGACGTCGGCGCATTGTCGGTCACGCTCTTGGATGCGGATGCCGATACCGGCAACGAGCGTGCGATCCTCGAGCCGGGGGTGGGCGAAACGCCGTTATGGAAAGCGCTTGTGCTGACCGCCCTGTTCGACGCCGACGCGGATGCGCTGACCCTGCTCGCCGCGCTGGAAGCCTTCGATTCCGGCCTGGACTGGACGCAAGTCGGCTTCCGTACCGTGGCGGACGAAGACTGGGAACGCGCCTGGCTGGACCAGTTCAAGCCGATGCAGTTCGGTGCGCGCACCTTCATCGTGCCGTGGAACCATGCCGTCCCCGACGAAGCGCAAACGGACCATGCCGCCATCGTGCGGCTCGACCCCGGGCTCGCGTTCGGCTCAGGTACGCACCCCACCACCGCCCTATGCCTGCGCTGGCTGGATGGGCTGGCCAGCAGTGGCGAACTGCAGGGCCGCCAGGTGCTGGACTTCGGTTGCGGCTCCGGCATCCTCGCGCTCGCCGCGCTCAAACTCGGTGCTGCCGGCGCGGTGGGCGTGGACAACGACCCGCAGGCCTTACTGGCCAGCGCGGATAACGCGCAGCGCAACGGTATCGATGAACGCCTCCAGGTGTACTTGCCCGAAGACGAACCCGTGGCCACGTATCCGATCGTCGTAGCCAACATCCTGGCCTCTGCGTTGGATGCGCTGGCCGAGACGCTAGCCGAGCGTGTGGCGCCCGGTGGTCGCATCGCGCTGTCGGGCATCCTGAAAGGGCAGGAGGACGATCTGCTGGTCCGCTATGCCGCCTGGTTCGACGCGCTCCAGGCGACCCAGGACGGTGACTGGATGCGTATCGACGGCGTGCGTCGCTGAGGCCACTGCGATCACAACACGCGCGCGGGCCCGCGTGGTTGAATAGCGGCCATGTTCATCGCCTGTCCCCACTGCCAGTTTCTGGTCGCCCGCGATCCACAGACGCAGGCACTGCCTGTCGCCTGTACGCGCTGCGGCAAGCCGTTGCAGGCGGGCGACGCTATCGGCGCGACGACATCGCCCAGCCTGGCGACGTTCCTGCATGCTGCTCTGCCGCCGAAGGATGAAGTCGTCGCCGACGCGGCGAAGATGGAGCCGGCGGCACCGGTCGAAACGCGCGAA
Organism: Pseudoxanthomonas sp. YR558; assembly: GCF_900116385.1. Classification (NCBI taxonomy): domain Bacteria; kingdom Pseudomonadati; phylum Pseudomonadota; class Gammaproteobacteria; order Lysobacterales; family Lysobacteraceae; genus Pseudoxanthomonas; species Pseudoxanthomonas sp. YR558. The sequence goes on along the minus strand of NZ_FPCI01000002.1, from coordinate 265,024 downwards.
GACCACGCCAACGACATTGCAGTGCGCGGGGTGGACCCCGATACGCGCGCAGCGGAGCCCGCGTCCGAGGCCATAGAGGCCCTCGCACCCGTCGAAACGGACGGCGTGATCGAACCCGTTGAAGCGACGACAACGGATACCGCGGACGCATCCTCCGGCGAACACACGGACACCGCACTCGCCGTGCAGGCGGATGCCACCCTGCACGGCGAAGCGCCCACCGAAGCGCCACAGGCGGCGGCGGTCGTCGACGCGAGACCGAAGGCCCGTGGTCCGACGGGACCACGTTTCCTGCAGCGCGGGCGCACCACACCGGTGCACGCGAAACAGGCACGAATCCAGTGGTTCGCGGTGATCGCATTGTCGCTATTGCTCTGCGCGCAAGTGTTGCTGGCCGATCGCGCGCGGCTTGCCACGCAGGCGGGCTGGCGGCCCATCGTGGTTGCGCTGTGCGGGGTATTCCGTTGCGACGTACCCACCTGGCGCGAACCCGCGGCCTTCACCATGCTGAGCCGCGACGTGCGGCCCATCATCGGTAGTCCCGGCACGCTGCAGGCCCAGGCCACGTTCCGCAACGAAGCGCGTTGGGCGCAGGCGTGGCCGGTCATCCTGCTGACGCTGAAGGATGCCGACGGTCGCACCTTGGGCGCACGTGCGTTGCAGCCGGCCGACTATCTGCCCCAAGGCGAGTCATCGTCCTTGATCGGCCCGGGACAGAGCGCGCAGATGGCCGTGAGCGTGAAGGAACCGAGCGCCAACGTCGTCGCGTTTTCCTTCGACTTCCGTTAATCGCCCCGATTCATCAAAAAAGCGGATGCACGCGCCCCGATCAGGCGCTAGACTCGTCCCCCCGCCGAAAACCGACAAGCACAAGGCGGGCCTCAGCAATCCGTGTCACCAGGGGAACCGATTGAACGCTGCCTCCACCCGACAGGACCATACGCGCGGTGCGCAACGACCGCCGTTGCGTGAGCACGTGGCGCAATCCGTGCGCCGCTATTTGCGCGACCTGGACGGCAGCGATGCGGACGATGTCTATGAGATCGTGCTGCGTGAGATGGAAATTCCACTGTTCGTCGAAGTGCTGAACCATTGCGAGGGCAACCAGAGCCGCGCTGCGGCCATGCTGGGTATCCACCGCGCCACGCTGCGCAAGAAGCTCAAGGACTACGGGCTGGCCTGAGCGGCCACCGGGCGGCTTGCTGCGGCGCGTTATAATTCGCGCCCCGCTCCGTACCGCCCTCCCCATGACCCTCGATCTCCAGCCCGTGCGACGGGCGCTGCTGTCCGTTTCCGACAAGTCCGGCCTGCTCGACCTGGCCCACGCGCTGGCGCGCCATGGCGTGGAACTGCTGTCCACCGGCGGCACTGCGAAGACATTGCGTGACGCGGGCCTGACCGTCCGCGATGTCGCCGACGTCACGGGGTTCCCGGAAATGATGGACGGCCGCGTCAAGACGCTGCACCCGAAGGTGCATGGCGGCCTGCTCGGCCGCGCCGGCCAGGACGACGCCGTCATGGCGGAGCACGGCATCGGCGCGATCGACCTCCTGGTGCTCAACCTGTATCCGTTCGAAGCCGTCACCGCGAAGGCCGGCTGCACGCTGGCCGATGCGGTCGAGAACATCGACATCGGTGGTCCTGCGATGCTGCGTTCGGCCGCGAAGAACTTCGCGCGCGTCGCCGTGGCCACCGATCCATCGCAGTACGCCGGCCTGGTCGCCGAGCTGGACGCGAACGGCGGCGCACTGCCGGCAGCGACGCGCTTCGCACTGTCGGTGGCCGCGTTCAATCGTGTCGCCCAGTACGACGCTGCGATCAGCACCTACCTGTCCTCCGTCACCGACACCGCGGGCGAGGTGCCCGCGCGCGCCGCGTTCGCCGCGCAGGCCAACGGCAACTTCGTCAAGGTGATGGACCTGCGTTACGGCGAGAATCCGCACCAGCAGGCCGCGTTCTACCGCGACCTGTGTCCTGCCCCGGGCTCGCTGGCGACGTTCACCCAGTTGCAGGGCAAGGAACTGAGCTACAACAACATCGCCGACAGCGATGCGGCGTGGGAATGCGTGCGCCAGTTCGACGCGGCGGCCTGCGTGATCGTCAAGCATGCCAACCCCTGTGGCGTGGCGGTCGGCGTGGCCTGCGGCGATGCCTACGAGTTGGCCTACGCCACTGACCCGACCAGCGCGTTCGGCGGCATCATCGCGTTCAACCGCACGCTGGACGCGGCCACGGCAAAAGTCATCCTGGACCGCCAGTTCGTCGAGGTGCTGATCGCACCGGACTACGAACAAGGTGCGCTCGATTACGCGGCCAAGAAAGCCAACGTGCGCGTGCTGCGCATCCCGCTCGCTCCCGCCTCGAATGGCTTCATCGACACCAAGCGCGTCGGCTCCGGCATGCTGATGCAGACCGCCGACGACCGTGTGGTGACGCGCGACGAATTGAAGGTAGTGACGAAACTCGCGCCGACCGACGCGCAGTTCATCGACCTGCTGTTCGCGTGGAAGGTGGCCAAGTTCGTGAAGTCCAACGCCATCGTCTATGCGAAGGACCACCGCACCATCGGTGTCGGCGCCGGCCAGATGAGCCGCGTCTATTCGGCGCGCATCGCCGGCATCAAGGCGGCGGACGCGAACCTGGTCGTCGAGGGCTCGGTGATGGCCAGCGATGCCTTCTTCCCGTTCCGCGACGGCATCGACGCCGCCGCGGCCGCCGGCATCAAGGCGGTCATCCAGCCGGGCGGCTCCATGCGCGACAGCGAAGTGATCGCGGCAGCCGACGAGCACGGCATCGCGATGGTGTTCACCGGCGTGCGGCACTTCCGGCACTGACCTCATGCGCCTCCACGGCTGGACGCAGGTCGTACGTGTCGCATCGGTCATCGGTGCGCTGGCGCTCGCGGGTTGCCAGGGGATGCAGGGCAAGCTGGAAGCCGCGCGCGCCGAGACGGCATCGACGCTGCCCTCCCCCTATCTCGACGGCCTGGTGACCGAATCGGTTACCGTGGATGGCGATCGACTGGTGTTCCTCGTGCGCTCGCCGGATGGCGATGCCGAGAAGACGCGCGCCCATCCCAAGTTCAGGGCGCTGCGTGAAAGCGAACAACAGGCGATGACCGCGTTGTGCGTATTGCCCGCGATGCAGCCCCTGATCGGCACCGATGCGGTGCTGGTGCGCCGGTTCGTCGACCGCGACGGTGCACTTTTCTTCGAATTGACCCTCCCCGCACGCGAGTGCGCCGCCCCGCCGGCCTGATTCGCCGGTCCTGTCCTGAGGAAGTCCCCTTGAAAGTCCTGGTCATCGGTTCCGGCGGTCGCGAGCATGCGCTGGCATGGAAACTGGCGCAGTCGCCGCGCGTGGACGAAGTGATCGTTGCGCCCGGGAATGCCGGTACGGCGACGGAATCCGGTTGCCGCAACGTACCGGTCAAGGTCACTGACATCGAAGGCTTGCTCGCGCTGGCGCAGGACGAAGGCGTGGGCCTGACGGTCGTCGGTCCGGAAGTCCCGCTGGTGGCCGGCGTAGTGGATCGTTTCCGCCTGGCGGGCCAGCGCATCTTCGGCCCCACCGCGGCCGCGGCGCAGCTGGAAGGCAGCAAGGCGTTCGCGAAGGATTTCCTCGCGCGCCACGGCATCCCGACCGCGTTCTACGCGGTGCATACCGATGTCGACGCAGCACTGGCATACCTGCGCGAGAAGGGTGCGCCCATCGTGGTCAAGGCCGACGGCCTGGCCGCCGGCAAGGGCGTGATCGTGGCGATGACGCTGGACGAAGCCGAGGCTGCGGTGCGCGACATGCTGTCCGGAAACGCGTTCGGCGATGCCGGCGCACGCGTGGTGATCGAGGAGTTCCTCGAAGGCGAAGAAGCGAGCTTCATATCGATGGTCGACGGCACCACCGCGCTGCCGATGGCGACCAGCCAGGACCACAAGCGCGTCGGCGACGGCGACACCGGCCCCAATACGGGCGGCATGGGCGCGTATTCGCCCGCGCCCGTGGTCACGCCCGAGGTGCACGCACGCGTCATGCGCGAGGTCGTGAATCCCACCGTGCAGGGCATGATCGCCGACGGCGTGCCGTTCACCGGCTTCCTCTACGCCGGCCTGATGATCGATGGCAGCGGCGCACCGAAGGTGATCGAGTTCAACGTGCGCTTCGGCGATCCGGAAACGCAGCCGGTGATGCTGCGCCTGCAGTCCGACCTCGTGGACCTGGTGGAAGCGGCCATCGACGGCCGCTTGGACACCGTCGAGGCGAAGTGGGATCCGTGCCCGTCGCTGGGCGTGGTGATGGCGGCATCGCCGTATCCGGAAACGCCCATCACCGGCGACGTGATCGCCGGGCTGGACGAGGTGCCGGATACCGCAAAGGTGTTCCATGCCGGCACCGCACTGGATGCGGAAGGCCGCGTGGTGAGTGCTGGCGGCCGCGTGCTGTGCGTGGCCGCGCTCGGCGCGTCCGTGTCCGATGCGCAGCGCCAAGCCTACGAAGGTGTCGAGAAAGTGCGCTGGACGAACGAGTTCCACCGCACCGACATCGGCTGGCGCGCGATCGCGCGCGAGCGCGACGCCGGCTGAGTCAGGCCGCCTGCACGAAGCGCGCCGCGTGTTCCCGCGGCGCGCTGCGCAGGTACTGCGGCGCCACCGCGACGTCGGCGCCCAGTGCTGCGGCTGCGTGCCACGGCCAGCGCGGGTCGTAGAGGATGCCACGCGCGAGCGCGACGGCATCCGCCTGGCCTTGTCGCAGGATGTCGTCCGCCTGCTGCGGCTCGGTGATCAGGCCCACGGCGATGACCGGCATCGCCACTTCCCGTTTGATCGCGTCGGCGAACGGCACCTGGTAACCCGGTGCCGCGGCGATCCGTTGCGCCGGATGCAAGCCGCCGCTGGACACGTCGATGAAATGGCAGCCGCGCGCATCCAGCGCCTTCGCCAGCACGATGCTTTGCGCCAGGTCCCAGCCGCCGTCCACCCAGTCGGTCGCCGAGATGCGTACGCCGAGCGCCATCGTCGCCGGCACCACCGCCTTGACCGCATCAAATATCTGCAGCACCGGACGCATGCGGTTCTCCAACGAGCCGCCATAGGCGTCTTCGCGCCGGTTGCTCAACGGCGACAGGAACTGGTGCAGCAGATAGCCATGCGCGGCATGGATCTCGATCAGGTCCAGGCCCAACCGGACCGCGCGGCGCGCACTCGCGACGAACGCGGCGATGACCTCGTCGATACCGGCCTGATCCAGCGCGATCGGCGGAAGGCCGCCTTCGGCATAGGGAATGGCGGATGCAGAGACGGTCTGCCAGCCGTGCGTGTGATCGGGTGGAATGGCCGCACCGTGGTGGTCCCAGGGGCGATGCGTCGACGCCTTGCGACCCGCATGCGCGAGCTGCACGCCCAACGGCATCGTCGAGTGGCGGCGCGCGGCGGCAAGCGCGTTCGCGAAGGCCTGCTCGGTGGCGTCGTCCCACAGACCGATGTTGGCCCAGCTGATGCGTCCATGCGGCTCGACCGCCGTGGCTTCGATGATGGCCAGTCCAGCGCCGGACTGGGCGAGATTAGGCCAATGGAAAGCATGCCAATCGGTGGCGCGCCCTTCTTCGGCGGAGTATTGGCACATCGGCGCGACGACGATGCGGTTGGACAGGCGTAGCGGCCCGAAGTCGACGGGCGAGAACAGCAGGCTCATGGGGGAGAGAGGGAACGACGTGGGGCGGCCACTATCCGCCCGCGCGCCCACCCCATCAACGCCAGCAGTGGAACGCTGTCGGGCAGGCAGGATGGCACCGCCACATCGATTTGCTAGGCTGCGCGCAACCCACGGAGGGCGCATGTCCAGCCACAGCCAGTTTTCGCTGCTGACACAACGGCGATTCCTGCCGTATTTCACCGTCCAGGCGCTGGGCGCCTTCAACGACAACGTCTATCGGCAGGCCATCATCGCGCTGCTGTTCTTCCTGGGCGCCAGCGACGACCAGCTTTCGTTGTATGCCACCTTGGCGCCGGCGATCTTCATCCTGCCGTACTTCCTCTTTTCCGCCATCGCCGGCCAGTTCGCCGAGAAGCTGGAGAAGCACCGGCTGATCGTGATCACCACGACGATGGAGATCGTGATCATGTCGCTGGCCGCGGTTGGCTTCCTGCTGCAGAACATGCCGCTGTTGCTGGTGGCGCTGTTCTGCACCGGCGTGCAGTCCACGCTGTTCGGGCCGGTGAAGTATTCCGTGCTGCCGTCGATCCTCAAGCCGGAGGAGCTGACCGGCGGCAACGGCCTGGTCGAGATGGGCACGTCGATCTCGATCCTGTGCGGCATGATCGCCGGCGGCATGATCTTCCAGATCGCCGGTGCGCACGGGCCGCAAGCGGCCGCCGTCGCCATCGTGCTGCTGGCGGTACTGGGCAACGTGATGTCGCGGATGATTCCGCGCATGGACGCTGGCGCGCCCGACCTGAAGATCCGCTGGAATCCCATTCCCGAATCGCTGGCCGTGCTGCGCATGGCGAAGCAGCAGTTGGCGGTGCGCAATGCCATTCTCGGCGTGTCGTGGTTCTGGTTCTTCGGTACGCTGCTGACCTCGCAGTTGCCGGCCTACGCGAAACTCCACCTGGGAGCCGCCGACGGCTCGTCGACGCTGTATGTGTTTGCGCTGGCGCTGTTCTCGGTGGGCACCGGCATCGGCTCGTTGCTGTGCGAGAAGCTCTCCGGCCGCACGGTCGAAATCGGCCTGGTGCCGGTCGGCGCCTTCGGCATGAGCGCGTTCCTGCTCGATCTGTACTTCGCCCGGCCCGGCCTGACACCCGCGACGGGACTGGACATCGCCGGCTTCGTCCACCACGCCGGCAGCGTGCGGATCATGATCGACCTGGTGGGTATCGGCATGTTCGCCGGCATCTTCGTCGTGCCCCTTTTCGCGCTGATCCAGAGCCGCACCGACCGAACGCAGATGGCGCGCGTGTTCGCCGCGCTCAACATCCAGAACTCCGGATTCATCGTGCTGGCGGCGCTGGTGGGCCTTGGGTTGCACGCACTGGACTGGAGCAGCCCGCAGATGTTCCTCGCGCTGGCCATTGCCAACGCGGTGGTCGCGATCTGGATCTTCACGATCGTGCCCGAGTTCCTGATGCGGTTCCTCAGCTGGTTGCTGGTGCGCGCGCTGTACCGGCTGCGCCTGCACGGCATCGAGAAGCATGTGCCGGACGAGGGCCCGGCGCTGCTGGTCTGCAACCACGTGAGCTACATGGATGCGCTGATCTTGGCCGCGACCATCCCGCGGCCGGTGCGCTTCGTCATGTACTACAAGATCTTCAACATCCCGGTGATGAGCTGGATCTTCCGGACCGCCAAGGCGATCCCGATCGCCGGCGCGCGCGAGGACCCCGCACTGATGCAACGCGCCTTCGACGAGATCGACGCGGCGCTGGCCGAAGGCGAGATCGTCGGTATCTTCCCCGAAGGCGCGCTGACGAAGGACGGCGACATCGCCGCGTTCAAGTCAGGCGTAGAGAAGATCCTGGAGCGGCGCGCCGTGCCCGTGGTGCCGATGGCGCTTAAGGGCATGTGGGCCAGCATGTGGAGCCGTCGCGATACGCGTCTCGGTCGCATGCGCGTACCACGGCGCTTCCGTGCGCACGTAGATGTCGTGGCGGGCGAACCGATGGACGGCGCGGCCGCGACGGCGGAAGTGCTGGAAGCACGCGTGCGTGCCTTGCGCGGCGACGCGGCGTGATGCATCTGCCCAGCGCGCGCTGATCATTTTTGTTCCGCGGTCTGGCACTATTGGGCGGCTTGAGCGGCGTGCAGGCCGACTCGCGCGCCACCTCGTCCAAGGAGAGACCCATGAGTTCCATTCCGCCCGTCACGCCACCACCGGTTATCGAGGGTGCGCCGATTCCCTCCTACCTCGCCTGGTCGATCACCTCGACCGTGCTCGCGTTCCTGCTCTGCTGCATTGTCTGCTACAGCTTTCCCGGCATCGTGACCGGCGTGGTGGCGATCGTGTTCTCGACGAAGGTCGGCACGCTGTTGCGCCAGGGCGATCTTGATGGCGCGCGCGCCGCCTCGAAGAACGCGAAGATCTGGACATGGGTGACCGCCGGCATCATCGGCGCCGCCGTGATCCTGTTCTTCGTGTCGCTCGCCCTGATGGGAGGCGTCGAGGGATACATGGAGCGCATCCAGGAATTCCAGCAGCAGATCGAAGCCAACCAGTGATCGGAGAGCGGCGCCCGCTGTTCCTGATGGTGTCCGCCGCCGCCCTGTTGGTGGCTGCGGCGGGCATCTGGGCGCTGCGCACGTTCGATCCGAATCTACCCGGCAATCCATTTCCGCCCTGCATCTTTCGCGCAGTCACCGGCTACTTCTGCGCAGGCTGCGGCATCACACGCGCGTTACATGCGCTTGTGCACGGAGACCTGATGGCGGCCCTGCGCTTCAACGTGCTGGCGGTCGGATTGCTGTTCCTGGCGCCTTTCGTCGTGCTCTGGCAGCTCGGTTGGCAGCCGCGCGCCTTGGCGCCCCTGGCTCGTATTCTCGGCAAACCCGCGCTCTGGCTTGTGCTGATGCCGGCCTACTGGATCGCGCGCAACCTGCCGTGGGCCCCGTTCGCCTGGCTCGCGCCGGGCTGACCTACGTCAGCTGACCCAGCCGCCGATCACGAACACGGCAATCACCGCCAGCCACAGCAGCAGGATGCGCCACACCAGGCTCATCGCATCGCGCAGTTCGGGCAATTCGCGCATCGCCTGGACCATGCCCTCTTCGGCGTACTCCTCGGCTTCCTCGGCCAGCTCGCAACGCACGCTGGCGCGCGCCGCACTGCCCAGGAATCCCGCATCCAGCGCGAACCGCGCGCCGCCGCTTTCGCGCCACGTCGAGAACACGGTGTCGAAATTACCGACCAGGGCCATCGCCAGCGTCATCAGTTGCGCGACGGGCCATTCGAGCGCCGCCTTCAACACGCGCACGCCTTCGCGGTTCGCCGATGGCAGATCGGCCCAGGTCTCGTGCGCCGCGAGAACCGTCAACCGGTAGAGCATCGCGCCCACGGGGCCGAGCAGGAGGAACCAGAACAGCACGCCGAACCAGCGCTCCAACGCATTGCGGAACACCGCTTCCACCAGCGCGGGGCCATCGAGTGCGGCGGCTTCGCCGGTCAGGCCAAGCCGGGCGATGGCCGCGCGTCGGGTCGGCGGATCATGTGCATCGATGACGGCCTCGACATCCACATCGAGGTCACGCGGCCCCCACGCGTACACGAGCACCGCGATATCGAACAACAACCCCACCAGCCCGTAGATGGGGCCATCGAGCAGCCATTGCAGGATGCCGACCAGGAGCAGCACCGGGACCAGCGCAAGCGTGATGCCGTAGCGTCCCTGCCACGCAGCGCCGTGCCCCGTATTGCGGGTCAGCCACTCCAGCCATGCGCGATACCAGGCGTACTGGCGCAGCGAAATGACCAGCGTGGGCGCGACATGGCCCAGCACCAGTGCAATCACGACCGCGACGAGGGTGATCGACATGACGTCCTCCGGGCCCGGATTCTAGCGCGCCGGGGCGTTAATGGCCGGTCTGCACGGGTGGTATGCCTATGGGCGCCGCGCCAGCATGGCAGCATGCCAGTGCTCGATGAGCGCGCGCGCAATGGAGATCGAAGGAGAAAGCAGCAGCGGCGCATCGTCGCCACCTTCCCCGTGCAGCGCCGCATCGACTTCTTCGAAGGTGAACCAGCGCGCGTCCTCGAGTTCGCCATCCACCTGCGGTGGATCGGGCTCGCCTTCCGCGCTGAAGCCCAGCATCAGCGCGCCAGGGAACGGCCAGGGCTGCGCGCCAAGGTAGCGGCATGCGCGCACGCGCACCTGCGCCTCTTCGAACACTTCGCGCGCAACCGTCTGCTCAAGTGTTTCGCCAGGCTCCACGAACCCGGCGAGGACCGAATAGCGGCGCGGTGGCCACGCGGCCTGGCGGCCTAGCAACAGTCGCTCACCGTCGCTGACCGCCACGATGGCGGCAGGATCGACGCGCGGATAGTGATCCTTGCCGCATTGCGTGCAGTGCGCGATGTAGCCCGCGCGCTTGAAGGTGATCGCGCCGCCGCAGGCACTGCAGAACCGGGTGGAGGCCTGCCAGTGCAACAGCGCGCGTGCCATCGCGAAGACGCCGGATTCGAAGGGCGGCCAGGACGCGGCCGCGCGGCGCAGATCGACATGCGACGGCGCCTGCATCGCGTGATGGCGCGCATGCGCGGCGAACCACGCCACACCATCCTTCAACCCCAGGAAAAGGCTCGCGCCCGGACCGCCACCCAAGGCGGCGCCCGCTGCTGCGAAGAGTTCGCCCTCAGCATCGGCCAGTGCACGCCCATCGTCCTCGAGCAGCAGGACGCGTGCCTCGGGCCACAGACGGGCCAGCGCGTCGGCATCGTCACGCAGCGCATCGGCACGATCGAGCGTATCGCCAGCAAAGGCGAACCCGGTCAATGGAGCGGAGGGAGCTGGAAGACCTGTCACTGAACGCGGCAGGCCATGCATCACATGCTGAAACTGCTGCCGCAGCCGCACGTCGTCTTGGCGTTGGGGTTGCGAATGACGAACTGCGCACCTTGCAGGCTCTCGCTGTAGTCGACTTCCGCACCCATCAGGTATTGAAGGCTCAGCGGATCGACGAGCAGCGAAACGCCGTCGGTGTTCACTGCAACGTCGTCCTCGGCGCGGTTCTCGTCGAATTCGAAGCCGTACTGGAAGCCGGAGCAGCCGCCGCCCTGGATATAGACCCGCAGCGCCAGCGCCTCGTTGCCTTCGTCCTGGATCAGTTCGCGCACCTTCGCCGCAGCCGCCGGGGTGAAATTGAGCGGCCGGTCGATGGACTGGTAGTCCGGCGCGGCCGGCGCGATGGGCAGGGAAACGACGGTGGTCATGGCAAAAGGATGGGGGCTGGCGGCAGGCAGTTCAAGTTCAGCGGGCCGCGGCGCCTTCGCCTGCGCCATCCTTCGCGGCGGCCTGTGCCCACGGGAACGACTGTTCCACGGCCGTACCGCCCTGCGGCACCACGCGCGCGATCACCCGCACCGGCTTGAAACCCTGGGGCAGCAACAGATCGCCTTCCACCTGCTGGAAATACTTGAAGGAATACGCCACGCCCGGCGCATTCGCCTGCTGGCGCAGGTCGGACCAGCCCAGCCGGCGGAGCTTTCCGCCCTCGGTGCCTTCCACCGATACCAGCAGGCGGCCGGCATTCACGGCGCCCCGGTTGAGGTTCTGGGTGAGAGTGGCGGTGAAGTGCCAAGCCTGCGCGTCCTGGGGTACCAGGGTGAGTTCGTGCACCGACAGGCCACGACGCTGCGCGGTGGCACCGACGAAACGTTCGTAGAAGGCGACGTCGGCGCGCAGACCGGAGATCTCCTCGTCGCGCTCGGCGAGTGTGGCCTGCAGGTCGCGATTGGCGTCGCGGCTGATCTGGTCCGAGCGCGCCAGGGTGGCGGCGCGCTGCTCCAGCGTTTCGATGCGCTGCTGCTGGGCCCGCAGCTGGCCTGGCGTGGGCGTGTCGCCGGCATGGCGCGCGAACACCTGCCAGGCACCCCAGACGCCGAATCCCAGCACAAGCACCAGGACCGCGAACAACACCGGCCACCCCACCGCGCGGGGCGGGGGCACGGTCGGCGGGACGGGCCTGGTGCTCATGGCCGCAGGATAGCGCGGCGTCTCACATCAGGCTCTGAATGGCCGCCTCAGGCGTCGGCGGCCCAGGCTTCGGGCAGGGCGGCGCCCTCTCTTGGCTGGCCGGCCGGGACCGCCTCGGCGTGCACGAGGTGGCCGGTCAGCTGCGCACCGGCATTCATCTCGACCACCTTGTAATGCAGGTTGCCGTGGACGCGGGCCTTGGGGGCCAGTTCGATGCGCTCGTGCGCATACACATCGCCGACCATACGGCCATTGATCACCACTACCGGCGCCTGTACTTCGCCTTCGATGCTGCCCTGCTCGGCCAGCGTCAGCACGGCGCGTTCGCCGGATTCAGCGATCACCTTGCCCTGGATATGGCCTTCAACGTAGAGACCGCCACTGAACACGACGTCGCCACGGATGGTCACCTGGGGCCCGATCAGGGTGTCGATGGCACCCACGTCCGGACGGATGGGCTTGTTCTTGAACATCTCACTTGCCTCCTGCGGCGGTAGCGGTCTTCCAGTCGAACGCCTGCTCCACCGCCGCGTCGTCGCCGTGCAGCGTCACCTTGACGCGTTGCGGCGTGAAGCCCGGCGGCAGCATCACGCTGCCATCCAACTGTTGGAAATATCGGAATGAATAGGCCTGCCCGGGTGCGCTGCGCTGCTGGTGCAGCTCGTCCCAGGCGACCGCGGCGAGCTTGCCGTTGCGCACGCCTTCCACGATGAAGCGCATCTGGCCCTGGCTGATCGCGCCGCGGTTGAGCGTCTGGGTCAGCATGATCTGGTAGCGCCACGTGCCGCCCGATGCGGGCTCGAACTCGGCCACGTGCACACCCAGGCCTTTACGCTGGCTGGTGGCACCGACCAGGCGCTCGTAGAACGCCACGTCGGCGCGCAATGCGGCGATCTCTTCGTCTCGCTCGGCCAGCGCGTCCTGCACTTCAGCGTTGGCCGCGCGGCTGATCTGGTCGGAACGGGCAAGGGTCGACTCGCGCTGTTGCAGCGAACGCAATTCGTTGCGTACGGCGGCGATATCGCGCTCGGCACGCCCCCGCGCGGCATCCGCCTGCGCTAGGCGCGGCGCGGCCGTATGGCTGGCGACGAACCAGGCGGCCGCCAGGCTACCCGCCCAGGCGATACCCAACAGTAGCGTGGTGCCTCGACGACGTACGGCCGCATCGCGCGGGACGATGCGGAAGCGGGATGGAAGACGCTCGGACATGACGGACAAACGGCGCCCGGCACTCAGCCGGCAGCCAGATGGGACCCCTATACTCGCCGCAGTGGCGCGAGTCCTCGAGTTTACCGGGAGTGGCTGACATGTCCGAAGCGCATCTTTTCGTAATTGGGATCTTGTTGGCATGGATGGCGGGCATCCGTGTCTATCTGACGGTCTTCGGCCTCGGACTCGCAGGCGCGCTCGGCTGGCTCGACCTGCCGCCGGCCCTGCAGGTGACCGAATCCTGGTGGGTGCTCGGCACATCCGGCGCGCTGGCGCTGACGGAGTTTTTCGCCGACAAGATCCCTGGGGTCGATTCGGGTTGGGACCTGCTGCAGACCCTGGCCCGTGTGCCGGCGGGCGCTTTCCTGGCCGCGGCGACCCTGTCGCCGGACGGCCAGCTCAGCGGCGGCGCGCTCGCCGCGGGCGCGGGCGTCGCACTGACCAGCCACCTGCTGAAGAGCGGCTCCCGTGCCTTGATGAACACGTCCCCGGAGCCGGTCAGCAACTGGACGGCCTCCGTCGCCGAAGACGCCGTTGTGGTCGGTGGCCTGTCGTTGGCCTTTGCACACCCCTGGATTGCGTTGTTCCTTGTTGTAGGGATGTCGTTGCTGGTGGCGATCGCCGTGTGGTGGGTCTGGCGCACGCTTTCGCGCGGACTGAAGCGGCTCCTGGAACCGCTGCCCGCGACGCAGGCGACACCCCCGACCTCTGGCCCGTGACAGGCGCCAGCGCATCGGGGATCATGGGTCTGCCTCACCTGTGAACTTCATCGCATAATGGGGCTCAGCTTGGGGAAGCCTGATGTCCGCCATCGATTCCACGTCCCGCATGCAGGATGAGCCGCCGCGCTCGCGCCTGCGTGCCGAAACCCCACCGGCGCACTATTGGCGACGTTGGGCGGGCGATGCCGCCCCGGAGGACGAGGACCTGCCCGGAGCCGGAGAGCCCGTCGAGATGACCCCACCGACCCCCACACCCGTCTCCGCCGCCCCGACGTCGCCTACCGCACCGCCCGCCCCGGCGACGAGCGACACCGCCACCCCGCCACCGCCCGTCGATCCGGAATCGCCGTACCGCGTGATGATCGTCGAGGATGACCGCGGGCAGGCCTTGTTCGCGCAGAGCGTGCTGCATGGCGCCGGCATGCAGGCCGAAGTGCAGATGCAGTCCGACGGCGTGCTCGATGCGATGCGTCGATTCCATCCGGACCTGGTCCTGATGGATCTGCACATGCCGGGCAAAGACGGCATGTCGTTGACGATGTTGATCCGCCAGCAGCCCGAATACCTGCACCTGCCGATCGTCTTCCTCACCGGCGATCCGGACCCGGAGCGCCAGTTCGAAGTGCTGGAAAGCGGCGCGGACGACTTCCTCAACAAGCCGATCCGGCCACGACACCTGATCGCCGCCGTCTCCAATCGCATCCTCCGCTCGCGCCAGCGCCAGCAAGCGCTCCCGCGCGCGACGTTGAATACGGAAACCGGCCTGCCCACGCGTACGTTCGTGCTGCAGCAGCTCACCGACAGCCTGCAACGCAACGCGGGCGGCGGCCTGTTCTTCATCGAAGTCAGCAGCGCACTGAGCCTTCGCGAGCGTTACGGCTACGCCGTGTTCGAGCACCTGATGAACCAGGCCGGCCGCCAACTCGCCGCCGCCGCGTCGCCGCATCCGGTCGCACGCCTGAACGACAACAGCTTCCTTATGCTCGCCGACACGGTCGACGAAGGCACGCTGGTCGCGCTCGCTCAACAACTGCGCGACGGCCTGACGGCCCACGATTTCCAGGCTCGCGCGAACGAGTCACTGAAGCTGCGCGGTTCGGTCGGTTATACCGCGCTGTCGCTTGGCTTCGCCGATGCGGGCAGCGCGCTCGAAGCGACCGAACGCGCCGTGCTGCAGGCCCGCCTGAAGCCGGAAAGCCTCGCCGCTTACGAACCTGCGCAGGTCGACGAGGACGCACCGAGCATTTCGCTCGAGGACGGCCAGTTCGAACTCGCCTACCAGCCGATCGTCGCCGTCGCCGGCAGCGACCAGGCGCAATACCAGGTACTGCTGCGCATGCGCCAGGCCGACGGGTCGCTGATACCGGCCTCGCAGGTCATCCCGGCGGCGGAATCGGCCGGCGGCATCGCGCAGATCGACCATTGGGTGCTGGAACATGCGCTCTACGTGCTGGCCGAACGCCAAGCAGAGGGCCCTTCCCTGCGCCTATTCGTGTCCCAGTCGCCGCGCTCTCTGGCGCGTGACTCGCACGCGCAGTGGCTGCTGGATGCACTGCGTGCGCGCGGCATCGAAGGCACGTCGCTGGTCATCGACCTTCGCCTGGCCGATGCGCTGATCCACACCGTCACGCTGCGCCAGTTCTGCCAGCAGCTCATGCCAGCGGGCGTGCAGTTCTGCCTGAGCCAGTTCGAGCCCGGTACCGAGGCCGATGCCCTGCTCACGCAGCTGCCCCTTGGCTTCGTCCGCGTGTCCAGCAAATACGCCAGTGCGCACGCCGACCCGGTGCTGCGCGACCAGCTGCGCGGCGTCATCGATGCCGCCCATCGCCAGGGGCTGCAGGTGATCGGCCAGCAGATCGAGGATCCGCAGGCCGCCGCGGCCATGTGGATGGGCGGTGTCGACTTCATCCAGGGCAACCTGGTGCAAGCCGTCGGCAGCGAACTCGGCTTCGACTTCCACAACGCGGTGCTGTAAGCATGCCCGCCGCGGGGCGCACACCGGTGATGCCCTGGCTGACGACGGCGCTCGCCGCCGCCACGGTCGCCGCCGGCGGCCTGCACACGGCGGGCATCGATGGCCCCTGGTTGCCGGTGGCGCTCGGTGCCGGCGGCGCCACGCTCGCCACTGCACTGGCCGAGGCACTGCGTGCCCGCGTGCAGGCGCACCGGCACACGGGCGTGCAGGCGCGCGCTGCGATGGCAGAGTCCGAACGGGACGGTTTGCGCCGCGACCTGCAACGGCACGATCAGTTGGAACAGGAACTCGTGCGCGCCAAGCAAGCCGCCGAATCCGCGGCGATGGCCAAGGGCGAGTTCCTCGCCACGATGAGCCACGAGATCCGCACGCCACTCAACGGCATCGTGCCAATGCTGGAGATGCTGTCGCGCGCGCCGCTGGCGCCGGATCAGCGCGAGATGCTGGCGACCGCCACCGCTTCGTCGCACCAGTTGTTGCGCATCGTCGACGACATCCTCGATTACTCCAAACTCGAGGCCAACAAACTCGACCTCGAGATAACGGGCTTCAACCTGCGCGAACTGCTGGATAGCGTGCTGCAGTTGATGTATCGCCCGGCCGAGAACAAGGGCCTGAAACTGAGCCTGCAGCTCGACCCAGCGGTACGCCTGCCGGTACGCGGGGATCCGGTGCGTTTGCGCCAGGTGCTGACCAACCTGGTCGGCAACGCCATCAAGTTCACCGATCGCGGTTCCGTCACCTTGGTCGTGCGCCGGCTCGGCGAGACTGCCGCACAGCACCTGCTGCGCTTCGAGGTCCGCGACACCGGCATCGGCATCGACGAAGACGCGCGCGGTCGCCTGTTCCATTCCTTCAGCCAAGCCGATGCCTCGACCACGCGTCTGTACGGCGGCACCGGCCTGGGCCTGGCGATCTGCCGACGCATCGTCGACCTGATGGGCGGCCGCATCGACGTCGTATCGGAAGTAGGCCGAGGCTCGACGTTCTGGTTCGAGGCCCCGCTGATGAAGGTCATCGGCGACCTGCGCCAGCGCGACAACGGCGCACTGGACCACGGGCGCGTTCTCATCGTTTCGCCTGATGCAAGGCTGCGGCAGCGCCTCACCCTGCTGGTCACCAACTGGGGCATGCAGCCCGTCGCCGTAGAAACCACCCAGGAAGCGCTGGACCGTCTCCGCTTGGTATCCGAGCAGGCACAGCAGGATTACCTGGCCGTGCTGGCCGACATCAGCGGCATCCGCAGCACGGCGCTCGCGCTGCACCGCGCGATCACGCGCCGTCCGCTGCCGGACTCGCTGCGCCTGGTGTGGCTGTACGGCGATGAGACCGTGCCCACCGAACTTCACGCACGTGCGACCTCGCTTTCGCGTCAGTCGCCGGATGCCGACCTGCGCGCCGCGCTGACCGGTGCCGCGCCCGAGCGCGATCAGGAAGTGGAAGCACCGATGGTGGAGGAAATTTTCCCAGTGACCTCCGGGCCGCATATTCCAGAAACCGCCACGCCGGCGTTCGCAACGACGCCGGTCATCGCCGAAGCCGCACCTGAAATCCCCTCGCAACCCGAACCGGCCGTCGTCAGCGCCATGCGGATCGAGCCCCGACTCCTGTTGGTGGAAGACAATCCGGTCAATCTACTGGTGGCGCAAAAGCTGCTCTCCGCGCTCGGTTTCGAGTGCGAAACGGCGGCCAACGGTGACATTGCGCTAAAGCGCATGCAGGTGGAGCACTTCGACCTGGTGCTGATGGACTGCCAGATGCCGGTGCTGGACGGCTATGCGGCGACGCGCCGCTGGCGCGAGATCGAAACCGAGCGTGCGACCGGCGGGCGTCTGCCGATCGTCGCGATGACGGCCAATGCCATGGCCGGCGACCGGCAGCGCTGCCTCGACGCCGGCATGGACGACTACCTCGCCAAGCCGGTGTCGCGCGAACAACTGGAGGGCTGCCTCAATCGCTGGCTGCCCGACCGGATGAACTTCGTGTTGCGCAACGCTGCGCTCGCTGCGCCTGTCGAGCCGGCGCCCGTTGCGCCAGCGGTGGCCACAGCGCGTGCACCGGCACCGAGCTTCCCGGTGCTGGACCAGACGATGCTGGAAGAACTCCGTGAGATCGCCGGCGACGAAACCGCCCGCATCATTACGGTGTTCCTCGAGGATGCGCCGCGCCTGATCGCCACGCTCGAGAAGGCAGCCGCAATTCCCGATCTGGATGCCATGCGCGATGCCGCGCACACGCTGAAATCCTCCAGCGCCAATGTCGGCGCGATGGCACTGTCGGCCGCCGCCAAGCGCGTAGAGCTCGGCGCACGCGCGCGCAAGCTGGAGCGCCCGGCCGTGGCCGTGGCGCTGGTCATCGCGGAATATGCGCGCGCCCGGATGGCGCTACAGGGCTACGCTGCACAGCAGTTGGGTAGGCCGCTGATCCCGCAGCCTGCCACGACGCCTCAGTCGTCGCCTTCGAGCTTGGTCAGCAGGTAGTTCGGTTCACCGATACGATCGATCACCGACAGCTGCGTCTCCAGCCAGTCGATGTGCTCTTCCTCGGAATCGAGGATGTCGGCGAACAGCTTGCGGCTGACGTAATCGGCCACCGATTCGCAGTACTTGATGGCATCGCGCAGCAGCGGCAGGGCTTCCTGCTCCAATGCCAGGTCGCACTCGAGGATCTCGCGCGGCGTCTCGCCAATACGCAGCTTGCCCAACGCCTGAAAATTCGGCAGACCATCGAGGAACAGGATGCGCTCCGACAGCTTGTCGGCATGCTTCATCTCGTCGATGGATTCCTTGTACTCGTGTTCGGCCAACTCCTTGAAGCCCCAGTTCTTCAGCATCTTGGCGTGCAGGAAGTACTGGTTGATCGCAGTGAGCTCGTTGTAGAGCGCCTTGTTGAGGTACTCGATGACCTTGGCGTCGCCTTTCATGGCCATGCTCCGTGGGAGGAAGGACGGCAAAGGTTAGCCCGTGCAAACGCTCCATGACGGAACGCGAATCGTGATCATTGCGGAGGAGCGATGCCGCCGACGGACGGTTGCCGCGAATCAGGCGGCGTGGGACAGCGTCAGGATCGGGAACAAGGATTCTCGCGGCGCCGGCTGCGCGGCCTGCAACACATCCATCGCCATGTCGAGGCAGCTGCCGCAGTTGGCGCCGGCACCCGTCCTCATCGTCAGCTCGGCCACGGTCGTGCAGCCAGTGGTGGCGGCTTCACGGATCTGGCGTTCGGTCACGCCATTGCAGATGCAGACGTACACGTTAGGGAGCGGATGCGACGGACCCAGAGTGGCCCGGCCCTATTGCACCCAAAATGAGAATGATTGTCAATTCTGGGCGGGCTCGCTCCCACCATCCCGTTTACGTCCGGGCCGACTACGGCCCCGCCGGCGGGCAATCTCCTGCGGCCGCACGGACGGCAGCGGCGGGGGAATGGCCTGGACCCCCGCCACGCCACGCGCGAACGGCGCGAGATGGCCGAGGGCACTGGCGTAGACGCGACGCTTGAACAGGACCACATGCTCGACGGGGTACCAGAAATCCACCCACCGCCAATGGTCGAACTCGGGGCTCTCGGTCAGGTCCAGGCGCAAATGCGCCTCGTCCCCCAGAAGACGCAACAGGAACCAGACCTGCTTCTGGCCGATACAGACCTGACGCTCGTTCCGGCGCACCGCCCGAGGCGGAAGCCGGTAGCGCAGCCAGCCGGGCGTGACAGCCAACACCTCGACATGTTCGGGCAACAGGCCGGTTTCTTCGCGCAACTCGCGGTACATGGCCTCGACCGGCGTCTCGTCCGTGTTCATGCCGCCTTGCGGGAACTGCCAGCCATCCCGGCGCACCCGTCGCGCCCAGAACACCCGACCATCCGGCCGCATCAACACGATACCGACGTTGGGTCGGTAGCCGTCCGGATCGATCACGATGCGGACTCCTGAAATCTACTGCCACTGACTCTGCCACGCCCCGTCGGAAGCGACAAGCACGAGCCGCCCGGTTGACATGGAGGGGGTGGAAATGAAGAATACGCGGTTCACGCGGCTATGTAGCTCAGCCGGTTAGAGCACAGCACTCATAATGCTGGGGTCGGTGGTTCGAGTCCACCCATAGCCACCAGATTTCCAAACGAAATCAACGCGTTGAAGAAACCCGCCACGAGGCGGGTTTTTTGTTGGCGTGTTTGCCCGTATCACATGCGCCGCGCCGCCCTCGATCGATGCTCTGACTACTGAAGTTACAACCCGGCCGCCTCGCTGGTTCATCTTGAGATATTGACTACCTACCTATTGGTAGGTAGATTTTCAGTTCCTCACTTAGAAAGGATGTCCATGGGCATTTCAGCGATCGGCTGGCTCCACACGCTGGGAAGCCTCCCCGCGATCCCGCTCGCGGTTTACATGCTGGCCAAGCACGGCAGGATCGCGCCTGAGACCAAGGCCGGTCGCGCGTACTTCTGGTTCATGCTGTTGGGCGTGTTGACGGTCTATCCCATCGCGCACCAGCCGGTGAGCTCCATCGTCGCCACCATCACCCTGACGTTCCTCCTGGTTGGATACGGCATCGCGCTATGGCGGCCAGCCAAACGGCTGTGGACGTATCTCCAGACGATCTCGCTGAGCATCACCGTCTTCTTGTTGATGGTGCCGACGGTGAGTGAAAGTCTGCGCCGGCTTCCTGTCGGCGATCCGCTGGTGACAGACTTGAAGGACCCGCTGCTCCTGGGTGTCCAGGGCGCGCTCTTCTTGGCGCTTATCGTAGGCATCCCGTTGCAGGTACATGCGCTGTATAAGCAGCGCCTCAATAGAGATCAGGTAGCCCGTTGATGTCTTCCGTCGATGCCCAGCCCCAGTATTCGCCGAAGGCCCAAGAGATCATCCAGCGGACCAACGAGCTGTTGGCTTCTGGTGGCTACAACGGATTCAGCTATGCGGACATCGCCGAGCTTGTGGACGTCAGAAAGGCCAGCATTCACCACCATTTCCCCGCGAAGGTGGACTTGGTCAAGGCGACCGTTGCCCAGCATCGACACGCCATGCGGCGAGGACTGCAGGCACTTACGGAATCGATTCCCGACCCCTATGCGCGACTAATCGCCTATAGCCGCTATTGGGCCGACTGCATCCAAGAGTCGAATCCTCCCATCTGCATCTGTGCACTTCTTGCGGCCGAGTTGCCGACCATCCCGGCAGAGGTCGCCGTGGAGGTCACGGGCCACTTCAATGATCTGCAGGCCTGGCTCGCACAAACCATCACGGAGGGCGCGACGAAGGGCGTCATGCGCCTGACGGAAGCACCTGCGGGAGAAGCCGCGATGTTCATGGCCTCGATCCACGGAGCGATGCTCTCGGCACGAGCTACCGGCGACGCGTCGCTGTTCTGGCAGATCGCGAAGCTTTCGACGGACCGCTTGAAGGTTCAGTAGTCCGCTCTGTGCGACCTCCAGACGCGCACCGGCTTCAAGCAGGCTTAACGGCCTGCACGTCGGCAGTGCCGTCCGACAGCCCGCCTTGAGCAGTTTTTGGAAAGGATGAAACACACGGCGGCGACTGCGACACTGGCAGCCCCCCGTCGCGGAACCCGCATATGCAGGGCCTCGCCAATCTGCTGCTCAACACCGATAGCTACAAAGCCAGCCATTGGCTGCAATACCCACCTGGCACCGACGCCACGTTCTTCTATGTGGAGTCACGAGGTGGCATCCACGATCGCACCGTGTTCTTCGGCCTGCAGGCCATCCTGAAGGAATATCTCGCCACGCCCGTCACGCATGCCGACGTCGATGAGGCGCGCGATGTCTTCGCGGCGCATGGCGAACCCTTCAACGAAGCGGGATGGCGCGACATCATCGATCGCCGCGGCGGTCATCTGCCGATCCGTATCCGCGCGGTACCGGAAGGCACGGTGGTGTCCACCCATGAAGCGCTGATGACGATCGAATCGACGGACCCCCAGGCCTTCTGGGTGCCCTCGTATCTGGAGACGATGCTACTGCGCATCTGGTACCCGATCACGGTGGCGACGATCAGCTGGCATGCCAAGCAGACGATCCGCCAGTTCCTGGAGCGCACCAGCGACGACCCCGTGGGCCAGCTGCCCTTCAAGCTGCACGACTTCGGCGCCCGCGGCGTGTCCAGCCTGGAGTCTGCCGCCATCGGCGGCGCTGCGCACCTGGTCAACTTCCTGGGCACCGACACCGTGTCGGGCCTGATGCTGGCGAGGGCGCACTACCACGAGCCGATGGCGGGCTATTCGATCCCCGCCGCCGAGCACAGCACGATCACCAGCTGGGGGCGCGAGAACGAGGTCGAGGCGTATCGCAACATGCTGCGGCAGTTCGCCAAACCCGGCTCGATCGTCGCGGTGGTGTCGGACAGCTACGACATCTTCCACGCCATCCGGGAGCACTGGGGCACCACGCTGAAGCAGGACGTGATCGATTCCGGCGCCACCGTGGTCATCCGTCCCGACTCGGGCGATCCGGTCGCCGTGGTCCACCAGTGTCTGGAACTGCTGGACGAGGCCTTCGGCCATACCGTCAATGGCAGGGGCTACAAGGTGTTGAACCATGTCCGGGTGATCCAGGGCGACGGCATCAATCCCACCAGCATCCGCGCCATCCTCGAGCGCATCACCAGCGCCGGCTACGCCACCGACAACCTCGCCTTCGGCATGGGCGGCGCACTGCTGCAGCGCCTGGACCGCGACACCCAGAAGTTCGCGCTCAAGTGCTCGGCCGCACGCGTGAACGGCGAATGGATCGACGTGTACAAGGACCCGGTCACCGACAAGGGCAAGCAGAGCAAGCGTGGCCGCATGACGCTGCTGCGGCACCGCGAATACGGCGGCTTCCGCACGGTGCCGGTGCCGGCGACGGCCGCATCGCTCGATGAGGTGGAAAAGCCCGTGGGCTACGACGACGGGATGGTCACCGTCTGGGAAGACGGGCGCCTGGTACGCGACTGGACGTTCGCCGAGATCCGCGCACGCGCCGAGGCGGCGCGGCTGTAGGGGTCCAGTGCTTCCTCACCAGAACACCGCGTACAACGCCGTGAGGATCGCCAGCACCGCGACGGCGCCGATGTTGAATACGCCACTCGTGCGGTAGTCGACATCGCGCGTCTGGATGATGTCCTTTTCCGGCGCATGCGGCGTCGCCAGCGAGACGACGACGGCCAGCGCCAGCGCCAGCAGGAACACCAGGCCGACGCGATCGATGAAGGGCAGTGCCGGCCATGCCAGCTTCAGCACGATGGACAGCGCGAACGAACCGATCGCCGCCGCCAGCGCGCCGGCCTCGTTGGCGCGCTTCCAGAACAGGCCCAGCACGAAGATCACCACGATGCCCGGGGTGAAGAAGCCGGTGTATTCCTGGATGTACTGGAACGCCTGGTCGAAGCTGCCGAGGAGCGGTTTGGCCGCGAGGATGCCGAGCACGACGGTCACGACCGCGGCGATGCGGCCCACGCGCACCAGCGTGGCCTCGCTGTGCTGGCGTTTGCCCTTGGCGTAGAAATCCAGGGTGAAGATCGTCGCCACGGAATTGATCTTCGATGCCAGCGACGCGACGATCGCCGCCACCAATGCGGCGAACACCAGGCCGAGGATGCCGGTTGGCAGCAGCCGCATCATCGTCGGATAGGCCTGGTCGGGCTTGTCCAGGCCCGGCGCCAGCATCACCGCGGCGATGCCGGGCAGCACGACGATCACCGGCATCAGGAGCTTGAGGAAGGCGGCGAACAACACACCCTTCTGCGCCTCGCCGATGTCCTTCGCCGCGAGCGCGCGCTGGATGATGTACTGGTTGAAGCCCCAGTAGCTGATGTTCATGATCCACATGCCGCCGATCAGCACGCTGAGGCCCGGCAGGTCCTTGTAGAACGGGTTGTCCTTGTCGAGGATCATCTCGAAATGGCCCGGTTGCGCGGCCCAGAGCTTGTGGAAGCCGGCGACGACACCCGCGCCCTCGCCCAGCTCGTTGAGCGTGAGGCCCGCGACCAGCAGGCCGCCCAGCACCAGCAGCGATACCTGCACGATGTCGGTCAGCGCGACCGCCTTCAACCCACCGTAGAGCTGGTACAGCAGCGCGAACACGCCGATCAGCACCACCGCCAGCATCTGGTCCATGCCGGTGACCTGCGACACCGCGATGGCGCCCAGCCACAGGATCGAGGTGACGTTGACGAACACGTACAGCCCCAGCCAGAACACGGCCATCAACGTGCGGATGCGCGTGCCGTACCGCTGCTCGAGGAACTGCGGCATCGTGTAGATGCCGTTGCGGAGGAATACCGGCAGGAACCACTTGCCGACGATCAGCAGCGTGGCCGCCGCCATCCATTCGTACGACGCGATGGCCAGGCCGATGGCGTAGCCGGAACCGGACATGCCGATGATCTGTTCGGCCGAGATGTTGGCCGCGATCAGCGACGCGCCGATGGCCCACCACGGCAACGACTTGCTGGCGAGGAAGTAGTCCTTCGCGTCCTTGGTGTGCCCGGCCTTCTCGCGCGACACCCATTGCGCAAGCACGAAGATGCCGGCCAGGTAGGCCAGCACGATGGCGATATCCAGTCCCGACAGTGTCATCCCGCTCCCCTTCCCCGTTCGTTCGCCATCGCAGGAGATCCGGACGCACGTGCGCCCGGATCACCCATCGTGGTCAGCGTGCGCAGTCCACGGTCTGTTCCGCCTGGTCCAGCGCGCCCAGCGCCACGCGCGACACCGAAATCGTCATCGTCCCCGCGGTACCGACGGACCACGGACGATCCAGCTTGGCGACATCGGCACCCGCCTTGGCCAGGCACTTCAGCGGCACGCCGACGCGCGTCCACTGGCCGGCGGGCAATTTCGCCAGCGTCGGTGCGAGCGCCACGCGCGCGGTGCATCCGGTGCCGCAGCCGACCGACAACCAGGCGTCGCCGCTGGGCGCGGCATCCACGCGCAACGTGGTCAACAGCATCACGTCGCCGTTGCTTTCGCGCTGCAGGTCGAGCGCCGTGTGCGACTGCAACGCCGCGACCGCCTCGCCCTTGCCCGACCAGGCCAGACGGCGCGCGTCCTCCTGTGCCTGATGATCCACGCCGGTGACCTTCAACAGCTCGCCGTCGAGCGCTTCCGGCACCTTGGTGACCGTCACGCCCTGCCCATCCACGCCTTCGAGCCGCAACGCCATGCCGGAACCGGCATCGCCGCGCGCGAAGAACACACCGGTCGCCCCTTCGTCGCCGCTCACGCCGGAGTCTTCCGGCAACGCGGCCAGGTCGCCCTTGTCGGCGTAGGTCAGGCCGAAGCCGAACGCGAACAGCGGGTCGTAGCCTTCCTGTCCCACGTTGTTGGCGTACTGCGTGGCCGTGCGCGGCCAGCTGAAGCTCAGCTTGCCCTTGAAGTCGTGCTGCACGCCACCGTCAGCCTTGCGCAACAGCACGTCGGCGATGCCCGCGCCTTCCGAACCCGGCAACCACGCTGCCACGAACGCATCGGCCGCGTTGATCTCGCGGTTCATCCACAGCGGGCGCCCGCTTAGGAACACCGCCACCACCGGAATACCCTCGGCCTTCAGCCGCTTGATCAACGCCAGGTCCGCGTCGTCGCCCGGCTTGTACAACAGCGTCTGCAGGTCGCCCTGGAACTCCGCGTACGGGTTCTCGCCGAACACGACCACCGCCACGTCGGGCTTCTGCGTGTACTTGCCGTCGATGGCGAGGATCGCCTCGCCCCCCGCCGCCTTCGCCTGCTGCGCGATGCCTTCGTAGATCGAGTCCGCGTTCGGGAAGTCCTTGCGCGTGGTGCCCGTGCCCTGCCAGTTGAGCGTCCAGCCGCCGGCCTGCTTGCCGACATCGTTCGCGCCGTCGCCGGCGACCAGGATGCGCTGCTTCGGCGCCAACGGCAGCACGCCACCGGCGTTCTTCAGCAGCACCAGCGATTCGCGCACGGCCTGGCGTGCGACGTCGCGGTGTTCCGCCGAACCGAGCAGTGCGAACTGCCCACCCACCGCGCGCGTCGACGGCTTGCCCGCCTCGAACAGACCCAGGCGGAACTTCACCCGCAGGATGCGACGCACCGCCTCGTCCAGCCGTTCCTGGCTGATCGTGCCGGCCTTCACCGCCGCGAGCGTGGTCTCGTAGAAACCCTTCCAGCTGTCCGACGCCATCGCCATGTCGAGGCCGGCGTTGATCGTCGCCGGGCAATCGGTGTTGGTGCAGCCCTTCACCTGGCCGTGGCCGTTCCAGTCGCCGACCACGAAACCGCCGAACTGCATGCGGCCCTTCAGCGCGTCGGTCAGGTACGGCTTGTTGCCGTGCATCTTCTCGCCGTTGACGCTGTTGAACGAGGCCATCACCGTCTGCGCGCCGGCCGCGATCGCCGGCGGATAGCCGGCGCCATGGATGCGCACCAGGTCGGCTTCGCTGATCTTCGTATCGCCCTGGTCCTTGCCGTTGGTGGTGCCGCCATCGCCGAGGAAGTGCTTCACCGAGGCGATCACGTGGCGGCCGTCGAGGAAGCCGGGCGTGCCGACCTTGCCCTGCAGGCCCTCGACCATCGCGCCGGCGTAACTGGCCACGATCTCGGGCGATTCCGAATAGCCTTCGTACGAACGGCCCCAGCGGTCGTCCTGCGGCACCGCCACGGTCGGCGCGAACGCCCACTCCATGCCGGTGGTGCGCGTTTCCAGCGCGGTGACCTCGCCGATCCGGCGCAGCAGCTCCGGATTGCGCGTCGCACCCAAGCCGATGTTGTGAGGGAACAGCGTGGCGCCGACGATATTGCTCTGCCCGTGTACGGCATCGATGCCGAAGATCACCGGGATCGCCTTGCCGCCCTGCGACGTGTCCATCGATGCGTCGTAGAAGGCGTCGGCGAGCGCCAGCCACTCGGCCGGTGACGCGTCGTAGCGCCCGCCGGGATCGGAGTTGCCGCCGGCCAGGATCGAGCCGAGCCGGTACTTGCGCACGTCGTCCGGTGTGATGCTGGCGATATCGCCCTGCACCAGCTGGCCGACCTTCTCCTCCACCGTCATCGTGGCGATCAGGTCGGTGATGCGCTTCTCGAGCGCCGCGTCCTCCGCCAGCGGCCAGGCGACCTGCGGCCACGGATTGGCGTCGGCGGCGGTCGCGGGTGCGGCCGCCTTGTCGTCGCCCTTGCAGGCGACCAGCGCCAGCATCAGGGCGGTCACCAGCGCGCCGGTGCGCGCGAGGGAAGTGCGCGGGGTCATCGTCTTCATCCTTCCATCTGCTCCAGTTCTTTGCCCTTGGTCTCGTGCACGTACTTCAACACGAAAAAGACCGAGATGACCGCCGATACCAGATAGATGCTGTAGGTCGCGGCCAGGCCGATGGCGGCCAGCAGGATCGGGAAGGTCACCGTGACCGCGAAGTTCGACGTCCACTGCGCCGCGCCGGCCACGGCCAACGCCGAGCCGCGGATCTGGTTGGGGAACATCTCGCCCAGCATCACCCACATCACCGGGCCCCAGGAGATGTTGAAGAACACCACGTAAGCATTGGCGGCCACCAGCGCCAGCGTGCCCATGCCTTCGGGCAGCTGCAGGTGGCCATCGACCAGCGAGCCGCTGGCGAACGCCCAGACCACCAGCGCCAGCGACACCGCCATGCCGGCCGAGCCGATCCACAGCAGCGGCTTGCGGCCGATGCGGTCGATCAGCAGCACGGTGACGATGCAGGCGCCGATGCTGAGCGCGCCGGACAACACGTTGATGGCCAGCGCATCGTTCTCGGAGAAGCCCACGGCCTGCCACAGCACCGCGCCGTAATAGAAGACCACGTTGATGCCGACTAGTTGCTGGAACGTCGCCAGGCCGATGCCGACCCAGACGATGGGGCGGATCTTGCCGGTCGTCTTGTTCTTCAAATCGGAGAGCTGCGGGCGATGGTGGTCGGCCGACAGCGACGCGTCGATCTCGGCCAGCTTGGCCTGTGCCTCGGCCCCACCGAACAGCCGCGTCAGCACACGCAGCGCTTCGTCTTTGCGACGCTTCACCACCAGGTAGCGCGGGCTTTCCGGAATGGTCAGCAGCAACACCAGGAAGATCACCGACGGCACCGCCTGCATCCAGAACATCCAGCGCCACGCGGCATGGCCGCCCCACAGCGCTTCGGTCGAGGCACCCGCCTTGGCGGCGAGCAGGTAGTTGGACAGGAACGCCGCGGTCAGGCCGCTGATGATCGCGATCTGCTGCACCGTGGCGAGCCGGCCGCGATAGCGCGCCGGCGCGACCTCGGCGATGTAGGCCGGCGAGATCACGCTGGCTGCGCCCACGGCGAAACCGCCGATCACGCGCGCGATGACGAACACGACCGATGAGGTCGCCGCACCTGCGCCGATCGCCGAAAGCAGGAACAGCACGGCCGAAATGATCAACACGTTGCGCCGGCCGAGGCTGTCCGCCAACCGCCCCGCGCTGAACGCGCCGACCGCGCAACCGAGCAGCATCGAGGCCACCTCGAAACCGAGGCCCGCCTTGGTGGAACCGAATGCCTGCTGCAGGCCGTCCACGGTGCCGTTGATGACGCCGCTGTCGAACCCGAACAGGAATCCGCCGATCGTCGCCACCACGCTGATCAGCACGATCAGCTTGGTGTTCTCGCCCCCGGTCATCGCCTGGTTCATTGCTATCCCCTTCCTCGAATCGTGTTGTCGTTGCGACCTGCCGCGCTCAGCGCAGCAGGTACTGGTTGAGCAGGTTTTCGTAACGCTCCTGCTTGCCGCTGGCCTGCCTGGGTTCGCCCTGCGCGGCGGCCAGCGACGCCAGATCGGCCAGGCCCAACGCACCGGTCTCGAAGTCCTTGCCCTTGCCGCTGTCGAAGCTGGCGTAGCGCTCCTTGCGCCACTGTTCCCAGGGCGACTCGGTCAGCAGCGCGTGCGCCACTTCCAGGCCGCGCGCGAACGCGTCCATGCCGCCGATGTGGGCGATGAACAGGTCTTCCAGGTCGGTCGATTCACGGCGCACCTTGGCATCGAAGTTCAACCCGCCCTCCAGCCCGCCCTGGCGCAGCACCACCAGCATCGCGCCGACGGTGTCGTACAGGTCGGTGGGGAACTGGTCGGTGTCCCAGCCGTTCTGCGCATTGCCGCGGTTGGCGTCGATGCTGCCCAGAAGCCCGTGGTCGGAGGCCACCTGCAGGTCGTGCTCGAAGGTGTGGCCCGACAGCGTGGCGTGATTGGCCTCGATGTTGAGCTTGAAGTCCTTTTCCAGCCCATGCTCCTTCAGGAACCCGGCCACGGTGGCGCTGTCGAAGTCGTATTGGTGCTTCATCGGCTCCATCGGCTTGGGCTCGATCAGGAAGTTGCCCTTCAACCCGATGCTGCGGCCGTAGTCGCGCGCCACCGTCAGGAAGCGGGCGAAGTGCGCCACTTCGCGCTTCATGTCGGTGTTGACCAGCGAGGCATAGCCCTCGCGGCCGCCCCAGAACACGTAGTGCTCACCACCCAGCTCGACCGTGGCTTCCAGCGCCGCCTTCACCTGCACCGCGGCACGCGCCACGACGGCGAAGTCCGGATTGGTCGAGGCGCCATTCATGTAGCGCGGATGCGAGAACAGGTTGGCCGTGCCCCACAGCAGCTTGATGCCGGTCGCGTCCTGGCGCGCTTTCGCCAGGCCCACCATGTGCTTGAGGTTCTTCTCGTACTGGCCGATGTCCTCGGCATCCGGGGCCAGGTCGATGTCGTGGAAGCACCAGTAAGGCACGCCCAGCTTGGTGAAGAACTCGAACGCGGCATCGACCTTGGCTTCGGCCGTGGCCATCGGCGAGCCGGCTTCCCACGGGAAGTGGCGCGTGCCCGGGCCGAACGGGTCATGGCCTGCGTTGCAGAACGTATGCCAGTAGCAGACCGCGAAGCGCAGATGCTCCTGCATGGTCTTGCCACCGATCTTCTTCTGCGCGTCGTAGACCTTGAACGCCAGCGGGTTGTCCGAGCCGCGCCCTTCGAAGGGGATGCGGCCGATGCCGGGGAAGTATTCCTGGGCGCCGATGAAGGGCTGCGTGCTCATGAGGCGGTGTTCCTGTGGTTGTGCGAGGTGTCGCGTGGGGAACGTCAGCCGCGTTGCAGCGGGGTGACGGCATCGAGGTAGCGGAGGAAGCGGGTGTAGGCCGTGGCATACGCGTGCGCGCGCTCCGGGTCGGGGCGCGTGGACAGCGCGGGATCGGTCGCCACGTGCGCACGGGCGATGTCGGCGATGGAGGCCGCATCGCCATCGGCACGGCCGAGCGCCCACAGCGCCTGCAGTGCCGCACCGAAAGCGGCGCCTTCCGACTGCACCGGCACATCGACCGGCAGGCCGAACACATCGGCCACCAGCTGGCGCCACGCCGCACTGTTGCTGCCGCCGCCGGTCAGCACGATGCGCTCGAAGCGCATGCCGGCGCGCACGAAGGCATCGAAGCCGTACTTCAGGCTGTAGGTCGCCCCTTCCATCGCCGCGCGGTAGGTGTGCGCCGGGGTCATGTTGGTCGGGTCCATCCCGGCCAGCACGCCCTTGCCGTGCGGCAGGTCCGGGGTTCGCTCACCGTTGAGGAAGGGCAGCATCACCAGCCCGTCCGCGCCGGGCGGCGTGGCGATCAGGTGGGCATCGCCTTCGCGCGTGCTGAAGCTGAAGGCCTTCGCTACCTGTTCGGTGGCGACGGTGCAGTTCATCGTGCAGATCAGCGGCAGCCAGCCGCCGGTGGAGGAACAGAACGCAGCCCAGGCACCGTCGGGATCGACGACCGGCACATCCGAGTAGGCGAACAGCGTGCCCGAGGTGCCCAGGCTCATCGCCAGGCGGCCTTCCTCCACGCAGCCGGTACCGATGGCCGCCATCATGTTGTCGCCGCCACCGACGGCGACCTTCGCCGTGGCTGGCACACCCAGTCGCGCCGCCATGGCCGGATCGATGTCGAACAGCGCGTCGGGCGCCGCGATCGGCGGCAGGCACGCGGCCAGGTCGCGGTCCGCATCGGTCGCGTGCAGGAGTTCCTTCGACCACGTGCGCGTGCGCACATCGAACCAACCCGTGCCGGAGGCATCGCCCCATTCGCAGAAGCGCTCGCCGGTGAGGACGAAGTTGAGGTAGTCGTGGGGCAGCAGGATCGTCGCCAGCCGGGCGTAAGCCTCGGGGCGATGCGTCTTCGTCCACGGCAGCTTCGAGGCGGTGTAGCCGGCGAGGATGGGATTGCCTGCCAGCGCGATGGTTTGGGCCGCACCGCCGACCGCGTCCATGATCTGCGCGCACTCGGCCGTGGTGCTGGTGTCGCACCATAGCTTCGCCGGGGCGAGCACCTCACCGGCGGCATCCACCGGCACGAAACCATGTTGCTGGCCCGAGACCGCCAACGCCGCAATGCGCGCACGCACGGCAGGATCGATGCGGTCGAAGCAGGCCTGCATCGCCGCGACCCACTCGGCAGGATGCTGCTCGCGGCTGCCATCGTCGCCGCTGGTCAGGCCAAGCGGCACGCTGGCGCTGGCCACGATAGCCCGCGCCGCGGCGTCGTACACCACCACCTTCACGCTCTGCGTGCCTGCATCGATGCCGGCGACAAGGCTCATGCTGTTTCCTTCTTCATGCGCGCACCAGCGCGCCATTGCGCAGCCGCACCGTGGCCGAGGCCCCGGCGGCGAGTTCGATGTCGAGCGTCTGGTCCGCATGGACCAATGCGTAGCGACCACCCTTGTCCGAGTGCAACGTCGCGTGCGCCAGCCGTCCTGCCTTCCAGTTGAGGTCCAGTCGCGCGGCATTGCGCACGCGCACACCTTCGAGTTCGCCGTCGCGCCATGACGACGGCAGCGCGGGCAGCAGGAAGATCGATCCGCCCCAGCTCTGCACCAGCATCTCGACGATGCCGGCGGCGCCACCGAAGTTGCCGTCGATCTGGAACGGCGGGTGCGCGTCGAACAGGTTCGGGTAGCTGCGCTGCGGCGACAGCAGCATGCGCAGGATCTTCAAGCTGTGCTCACCATCCCACAGGCGCGCCCAGAAGTTCAGCCGCCACGCGATGCCCCAGCCGGTGGCCTCGTCGCCTCGGATTTCCAGCGTGCGCTTCGCCGCGCGCGCGAGTTCGGGCGTGTCGCGCAGGTTGATCTGCGCACTCGGGTGCAGGCCGTAGAGGTGCGAGATGTGGCGGTGGTGGAGCTCGGGCGCCAGCGTGTCCCAGTCCTGCTGCCACTCCTGCAGCTGTCCGGCCTTGCCGATCCGGTTGGGCGGCAGCTGCGCGGTCAGCTCGGTCAGGCGCGCGGCGAAATCGGCGTCCACGCCGAGCACGCGCGCCGCTTCGATGCACTGGCCGAACAGGTCGCGCAGGATCTGCGCATCCATGGTCGGGCCGGCGCAGATCGCCGCGCCGAAGGGATGTTCGTTCTCCGGCGACAGCGACGGCACGGTGACCTTGTGGCCGGTCTGCGGATCGTCCTGCAGCGTGTCGACGAAGAACTGCGCGGCGCCCTTGAACAGCGGCCAGACCTGCTTCAGGTAGTCCGGATCGCGCCCGTAGTCCCAGCGGTCCCACAGCGCCTGCAGCAGCCACGCCCCACCGGTCGGCCACAACGCCCAGCGCGCGCCATCCGGCGGCGTGGCGGCGCGCCACAGGTCGGTGTTGTTGTGGAGCATCCAGCCGTCGGCGCCGTACATGTCGCGGGCGACGCCGGCACCGGTCTGCGCCAGTTCCTCCAGCATGCGCTGCAAGGGTTCGACGCACTCTCCCAGACCGTTCTGCTCGGCCGGCCAGTAGTTCATCTCGGTATTGATGTTGACCGTGTACTTGCTCTCCCACGGCGGATCCATCAGGTCGTTCCAGATGCCCTGCAGGTTGGCGGGCTGGCTGCCCGGCCGCGAGCTGCAGATCAGCAAGTAGCGCCCGTACGCGTGATACAGCGACACCAGCGCGGGATCGTTGCCCTGCGCGAAGGCCGCGATGCGTTCATCCGTTGGCAGGTCTGCGGCGGGGGTACGGCCCAGGTCCAGCCGCACACGCTGGAACAGGCGGCGGTGCTCGGCGAGATGCTCGGCGAGCACGCGATCGAACGCCTTGCCCTTCACCCGTGCCAGCTGCGTGGCGGTGATCGCGTCGGGATCTCCGCCGACATCGTCGTGCGCCACATGGCTGGTCGCCGCGACGATACGCAGTTCGAGTTCGCGCACGCCATCGAAGGCGATCTGCTCCTGCTCCACCCTCAGCTGGCCCTCGCGGTGCGCGACCTGCAGGCGGAAGGCGAAGCGCAGGCGGCCTTCGATGCCGTGCTTGCCGACGTTGCGACCGCTGACGTGCCAGCCGCCGTCGACGACCCGCGTGGTCGTCGCATGTTCGTTGCCGGTGCGTATCCGGCCGATCATCGCGTCGCCGCCTTCGACGGTGTAGCGCACGACGATGCACTGGTCGACCGGCGAGACGAATACCTCACGCCGGTGCACACCGTTGCCGACACGGAACGTGGTGCGCGCGACGGCGGCATCGAGATCCAGCTCGCGCCGGTAATCGGCCACGCCGTCCAGGCGGTCGAACTGCAGCCACAGGTTGCCCAGCGGCTGGTAGGCCATCTGTTTCACCGGCCGCGAGATCAGCGTGTCGTCGGCCAGCGCGGCAGCTTCCGCGTAACGGCCCGCGAAGATCAGCGCGCGTACCTGCGGCAGTCCCTCGCGCGCTTTCGGATTCACTGCCGAATACGGCCCGCCCGCGTACAGCGTGTCCTCGTTGAGCTGCAGGCGCTCGTGCGCCACGCCGCCGAAGACCATCGCACCCAGCCGGCCGTTGCCGACGGGCAGCGCCTCCACCCAGACCCGCGCTGGCTGGCGATACCAGAGCCGCAGGTCCTGTGCCGTCGCCGCATTGGCCGCGACGGCGTCGGACCGGCCCGGCAATGCCACGACCACCGCACCCGCCGCCACACCCTTGAACAGCGTGCGGCGCGCGGGATCGCGTGGCCCGGCGTCGACGGCGACCGGCAACGTGCCGGGGCGCGGGGACTGCTTCATCCGGCCCTCCCGGACAGGTTTTGTCTACCGGTTACCATGGTGCCGCTCGGCCACGCGCCTGTCATCGTGCAGTGCGGGGAGAACGCACGACCTGCGCCTTGCCGTCGTAGCGGACGGTGACGTCGCCCTGCGGTTCCAGCGTGCCGGCATCGGCGCGCGGACCGTCGATGAAGCGCACGCGCACCTCGCGCGACGCGACCATGCCGGGATAGCGCCCTTCGCGTGCACCGATGCGCAGCTCGCCGCTCTTCTCATCCCACGCCAACGGAATGCGGCTGGATTCGCCGCGTTCGTAGCCGTAGCTGCGGCCGTTGTCCTCGTACAGCGAGAACCTGCCGTCGGCGCCGGTGTAGACCTCGATCGTCAGCGGCGCATCGGGCTTCTCATCCACGAACTGCTGGACCACGGTGCGCGGCACGATGGCGCCGGCACGGACGAACAGCGGCATGCGCTGCAGCGGTGCGGCCGCCTCGATCGTCTGGCCGCCGTCGTAGCGCTTGCCGGTCTCGAAGTCGATCCAGCTCGTGCCTGCGGGCAGGTAGACCGGACGCGTGGTCGCCTTGAACGTCGTCACCGGCGCGACCAGGAACGCGGGACCGAACAGGTACTGGTCGGCGATGTCGCGCACCTTGGGGTCGGACGGGAAATCCATCGCCAGGGTGCGCAGCAGGGTGCCGTCCTGGTGGTAGGTGTCGCCGGCCAGCGTGTAGATATAGGGCAGCAGCGTGTAACGCAGCTTCAGGTAATGGACGAAGCTGTCGTAGTGCGGCGAACCTTCCGGCGCGATTTCCCAGATCTCGCGGTACGGGAACTGGCCGTGCAGACGGAAGATCGGCACGAACGCGCCGTGCTGGAACCAGCGCAAGCTCAGTTCGCGCCATTCGGCCAGGTGCGCGGGGTCCTTGTTCTCGTAACGCTTCTCCGGCGAGAAACCGCCGATGTCGAAGCTGACGTTGGGCGCACCCGCCATCGAGGCATTGACCAGACCGGAGATCTGCTCGCGCAGGTCATCCCAGCGCGGCACGATGTCGCCGCTCCAGAACGCCGCACCGGCGCGCTGCTGGCCCGCGAAGAACGCGCGCGACAGGATGAAGACGCGCTTGTCGGGATCCTGCTCGCGCGAGCCGCGGTACACGCCTTCGGAATGCACCAGCGGATACGAGTTGAAGAACTCCGTCGACGGGCCCAGCGACGTCGGCGTGGTGCGTGCCTTGCGCTCGCCGATGTCGATGTTGCTGTGCAGGTCCGGCTCGCTGGCGTCCAGCCACCAGGCATCAAAGCCTTTCGCGTTGAGCTTGCCGTTGACCTGGCGCCAGAAGATGTCCTGCGCCTCCTTCGAATACGGGTCATAGAAGGAGTTGAGGTAGCCCTTGCCGATCCAGTCCAGCTCGCCCACCTCGACATTGCGGTGGTACATGTGGCCGGCGGCGTCGAGTTCCTTGTAGTTCGCGGTGGTCGGATAGAACTTCGGCCACACCGAAATCATGATCTGCGCGTGCTGGTCGTGGACGTGTTCGACCATGCCTTCCGGATCCGGGAAGTTCTTCGCATCGAAATCGTGCGAACCCCAGGCGTCTTCCGGCCAGTACGACCAGTCGAGCACGATGGCGTCGATCGGCAGCTTGCGCTTGCGGTACTCGTCCAGCGCGCCAGTCAGTTCAGCCTGGGTCTTGTAGCGCTCGCGGCTCTGCCAGAAACCGTACGACCACTTCGGCAGCAGCACGGCCTTGCCGGTCAGCGTGCGGTAGCCGGCCAGCACCCGGTCGGCGTCGTCGCCGGCGACCACGTAGTAGTCGATGGCCTGCGCGGCCTCGGACCAGATCGACAGGTCCTTCGCCTCATCGGCCGGCAGCGGATCGCGATGCAGCAACGCGATGTACGCCGGCTCGATGCGGTCCCACACCAGCTTGACCTTGTGCCGCTGGCCGGCCTTCATCTCCAGCGCGAACTCGTGGTGCCACGGGTTCCAGTTTTGGCGCCAGCGGTCGAGCACCAGTTTGCCGTCGACGTAGAGCTTGGCGTATTCGCTGTTGTACAGCGAAAAGGTGTGGCGACCGTCGCTGCGCGCCGCGATCTCGCCTTCCCACACCACGTCGCTGCGACCGCCGGTGGCGAGGTTTTTCCCCTTCGCCGGGAAGTTCGCCAGGTCCTTGATGTACTGGTAATTCACTTCGCTTTCGCGACGCTCGACCACCTGCTTGCCGTTGACGGTGTAGCGCGCCGTCAGCGCGCCCGCCTTGCCCTGCGCGTCGAACAGGTCCAGCGACGCGCCCAGCGGCTGCAGGCCACGCGGATCGCCGTAGCGGGTGATCGCGTTGCTGTCCCAGAGGATGCCGTAGTGGCGCGTGGAGACGAGATAGGGAATCGCCTTGTCGATGTTGTGCTGGAGCAGTTCGACATCGCGGCCCTTGAGGTTCATCCAGCCCTGCTGGTGCAGGCCGGTGCCGTAGAAAGCCTCATCGTCGGGGGATTCGAAGCGCTGGCGGATGGCGTAGTAATCCTTGCCCTCGACCTTGGCCGGCGTGAACGTGCGCGCACGCTCGGCCAACAGCGGCTTGCCGTCGGCGTCGAAGAAGCTGACCTGGCCCGTGCGCGCATCGACCTTCGCCGAGATGCCCTGGGTGCTGACCGTCACCTGCCCGCCGGATTCGCCCACCTTCACCGCCGGCGGTGCGCCGGTCTTCGCGCGCATCAGACTGGGCGTGCGCGCGAAATCGCCATCGGGGTCGGCCATCACGCGCAGGATGCCCGGCGCGACCGCTTCTACCTTCACGTCGGCGGCGGCCACATCGACCGGCCGTACGATCACGCCGTGGTCGATTTTCTCGACGGCGTCCTGCCCCGCGGCGTTGGCGCCCGTGGCGGCCAGGGCCAGCAGCGGCACCGTCAACGTCTTCAAGTAACCCATCGTTTGCTCCTCGTTCGGGCGCGTGGGCACCCGGGTTCTGGGACCGGCGGGCCGGTCCACGGATCGATCAGTAGGTCGCCAGCTTCACGCGCAGCAACTGCGGGACGCTGGAGAAATTGAGGCCGTAATCGGTCTGGTCGCCATTCCAGCGGCGACGGAAGACCCACTTGCCGTCGACGTAGGTGCCTTCGTCGACGTACTCGTAGATCTGCCGCGCGGCGACGGCCGGGTCTGCCGCATCTATGTTGATGCGCGCATGCGCGCCAGCGACGAGGAACTCATCCGGGCCCAGCTGCACCACCAGCGCGCGGCCGATCGGTTCGGGATTGCCTGGCGGCTCGCCCTGGAACCAGAACTGCGGCACGCCATAGGTGACCACCATGTTCCAGCGGTCGTCGATCTTCACCGTCTGCACGGCCTGCCCGGGCTGCTCGGCGGTGCCGCGCACCTTGCCCTCGAAGCTCGCCTGCGCGATCACGCGCGCCGCCGGGCGGACGATGGCGTAGTTCAGTGCGAACGACTCCAGCGCCTTCTCGTCCAGGTGCTTGGCGCCGAGTGGCCAGTTGGAATAGCGCGAGTAGTCGATGCCGAACGGCGACCAGCCGATGGCCTGCTCGCCCAGCGCTGAGAAGAAGTAGCGCGGGTATTCCTCGCGGTTGCCGGTTTCGGCGACGAACAGCGGATTGTCGGGGCGCGAATAGCGGTCCAGCACCGTGGTGTAGTGCGTGTATTCGGGCATGTAGATGTCCGGCGCCAGCAGGTCGATGTGCGGCGCGGCGGCCTTGTACACGTCCAGCACGTTGTCGGTGGGCCCACCGCTGGCGTACTGCCCGGGCTGACCGGGATTGAACGGCCCGCGCAGCGCGGCGTTGACGAGCATCGGCAGCGGATAGACCGCCTTGCCGGCCTCGGCGACCTGGTCGATGTAGTGCGCGATGTGCCAGGCGTGGAAGTACTCGTCCGCATCGGCGCCGAATACCTCGCGCCACGTGCCGGGCGTCTTGCCGAGCTTCTTCAGCAACGCGTCGGGCACCGGGCCTTCGAACACCTTCTGCGCCAGCGGCGAGAAATCGCGCACGCTGCCGTAGGTACCCGGCTCGTTCTGTGGCTGCACCATGATGACGGTGCGCTGCGGGTCGGCGGCCTTCAGGTGCGTCATCAGGGCGACGAAGGCCTTGCGATCAGCGTCCAGCGTGGCCTGCGCATGCGGCGACAGCGAGTTGAGCGTGCGACCGTCGGCCGTGATGACGCGCGGAAAGCGTGCGTTGTCCAGCTTGACCCAGCCCGGTGCATAGTTCGGGCCGTTGTTCTTCCATGTCGCGAACCACAGCAGGATCAGCCGTACGTTCTTTTCGCGCGCCTGCTTGAGCAGCACGTCGACGAAGGAGAAGTCGAAGGTGCCTTCCTTCGCTTCGACCTGTTCCCAGGCCACCGGCACCATCACCGTGTTCGGCTTGACCACGTCGATGGCGGGCCAGACGTCGTCCAGCGCCTGCGGCCAGTTGCTGGAGTTGTTGACCTGCGCGCCAAGGATCAGGAACGGCGCTCCGTCGACCATCAGCGCATGGCGTCCGTCCTTGCTGACGATCTGCGGGATCGGCGTGGCACCGGACGCATCGGCCGCGCCGTCGCCCTTCGCCGTGGCCGGCGCATCGCCTTTTCCGGCGGGTTGGCAGGCCGCCAGGCCGAGCAGCGCGACGAGCGACAGGAGCAACAGGCGGCGGGGCATCATCGAAGGCATTCCGGGGTCACCACGCATCGGTACGGAAAGGCGAGGCAGGCAAGCCCGCCGCGTTGATCAGGTCGGCGTCGGTCGGATTGTCGGACCAGCCATAGCGCAGGGCCACCGGCGTCTTCACGGCATCGCTGCGCACGACGACACGACCGTCGACGAGCGAGGCCTCGGCCGGATGGAAGACGCGATCGGCACCGGCCAGCGCGAAGCCATGCACGCGCGTGCCGCCTCCGCGCACGGCGAGCGCGCTGCCGCCGCCGTCGAAGACGAGGGTCGCGGTGCCGGCCGAGAACTGCGCCTGCGAATGGACTGGCCCGTGGTAGACCAGCGACTCGCCGTACGCGACGTGCCGCGCCGCCAGCGCAAGCCGCTTGCCCACATCCTGCTTGTTGAGCGGATGGATGTCGGCCGGATTGCCGATATCGATGGTCACCACCTGTGCGGTGGCCGGCACCGACAGCGTGGCCGATTGCGATTCGCGCAGCACCGCCCACGGGCTCTGGTCGCCCTGGTCGACGCCGGAAGAGAAATTCGCCAGCTGCACCCACAGGAACGGCAAGTCGGGGGCCTGCCACTGGCGGCGCCACTGCTGGATCATTGCCGGGAACTGGGTGCGGTACTTGCGCGCATCCGCAACCGTGTTCGCATTCGATTCGCCCTGGTACCAGATCACGCCGCGGATGGCATACGGCTGCAGCGGATGGATCATGCGGTTGTAGAGGAGCGTGGGATGTTGGTTCTTGTCGTCGACCAGCGCCACGGTCACGCGCGACGGGCGGAACGACCAATCCGCCAGCGCGCGCGTGTCGCCGCCCGATGGCTGTACGAAGACCTCCGCGGGCTCACCGTGGATGCCGCCGCCGCCGCCGAAGTCCGACACGCGCACCGCCACCTGGTTCACGCCAGCGCGCAGCGCGGAGGCAGGCACGCGATAGCGGCGTGGCTGGTTGTACTGCATGCGCGTTTCGCCCACCTGCACACCGTTGACCCAGGTGATGTCGGAATCGTCGATGCGCCCTACGCCCAGCGTCACGCCGGCGGCGGCTTCCTCCGCGCTCAGCGTGAACGTGGTGCGGTACCACGCCACCCCATCCAGGCCATTCCAGCCCGTCTTCTCCCACAGCGCGGGAACCGTGATCGGCACCCAGTCACGGATATCGAGGTCACGCTTCTCCCAACCCGTGTCGTCCGCCGGCCAGGACGTCCAGCGCGCCAGATGGGCGTGCGTCTGTTCCAGCGCGCGCGCATCGGCCTCACGCAGCTGTTCGGACTGCGCCCTCAATGCCACCGCATCCACGCCTTGCGTGGGAGCGTCCATCCAGGCCTCGATACGGCTGCCACCCCACGTACTGTCGATGATGCCGATCGGCACGCCGGTGACCTTGCGCAGCTCGCGCGCGAAGAAGTGCGCAGCAGCCGAGAACTTCGGCGCGGCCTGCGGCGACGATGCGATCCATTCGCCGCCTTCGAGCTGCGCCTGCGGTTCGCCGGCCCACGATTTGGGGATCTTGAAATGGCGGATCTGCGGGTCGGTCGCGCGTGCGGCTTCGATCTCGGGATCCGCGGACTGCGCGATCGGCCACTCCATGTTCGACTGCCCGCTGGCCAGCCACACGTCACCGACCAGCACGTCGCGCAGCACGCGCGGTTGCGTGCCATCGTCGATGCGCATCACGTGCGGACCGCCCGCCGTCTGCGCGGGCAGCGCCAGCGACCAGCGTCCATCGGCTGCAGCCTGCGCTGTGGCCTCGCGGCCGGCGAAGGTCACGTGCACGCGCGCGCCTGGCGCGGCCTCACCCCAGACGCGCACCGGTTGGTCGCGCTGCACGACCATGCCGTCGGCGAAGATGCGCGGCAGCTCGACCGCCTGCACGGCAGGGATGGCCAACAGGCCCAACAACAGCGGGACAGCTCGAATCATTCCGGATCTCCGTACCAGATGCCGCGTCCTTCGGTGCCGAAGTAAACGCGGCCGTGCAGGCGGGGATCGCCTGTCACATGGCGGATGATGCCGCCGAATCGCAGTGCGTCACTATCGATGCGGCGCCAGCGGCGCCCACCATCGTCCGAACGGAACAGGCCACGCTGCCCACGCACTTCGCCGAACACGAACAGCACGGGCGCGTCGCCCTCCTTCGCCGGCTTGCCCAGGCCCACGGACATGACGTTGTCTACACCGGGCACGCGCTCCAGCTTGCCAGGCGCGAGGTGCAGCAGGCCGCGCCACGATGCGGCGATCCAGGCTTCGCCCGTCTTCTCCGGGTGTGGCCGGATCTCGGCGCGATA
The DNA here is from genome assembly GCF_900116385.1 of Pseudoxanthomonas sp. YR558. NCBI lineage: Bacteria > Pseudomonadati > Pseudomonadota > Gammaproteobacteria > Lysobacterales > Lysobacteraceae > Pseudoxanthomonas > Pseudoxanthomonas sp. YR558. The sequence goes on along the minus strand of NZ_FPCI01000002.1, from coordinate 224,553 downwards.
CCAGTCGCCGATCTCGCCGACCGGCGCGCGCACTTCCTCGAAGGCGACGCCGCCGTTACCGCTGACGTAGAGCTTGCCGCTGATCGCATCGAAGCCGTAGTAGATCCCTTCATCGACGCGGTCGGCTTCCACCACCGCGGTTTTCGGCAGGCCTTTCACCGGTTGCCAGCGCCCTCCCATGTCGGCGGTGATCCAATGGCGCTCACCGTTGCGCGGAAGCCAGATCGCGCGCTTGCCATCGGCTGCGAGCGTGATCTTCCCCGCGCCTTCGCCATCGGCCGGCTCGGTCGCGAAGGCGGTCCACGTACGCCCGCCATCGTTCGACCATGCACCACGCACCGCGCCTTCCGGCCGGTTGTGGAAGTAGCCCGTGCGCACCATCACCTGCGGGGCGCGGCCGGCGAAGGCCAGGCTTTCCGTGTTGGAGAAGCGCACACCGGCGAAGCGCTGTTGCGAGACATCGAGATTGTCGTGGACGAAGCCGTCGACGTCGCCGAGGCCGCTCACCAGGTGCGCGCCTTGCGGTGGACTTGTCAGCGCCAGCGGCACCGTTTCCTCGAAGCCCGTCTGTTCGAAACGCCACGCCATCTCGGCGCCCGCATCGAAGGCCTTCGCATTGGTGGACGCCCACACGCCGTAGCCAGTGACGAACAGCAGGCGGTTGGCATCGAAGGGATCGATCTCCAGGTCGGCCATCCAGTGCGGCTTGGCGTCCTGCGTCCACGGTGCCGACGCATGGTCGAACCCGGACCGCGGGAACAGCGCCGCCCACGTGCGTCCGCCATCGAGGCTGCGATAGATGTCGTCGTGCGGTTGGTACCGACGGAACGTACTGGCGATGATGATGTCGGGATTCGTCGCATCCACCGCCACGGCCCCCCAGCCAAAGCCGGCATCGGCCTTCGAGCGGCGCACGGGCGTGATGTCTTCCCAGCGATCGCCGGCGGGGTCGAGGCGCCAGACGGCGCCGTCAGCCATGTTGTTCGGCCCGGGCTCGTCGCCGTAACTCAACAGCCAGCGGCCACGCGCATCGCGCACCATGTGGCTCGGGCGCAGTCCGACCGGCTGGCCGGGCACGGCCTGCCACGTCGCGCCACCATCGCGCGAACGATAGAGGCTGGTTTCGTTCGTCGAGACGCCGGCGTAGATCGTCTTCGACGGCACGCCTTTCGTGCCATCCACCGGATCGAACACGACGAACGCGATGCCCATCGGACGCAGCTCGCGCCACCCCATCGCCCAGGCCGACCGATCCTTCGCGATCGCGGGAAAGCCGGCGCTCTCGCGCCACGTCGCGCCAGCATCGTCGCTCCGCCACAGGCCGTTGGCACGCGTGCCGAACAGCAGCACGCGGCCGTCGTTCGGATCCACCGCGAGGCGCTCCCCGTTGCCGCGCCCCTGCTCGTTGCCACCGAGCTTGAACGGCAGCGATGTCCGCTGGAACGTCGCCCCGCGATCGGTCGAACGCAGGATCACGCCATCCTGTCCACGCTCGTGCAGATAGGTGCCAACGGCAAGATAGAGGCGATTCGGATCGGACGGATCCAGCGCCAGGCTCTCCACGCCGAAGCGGCCGCTGTCGTCATGGCCCATCCAGTCCATCAGGGGTTGCCAGCGCTGTTCGCGCGGCTGCCAGCGGTACGCGCCACCGATGTCGGTACGGGCGTACAGCAAGCCTTTCTCGTGCGGATGGAAGACCAGGCCGCTGACGAAACCGCCGCCACCGATGGCGACATTGCGCCAGCGGTAGCCGGTGACGTCGTCCTTCGCCGCCGCGCCGGGCACCAGCAGGAAAACGAACAGCGCGAGGGTCAGGCGAAGCGTGAGCACGGAATCTCCTGTCGGGGAACAGCGGTGCGCCGGCAGGAAGCACACCTCGGGCGCCGCATCGGGCGTGCGCCGGTCCATCGAAGGAACGGCCGGCGACACCGGCCGTTCCTGGTACCGCGTCAGAATGTGAAGCGAAGCGTCGCGGCGTAACGGCGGTCGTTGACGTACCACGACGTGGTGCGCTTGCCGGCGCCGTTCTGGTCCATCAGCGTGCGCTGCTCGGCGTTGTTGAGGTTGTTCATCTCAAGGCCGAACTGCACGTTGTCCGAGAACTTGTAGAAGATCGACCCATCCAACTGACCGAAGCTGTCGCTGTACACCGGCAGCTTCCACGGGATGCCGCCGTCGCCGCCGTTGTAGCCGTTCGGGCCGATCGACAGCAGATATTCGCTGCGCCAGTTGTAGGCCAGGCGAACCTGCCACGGGCCCTTTTCGTAGAACGCCGCGACGTTGTACGAGTTCTTCGACAGGCCATCGGCCGGCAGGTCGTCGAACAGCGATCCGTCGGTATCGACGGGCACGGCATTGGAGGCCGCCGGGATTCGCGTCGAGCTATCGATGTAGGTGTAGTTGGCGGACATGCCGAGCCCATCGAACGGCGCGGGGAGGAAATCGAAGAACTGGTTCCAGCCGATCTCCGCACCCTGGATCTTCGCCTTGCCGACGTTCACCAGACGGGACACGCGATAGTCGTAGTCGTTGCCGTCGACGCCCGGATAGGCGAGCAGCTCGGTCTGTTGGCGGAAGTAGTCCTTGATGTCCTTGTAGAAGAAGTTCACCCAGGCCATGCCGCCGCTTTCCGGCGCGAAGTACCACTCCAGCGACAGGTCGAACTGATTGGCCTTCATCGGCGTCAGGTACGGGTTGTCGGTGGAACTGCCGGTGAGTTCCAGGTCTTCCGGACCGAGCTCGTCGCCCGGCTGTGGGTTGACGCCGTCGCGGACGGCCACGCTGAGCACCTGGTAGGCCTGCATGTCGCTGAAGGCAGGCCGTGCGATGGCCTTCGATGCGGCGAAGCGGACGATCCAGTTTTCGGCCGGTTCCCACTTCACGTTCGCACTGGGCAACACATCGGTGTACGAGTTCTCCGCAGAGATCGGCTCCGACTGGCCCGTGCCCAGGTACGGCGCGAACGCATTGTTCGGATAGACCAGGTAGCCCTTCGCGCTGTTCTCCGTACGGACCACGCGTACGCCGACGTTGCCGTCGATGCGCGCCTCGTCCATCGCGAAGTTCAGCATCGCGTAGGCGGCGTAGGTGCGCTCGGTCTGCACGTTGCCCCACTGCGGGTCGGCGAGGTTGCGCGGCGTGATCTGGCCGTAGCAACAGGTGTAGTACGGGATCGCCGCGCCGTGGATGTCGAGGTAACTGTTCGGGAAATTGAGCGCGGTAGACAGCACCGGCGAGTAGAACGAGCCCGGCGTCGAAGCGCCGCCACGGTAGAAGTTGTCGAAGGTGATCAGGTTGGTCAGGCTGGAGTTGACCGTGCCGTTGAGGTCTAGGCCCGGCAGCGGCACGCCGCCCGGCAGCGCCCACCACTGCATCCAGGGCTGGAACACCGGCTGCCAGTCGTAGCCGGTATCGATGCTGTGCGCATCGCGGTCGGTGACGCGCACGCCGACCTTGAAGGAATCGAAGAAATTGCTGTCGAAGCTGTGCTTCAGGTCCGCGCGCCAGGCGACTTCGTCGGCGGTGTTGTCATCCTGGTGGTCCATCGTGAACCCCCAGTAGTAGTTCGCAGGGTTGGCGGTGAACTGGTTGTCCACGCCGATCCGCGGCACGCCATGGCCCAGGTCGATGTCGATGTAGGGCACGTTGAGGCCGAGCGACACCGTGGAATCCAGCGCCTCGGTATTCGCCTTGATGTACTGCAGGTCGGTGGAGAACTCGGTTCGATCGCTGAACAGCCACTTCAGGCCGAACGAGTAGTCGGTGGTGTCGGACTTGCGGTGCGAGGCACGGATGTCCGTGCCCATCGGGATGTCGCCATTCGACCGCAGTCGGCCCGAAACGAACACGTTGCCATCGAGTTCGTACGGCTGACTGGCATCGACGCGCACTTGCAGCGGATCGTTGGAGACGAAGATCGCGTCTTCGTACCACAACTCGTCGTATCGGCTCTGGAAGGCGGTGGCGAACAGCTCCAGGTTGTCGTTCGGCCGCCATTGCAGCGCAACGTAGGCGCCCTGGCGTTCGCGCTCGTATTCCAGCGTGCGCCAGTCGGCGCCGCGCGGCAGCCACAGGCTTTCGTTGGTGCCGTCGTTGTTGAGGTCGGAGTTGGCGGTATTGAAGAACGGCCGCACGAACATGCCGTCGGTGCGGGTCGCCAGTTCGGAATGGGCCAGGTTGACCAGGATGCCGAACTCGCCCGCATCGGTGTCCCAGCGATTGCTGAAGAGCACCGAGCCCGAGGGCTTCAGCTGGTCGGCGAAGTCGCCCCTGTTGGCGCTGAACGACATGCCGAACCGGCTGCCTTCGATATCGAACGGCATGAAGGTGCGCAGGTCGACGGTGCCGCCGAGGCCGCCTTCGATCATGTCCGCCTTCTGGTTCTTGTAGACATCGACGCCGGCCATCAACTCCGCAGGCACGTCCTGGAAGCTGAGGCTGCGGCCGCCGGACGCGGAAAAGCTGTCGCGACCGTTCAATTCGGAGCGGACTTGGGTGAGGCCGCGCACCTGCACGCCACCGCCTTCTGCGGAGAAGTGCTCCGGATCGCCGACGGTCAGGAAACGGTCGATGGTCACGCCGGGAATGCGCGACAGCGTTTCCGTGACGCTGCGATCGGGCAAGGCGCCGATGTCGAGTGCGGTGACCGAATCGACGAACGTGTCGGCGTCGCGCTTGATGTCCTGCGCGCGATAGACGGAACCGCGGATACCGGTGACGACGACCGCATCGAGTTCGGTGGTCTTGTCGCCTTCCTTCGCCTCGGTCGTGGCCTCCTGCGCGAACGCAGGCGTCGACAGCAGCAACGCGATGCCGAGAGCGAGGACGGTGGGTTGAAGGTGGCGGCCGGCGGAACGGCCCGCACGGGGGCCAGCCGCGATGCGGCGCTGACGCGTTGACATGGATGTTCCCTCCCAGGACACATGGCAAACGATTGAGTTGTGGTCCTGCCCGGACGTCTTCGCGCCCCGTGGCCGGATGAAGCGGTGACGGCTGCGGCCCCCGGCCGCCGTCGTCGATGTTTCGGTCTTTCCCGTGGGGCGCCGCGATGCCCGGAACCTGCCGGCCACGGTGTCTGGCGCTCACCTGGCGGCCGTGGGACCGCCTTCCTGTGACTGCGGCGGGAGCATAGGCGGCGCTGACATGCCGTACCAATGAAATATTGATCGCCAGCTATACCGAACTCGAATAGGTCCTCGGACTCAACCGCCGCCGCCATCGCCTGAGGGCGGCACCGTGCCCGTCTGGGAGGGTTCCAGGTCGGTATAGAGGCGACGGGCCGTGCTGCGGAGGGCGTCCAAGACGCGCTCGGCGCCCGGGGACAGCAGCTGATCACGCCGGCGGATGATGCCGAAGAACTCCATGCGCACGCCCAGCTCGATCGGCAACACGCACATCTGCCCTGTCTGCAGGTACGGGCCGACCGACTCGGCCGGCAGCGCCGTCAACAGGTCGCTATGGCGCAGTAGATGGATGATCACCGGCAGCGACGCGGTTTCGACGATGTTCTGCGGTGGCGGCTGGCCGTGTTCGAGGAACACCGCATCCAGGCGCGACCGCAGCACGCTGGCGGCCGGGGGCATGATCCAGCCGTAGTCGGCCAGGTCGGCGTGGGTAATGCGCGGACGCCGGGTCAGCGGGTGGCCGGCGCGCACGATGACGGCGTGCGGCTCGTCGGCCAGCGGCTCGAAATCCAACTCGCCCGCGCCTTCGGGGCCCATGATGCGACCGACCACGATGTCGAGCTGCCCATCCAGCAGCTTGGCCACCAGCGGCCGGCTGTAATCCATCTCGACCTTGATGAGGATGTCGGGGAAATCGCGCTTCACCGCCGCGATGGCCTGCGGCACCAGGGTGGTACCGGGATTCACCACGGTACCGATCGCGGCCTGGCCCATGCGCCCACTGCGCAGCGCGGCGATCTCGTCGTGGGCGCGACCGATCTCCGACAGGGCCGAGCGCGCGCGGCGTATCAGCACCTGGCCGTACCAGGTGGGCTCCACGCCACGGGCATGGCGTTCGAACAGGGGCACGCCCAGCAGGCTCTCCATCTCCGCCAGCAGCTTGGACGCGGCGGGCTGGGTCATGTTGGCGGCCTCGGCGGCGCGCAGGACCGAGCGCTGTTCGTACAGGTGCAGCAGCAGGGAAAGATGGCGGGTCTTCAGGCGCGTGGCGCCGAACCAGCCGGTGGTGGGGTGGACCATGGTCGCCTCCGGGCACGAGCTATTCGTGTGCGGAATAGCCTATGACAAAAATTTCATTTGTCGTACATAGATGCCCACGCGAGGCTATGCCACGCTTCATGCGCGGGTCGGCAGCCATGCCTGACCGCCCGCGAGGGGAGGCCCCGGGGACGGCCGGCACAGGTCCGCCACGGGACATCCCCGCATCCGATCACCGCCGGGAGGAGGGCCCCATGGCGACATCGCAATCCGACGGCACGTCGCGTGCCGGCGCCATCGTCGCGTCCACGCCGGACGGAATCCGTCTCCCATGAGCGGCCGCCTGTCCGGGAAGGTCGCGCTGGTCACCGGTGCCGCCAGCGGCATCGGCGCGGCCACGGCGCACCTGTTCGCACGCGAGGGCGCCACCGTGGTCGGCCTCGACAAGCAGGCCGCACCTGCGGCCGATGACGGCGTGCAGCATCGCATCGCCGACATCACCGACGCCGGCGCCGTCGACGCAGCCGTGCAGGCGGTGCTCGCCGCGCATGGCCGCATCGATGTGCTCGTCAACAACGCCGGTGCGGATGTGTTCTCCGATCCGCTCACCCTGTCCGACGAGGATTGGGAACGCTGCCTGTCGCTCAACCTCAAGGGCGCCTGGCACCTCTGCCGCGCGGTGCTGCCGGCGATGCAGGCGCAGGGCGCGGGCAGCATCGTCAACATCGCGTCGGTGCATGGCCACAAGATCATCGCCGGCTGCTTCCCGTATCCGGTGGCCAAGCACGGCCTGGTCGGCCTGACCCGCGCGCTCGGCATCGAGTACGCCGCGCGCGGGATCCGGGTGAACTCGATCTCGCCGGGGCTGATCCTGGTGCCCCGCATCGAAGCCTGGTTCGCGCGCGAACCGGGCGCTCGCGAGAAGCAGGCGGCACTGCTGCCGCCCAAGCGCATCGGCACGCCCGAGGAAGTGGCGTTCACCGCGTTGTTCCTCGCCAGCGACGAAGCGCGCTTCATCAACGCCACCGACATCACCATCGATGGCGGCCGTTCGCAGCTCTACCACGACTGATCCGCATGGACGCGCCCGCCCTCCCCTTCGCCCTGCCGCTGATCGCGATCCTGCGCGGCATTACGCCGGCCGACGTGCCCGCGCACGTGGGCGCGCTGGTGGAGGAAGGCTACGACGCGATCGAGATCCCGACCAATTCGCTGGACTGGGCGCGCAGCGTGCGCATTGCCGCGGAGGCGTTCGGCGATCGCGCATGGATCGGAGCGGGCACCGTGCTGACGACGGCGGATGCGGATGCATTGCGCGCTGCCGGTGGACGCTGGATGGTCACGCCCAACACGCGCCCGCCGGTGATCCGTCACGCGGTCGAGCGCGGCCTGCAGGTCGCCGCCGGTGTCGCCACGGCGAGCGAAGCCTTCGACGCGCTCGATGCCGGCGCGCAGATGCTCAAGCTGTTCCCCGCATCCGTCTACGGACCGGCGATGGTGCGCGCCCTGCGCAGCGTGCTGCCGCCGGTTCCCCTATTCGCCGTCGGTGGCGTCACGCCCGACACCCTCTCCGGCTACCTCTCAGCCGGCTGTCAGGGCGCCGGCATCGGCGGCGAACTTTACAAGCCCGGCCAGCCGGTCGAGCGCACGCGCGAGCACGCGCGGCGCTTCCGTCAGGCCTACCTGGACCACGCCGCATGAAGATCGTCCGCGTCAGTACCTTCCACGCCGCACCGCGCTGGCTCTTCCTCAAGGTGGAGACCGACGAGGGCGTGACCGGCTGGGGCGAGCCGGTCATCGAAGGGCGCGCCAGCACCGTGGAAGCGGCCGTGCACGAACTGGCGGACTATCTCGTCGGCCAGGACCCTGCGCGCATCAATGATCTTTGGCAGGTGCTGTATCGCGGCGGCTTCTACCGCGGCGGCGCCATCCTGATGAGCGCGATCGCCGGCATCGATCAGGCGCTGTGGGACATCAAGGGCAAGGCGCTCGGCGTGCCCGTCTACCAACTGCTCGGCGGACGCGTGCGCGACCGCATGAAGACCTACCGCTGGGTCGGCGGCGACCGTCCTGCCGACATCGTCACGCAGATGCAGCGCTACCAGGCGCAGGGCTTCGACACGTTCAAGTTCAACGGCACCGAGGAACTGAAGCTGATCGACAGCCCGCGCGCGATCGATGCCGCTGTCGCCAAGGTCGCTGCGATCCGCGAAGCGATGGGCGACCGCGTCGATTTCGGCATCGACTTCCACGGCCGCGTCAGCGCGCCGATGGCACGCGTGCTGCTGCGCGAACTGGCGCCGTTCAAGCCGCTGTTCGTCGAAGAACCGGTGTTGCCCGAACAGTGGGAGTACTACCGCCCATTGTCCGATGCGACCTCGATCCCGCTCGCCGCCGGCGAACGCATGTACTCGCGCGCCGAGTTCAAGCCGGTGCTCGCGGCAGGCGGCCTGGCGATCCTGCAGCCCGACCTGTCGCACGCCGGCGGCATCACCGAGTGCGTGAAGATCGCGGCGATAGCCGAGGCGCACGACGTGGCGCTGGCGCCGCATTGCCCGCTGGGCCCCGTTGCGCTGGCCGCGTGCCTGCAGGTGGATTTCGTGTCGCACAACGCGATGCTGCAGGAGCAGAGCATCGGCATCCACTACAACACCGGCGCGGACCTGCTGGACTACGTGCTCAACAAAGAGGATTTCCGCTGCGACGACACCGGCAGCATCGCCGCACTGCCCAAGCCCGGCCTGGGCGTGGAGATCGACGAGGACCGTTTGGTGGAAGCGCACCGGCAGCCGCCGCGCTGGCGCAACCCGTTGTGGCGGCATGCCGATGGCAGCGTGGCCGAGTGGTGATGCGGTGACGACGGCGCTGGCGACCCTGGCCGTCGACAGCCGCTGCGCGCTGGGCGAAGGCATCCTGTGGTGCGACCGCCGTCGCGTGCTGTACTGGACCGACATCCTCGCCGCCGAATTGTGGCGGCACGACCCCGACAGCGGCCACACGCATACGTGGTCGCTCCCCTCGCCGCTCGGTTGCCTCGCACTCGGCGAGGATGGGCGCCTGCTGCTGGGCCTGGCGAAGGGGCTCCATGCGAGCGATGTGGAAGCGCAATTGTCCGCGCGCGACCTCGCCCTGGAGCCGCTGACCGATGTCGAGGCCGGCGACCCGATGACCCGCATCAACGACGGCCGCGCGGATCGTGAAGGCGGCTTCGTGTTCGGCACCAAGAGCGAACACGCCGATCTGCGTCCGGTGGGCCGCTTCTACCAGTACACCGCGACGCACGGCCTGCGTGAACTGGCCTTGCCGCACGCCGCCATCCCGAATTCGATCTGCTTCGACGCCACCGGCACGCGGATGTACTTCTGCGATTCGGTGACGCCGCGGATCCTGCATTGCCGTTACGACGCGGCGACCGCGGCCGTGTCCGACATCGCGGTGTTCGTCGACCTCGACCTGCCCGGCGCCGAACCCGACGGTTCCATCATCGACGCCGAAGGCGCGCTGTGGAACGCGCAGTGGGGCGCTGGGCGCGTGGTGCGCTACCTCCCGGATGGCCGCATCGACCGGATCGTACGCGTCCCGGCGCCACAGCCTTCGTGCAGCGTGTTGCGCGAGGACACGCTGTACGTGACCAGCGCACGCGTCGGACTCGACGCCGCCGCGCTCGCCGCCTCGCCGTTGTCGGGCGGCGTGTTCGCGCATCGCACCGGGCGCGTGCTGGCGCGCGGCGTGGACCGGGTGCGCCTGCCATGATCGCCGTCGACTGGGGCACCAGCAGCCTGCGCCTGTACCGGATGGCCGACGACGGCCAGGTCCGCGAGCGCCGCCGCAGCGACCAGGGCGTGCTGGCGTGCGCAGGTCGTTTCGGCGACGTACTCGCGCAGGAAATCGCCGGCTGGGACGACACCGACATCCTGCTGTGCGGCATGGTGGGCGGACGTGGCGGCTGGCATGAGATGCCGTACCTGTCCTGCCCGGCCGGCAACCAAGCGCTGGCGCTCGGCATGCAACGCTTCCATCCGCCGGGCTTCGATGGCCGCGCGCTGTGGCTGGTTCCGGGCCTGCGCGACAGCGACTCGGACAGCGTGCCCGACGTGATGCGCGGCGAAGAAACGCAGCTCGCCGCATTGCTCGATGCCTTGCCGGGCGGAACGCACGTCGTCTGCCTGCCCGGCACCCACAGCAAGTGGGTCACGGTGCGCGACGGCCAGGTGCACCGCATCGCCACCGCGATGACCGGCGAACTCTTCGCGCTGCTGCGCCAGCACAGCATCCTCGGCCGGTTGATGCCGGCCGGCGATGTGCGCTTCGATGGTTACGCGTTCGACGCCGGGCTGAAGCGCAGCGCCGACGCCGGCGGCTTGCTGCACCACTTGTTCGGCGTGCGCACGACGGGCCTGTTCCAGCAATTCGCCGAACCAGCGCTGCCTTCGTATCTCTCCGGCCTGCTGATCGGCCACGAGTTGCGCGCCTCGGGCTTGCTCTCGCATGCGCCACGCCCGGCGCAGGTGCACCTGATCGGCAACGACCGCCTGCTGGCCTCCTACGCGCACGCACTGACGACGCTGGGCGTCGGCGTGCAGCGCCATCCCGAAGACCTGTCCGCGCGCGGCCTGCATGCGCTGTGGGCACGGCGGACCGCGACCGCCCCCTACTAGAGGAAGACCGGATGCTGAAGCACTGCGCATGGATCCTGGCGGCATCGTTGCTGATCGGTCCCGCATGGGCGGGCGATGCGGTCTTCAGCGAAGTGCGCTACCACGGCGACGATGGCGGTCCATCGGTGGGTGCGGACGAGTACCGCAATCCGGTCGTCGCGGGCTTCTACCCCGACCCGTCCGCGATCCGCGTCGGCGACGATTTCTATCTGGTGAACTCCACGTTCGGCTACTTCCCGGGCCTGCCGGTCTTCCACAGCACCGACCTGGTGTCATGGACGCAGGTCGGCAACGCGATCCATCGCCCCGGGCAGATCAACTACGGCGAGAAGGAAGAACTGACCCGCGGCCTGTTCGCCGCCACCCTCGCCCACCACGACGGCACCTTCTACATCGCCAACACCTGCTTCTACTGCGACCGCGGCAACTTCGTGGTGACGGCCAAGAATCCCGCGGGCCCGTGGTCGGACCCGATTTGGCTCGGTGTCAGCGGCATCGATCCTTCGCTGTTCTTCGACGAAGACGGCAGCGCGTGGGTGGTCCACAACGATGTTCCCGATGGGAAGCTCCGTTACGACGGCCATCGCGCCATCTGGCTGCAGCGCTTCGACTTCGGCACGCGCGAACGTGTCGGCAAGCGCATCCTGCTGGTAGACGGCGGCGCCGATCCGGCGACGAATCCCGAACACGTCGAAGGCCCCCACGTCTTCAAGCACGACGGCTGGTACTACCTGACGGCGGCCGAGGGCGGCACCGGCGAGCAGCACGCGCAGATGGTATGGCGCAGCCGCGCGCTCACCGGTCCGTATCAACCCTCGCCATCGAATCCCGCGTTGACCCAGCGCGACCTCGACCCGAAACGCGCCGATCCGGTGACGTCCACCGGCCACGCGCAGTTCGTGAAGCTCAAGGACGGCACGTGGTGGGCGGTGTTCCTCGCCACCCGTCCGTACCGCGGCAACCAGTACAACCTCGGCCGCGAAACCTTCCTGCTGCCGGTGACGTGGAAGGACGGCTGGCCGGTGGTCCTGCCCCGCGGCGAACGCGTGCCGATGGTCGCGAAGCGCCCGGACTTGCCACGCAATGCGCAACCGTTGCCCACCAGCGGGCCGATGACGTGGACCGAGCGCTTCGACGCGCCCGCGCTGCCACTGTCGTGGATGACCCTGCATCCGCCACAGAGCCGCTGGTACACCACCGGCGTGCGTGGCCTGACGATCACGCCGGGCACGATGCCGCTGGGCGCCTTCGGCACGGTGCCGGGCCAGCCGTCGTACATCGCCCACCGCGTGCAGCATCACGTGGCCACGCTGGACACCACGCTCGCCTCGTTCGAGCCCGCTGTCGGTGAACTGGCAGGACTCGTGCTGCTGCAGAACGAGTACGGCCACTACGTGCTCGGCGTCGAACGCGATGCGCGCGGACTGGCGGTGTCGCTGTACCGGCGCAGCGGCCGCGAGGGCGGGAAGGAAGGCGATCGTCTGGCGCGCATTCCGCTGGACGAAGGACACGGCCCCGTGTCGCTGCGCTTCCGGGTCGACGGCCCGCGCCTGGACGCGTCGTACTCGCTGACCGCTGGCGACTGGAAGAGCGTCGCCACCGGCCTGGACGCCAGCCTGCTGAGCGTGGAGACGGCGGGTGGCTTCATCGGCAATACGTTCGGCCTCTACGCCGTGCGTCGCTGACCGCGAGATCACGGAGTCCGCATGCCAGGCACCTCGCGTCGCGCATTGTTCAAGGCCGGACTCGCCGGCCTGGCCACCTGGCCGCTGTCGTCGCGCGTGGCGGCAGCCACGCCGTGCGCACCGGCGTCGCCGGCGCACGCCACCGGCGTCGAAGGCCAGCGCAAGGCCGACCTCGGCGACGGCACCTATCTCAATCCCATCGTCGCCGGCGATCGTCCCGATCCCACGATCCTCAAGGACGGCGGCGACTACTACATGACGTTCTCGTCGTTCGACGCCTATCCCGGCCTGGTGATCTGGCACTCGACCGACCTCGTCACCTGGACGCCGCTCGGCCCTGCGCTGCGCACGCACGTGGGTACGGTGTGGGCCGTCGATCTCTGCAAGCATGGCGACCGCTACTTCATCTACCTGCCGGCGCTGGCGAAGGACGAGGCGTGGAAGATCCACGCGATCTGGGCCGACGACATCCGCGGACCGTGGAGCGAACCGGTGGACCTGCACATCGATGGCTGCATCGATCCGGGCCACGCGGTCGGCGAAGACGGACGGCGTTACCTGTTCGTCAACGGCATCCGCAAGGTGCGCCTCTCCGACGACGGCTTGGCGACCGACGGCACGCTCGAAACCGCCTACCAGCCTTGGCGCTATCCGGAACACTGGATTACCGAGAACTTCGCGCCCGAAGGCCCCAAGCTGACGCGGCGTGGCGACTGGTTCTACCTGGTCACCGCCGTCGGCGGTACGGCCGGCCCGGTCACCGGCCACATGGTGATCGCCGCGCGTTCGCGTTCGATCGACGGGCCGTGGGAACACTGCCCGCACAATCCGCTGGTGCGCACGCTGGGCGAAGCCGAGCCCTGGTGGTCGCGCGGCCACGCGACGCTGGTCGATGGACCGGCCGGCGACAGCTGGATGGTCTACCACGGCTACGAGAACGGCTATCGCACGCTCGGCCGGCAGACGCTGCTGGAGCCGATCGAATGGACGGACGATGGTTGGTTCCGTGCGCGCGGTGGCGATCTGTCGGCCCCGTTGCCGGTGCCGCGCGGCGGCAAGGCGGGGATCGCCGGCGTCGCGCTGTCGGACGATTTCTCGAGCGATCGCCTCGGCACGCAGTGGGCCTTCCACGCGCCGCGACCGGACGAGATGCGACGCGTACGGTACGGCACGAAATCCCTCCGCCTCACTGGCGCAGGCCGGTCGCCTGCGGATGGCAGCCCCCTCGCCTGCATCGTCGGCGACCGTGCCTACCAGGCCGAGGTCACGCTGACCCTGGTCGATGGCGGCGAAGGCGGTTTGCTGCTGTTCTACAACCCGAAGGCCTTCGTCGGCCTGGGCTTCGCGGCGGACGGGCTGCGCGTGTTCCAGTACGCGGAGGAACAGACGTGGGCGCGGCAAGCGATGCCGACCCGGCGCGTGCGCATCCGACTGACCTACGACCACCACGTGGTGACCTGGCACCACTCTCACGACGATGGCCGCACCTGGACGCGGTTGGACACGCGGATGGAAGTGTCCGGCCTGCACCACAACGTGTTCGGCGGCTTCCTCAGCCTGCGCGTCGCGTTGTACAGCGCCGGCCCGGGCGCGGTGGAGTTCAGCGACTTCCGCTACCGCGCGCTCGCCTGAGCATCACGCCATCGGCATGTCGTGATGGAAGTGCCGCTTGAACGGCACCTCGCCGTCGCGCGGCGCGTCCAGTTCCTGCGCATATCGATGGCCGGCGTACACCGCGTGCGCGATCAGCCCCGGCGCCAGCGCATCGCCGATGCAGGCCACGCTGCGGATGCCTGCATCCGCCCACTCAGTCTCGCGCGCCTTCAATGCCTGGTAGAGCGCATCGTCGGGCAGACGGGCCGTCACCACCACGACCGCGTCGCAGTCGAGCGAAGAAGCCGCGCCGCTCCATGCGTGCTCCAGCGCAAGCGTGGTTCCCGTATAGCCGGTGACCAGGTGCGATACGCGCTGCACGACGCCCAGTTCGGCCATGCGCCACTGGATATGGCGGTAGTCCAGCGTGTTCGCGCTCCATGAGGCGATGGTGTCGTCCGGGGTGAGGTACGTGACCTCGCAACCGCGCAGGCGCAGCGCCTCGGCGACGACGCTAGCGGTGTAGAAGTAGTCGTCGTCGTAGACCACCACGCGGCCTTCGGGCCAGCGCCCGTCCATCAGGTCGTCCGGCGTGAACACATGCGCGTTGTCGGCGAAGTCGGCGATGCCCAGCCCATGGCTGCGCCCGAATCCGTCCCGCCGCCAGTGGCATCCCGTGGCGATGACGACGTGGTCCGCACCGAAGTCGAGCACATCCTGGTCCGTCAGCGCGGAGTCGAGGTAAGTGCTGACGTTCGCCAGCTTGCCGATCTGCCCGAGCCGCCAGTCGCGCACCCGCGCCCATTCGGCCAGACCCGGCAGGCGCGCCTCACGCGTGACCCGCCCGCCCAGTTCGCGTCGCGCGTCGGCCAGGTGCACCTCGTAGCCGCGCTGACCCAGCGCGCGTGCAGCTTCCAGGCCGGCCGGCCCGCCGCCGACCACCAGCACGCGCGCATCGCTCGCCTTCGGCGCGATCCGCTCCGGATGCCAGCCCTTGCGCCATTCCTCGCCCATGCTGGGGTTCTGCGTGCAGCGGATCGGCGAGATCGTCATGTCGCCGGACACGCAGATGTTGCATCCGATGCATTCGCGGATGTCGTCAACGCGGCCTTCTTCGATCTTGCGCGGCAGGTACGGGTCGGCGATCGAGGGCCGCGCGGCGCCGATCAGGTCGATCACGCCGCGGCGGATCTGCGAGACCATCGTGTCGGGCGAGGTGAAACGGCCCACGCCGACCACCGGCTTGGTCGTCGCCTTGCGGACGAAATCGACGAAGGGCTCCTGCGCGCCTTCGCGGGCGAAGCGCGAGGGCACCGAATCGTTGTACCAGGCGGCCACGTTGACGTCCCATAGGTCGGGAAGCTCGGCCAGCATCCCGACGATGTCCTGCGCCTCGGCCAGTTCCACACCGCCCGGCCCCAACAGTTCCTCGGTAGCGAAACGCAACGCGACGGCGCAGCGATGGCCGACCGCCTCACGCGTGTCCTGCAGCACTTCGCGCAGCAGGCGGATGCGGTTCTCCAGCGAGCCGCCATAGGCGTCGCTACGCTGGTTGCGGCGACGCTGCAGGAAATGCATCGGCAGCGACAGGTCGTGCGCAGCATAGACGTAGATGATGTCCATGCCCGCCTTCATGCCGCGCACCGCCGCCTCGCGGTGCCAGCGACGGTACTCGGCGATGTCGCGCAGGTCCATCGCGCGGGCCTGCGAGGGATAGCCGTACTTGGAGGGCTGGTGCGACGGCGCCAGCAGCACTTCGCGCGAGTACAGGTTGGAGGCGGTCGGTCCGTTGTGCGACAGCTCCAGCGCGGCCAGCGCGCCGTGCGCATGCACCTTCTCGCACATCAGCGCGAGCGCGGGGATGTCGCGGTCGTCCCACAGGCGGGCTTCGACGTAAGGCGTGAGATCGCTGCTGGGATGGATCTCGCACTCTTCCGTCGAGATCACGCCCCACCCACCTTCGGCCTTCACTTCGCGCATGGCCGCGTGCGCAAGCGGCATCGCATGGCCCATGCCGTTGCAGTGCGGCACCTGGAAGAAACGGTTCTTGGTCGTCACCGGGCCGATGCGCACCGGCTCGAAGAGGATGTCGTAGCGCGGATCACGCATGCGGCACCGCGTTGCCCGGGCGACGGCGCAGGAAGAAGTACAGCGGCAGTCCGGCGACCATCAACGCCAGCGCCAGCCAGAAGGGCTGTGCGCCCATGCCGATGAAGGCGAACACCGTGTACGCCGTGCCGATGACGGCAGCGACCAGCAGGTCGCGTCCCGCATCGCGCTGGCCGCGCCACCAGAGCACGCCCAATGCAAGCGAGCACCCCAGGTAAAGCGGCAGATTGGCTGCCGTCACCACGGTACTGAGGAAGGTGAAGCCCGCCACCGCGGATTCGCTGTAGTTCATCAGCACCATCGCGCTGGCGAGCAGGGCCGTCAGCACCAGGGCGCCGATGGGCGCGCCGAAGCGATTGGTCCGCGCGAATACCTTCGGCATCGTGCCGTTGTCGGCCATCGTGCGCATCATCTCGCCACTCAACAGCGTCCAGCCGTTCAAGGCACCCAGGCCACTGACGACGACGAACAACGCGATCCACCGCCCGGTTCCCTCGCCGGCGAAACGCTCCATCACCAGCGCGAACGGTGCGCTGGATTGCGCGAGTTCGGCATGCGGCAGCAGCAGCAACGGCACGGCGGACACCACGAGATAGATCGCTGCGGTGATGCCGGTGCCGGTCATCGTCGCGCGCGGGATGGTGCGCCCGGGGTCCTCGACCTTCGCGGCGGGAATCGTCGCCGATTCGATGCCCAGCATCGCGAACAACGCCAGCGTCGATGCCGCCATCGCATCACCGAGGCTGATCGGCTTCGCCGGCGGATGCGCACCGAACGATGCCGGCGATTCGATCAACGTCCACGCGCCAAGCGCCGCCACGGCCAGCATCGGCATCAGCTTCATCACCGTGGTCACCACCTGTACGCGCCCGCCACTGCGCACGCCCAGCAGGTTGATGCCCACGAACAGCCACAGCACGCCCAGGCACACCACGGCCGGCTGCACGCGCGCCAACGGCGGGAAGATGGCGGCTGCGTACCCGGCCACGCCGGTGGCCAGGGCGGCGAGGGTGATCCAGTTCGATACCCAGTACGACCACAGCACCGCATACGCCGGCAAGTCGCCCAGCGTGTGCCGCACATACCCATAAGGGCCGTCCGCGTCCGGCAGCAGGCGTGCCAGCCGCGCGAACACGCGCGCCAGCGCCAGGCAACCCAGCACCGTGATGCCCCAGCCCAGCAGCGCGTTGTAGCCGAATGGCGCCAGCGAGGCGGGTAGCACGAAGATGCCCATGCCGATGGTGTTGCCCACCACCAGCGCGGTGCACGTCCAGAAGCCGATCTTCCTGCGGTCGTGTGGTTGCATGGGCGGTCAGTCCCGCGCCACCTGCACGCCGCCCTTCACCACGCCGCGTACCTGCTGCAGGCAGGCGATGTCGGCCAGCGGATCGCAGGCCAGGGCGACGAGATCGGCGAATTTGCCCGGGGTGATCGAGCCCAGCTCCTTTTCCTTGCGCAGCAGGCGCGCCGACTCCAGCGTCGCCGCGCGAATCGCCTGCAGCGGTGTCATGCCGTAGCGGACCATGTAGGCGAACTGGCGCGCATTATCGCCATGCGGATACACGCCGCTGTCGGTGCCGTAGGCGATGTTGACACCCGCGGCGACGGCCTTGCGGAAGCCCTCGCGCTGCGCCTCGGTCGTGTCCAGGTTCTTGCGCAGGATCTCCGCGGACCAACCGTCGCGCCGGCCGACCGTATCGAT
Organism: Pseudoxanthomonas sp. YR558; assembly: GCF_900116385.1. Classification (NCBI taxonomy): domain Bacteria; kingdom Pseudomonadati; phylum Pseudomonadota; class Gammaproteobacteria; order Lysobacterales; family Lysobacteraceae; genus Pseudoxanthomonas; species Pseudoxanthomonas sp. YR558. The sequence goes on along the minus strand of NZ_FPCI01000002.1, from coordinate 206,645 downwards.
GTAGTCGCCGTTGTAGATGTCGGCGACCAAGAAGGTGCCGTGCTGCTTCATCAAGGCGATGGCTTCGTCGTCCATCAGCGAGCCATGCTCGATCGACCGCACGCCTGCACGTACCGCGCGCTTGATGCCTTCCGCACCGTGCGCGTGGGCGGCGACGAAACTGCCGCGACGCCCGGCCTCTTCCACCGCTGCGCGGATCTCGGCCTCGGTGTACTCGGATTGTCCCGGCTCGGTGCCGTCGGCGAGCACAGCGCCCGTGGCGATCAACTTGATGAAGTCGGCGCCCGCGTCGAGGATCTCGTTCACCCGTTGGCGCACCTCCGCTTCGTTGTCCGCGACGCCACGACGGAAGATCGCCGGCAACTCCGTCCCCGCAGGCAATCCGGTGATCTCGCCGCCACCGCCGGTGACCGTGACGTAGGTGCCGGCAACGAACATGCGCGGCCCGGGCACGAGGTCGGCGTTGATCGCATCGCGCAACTGCACGTCGGCGAAACCGCGATAGACCCCGACATCGCGCACCGTGGTGAAGCCGGCCTGTAGGGTCGCTCGCGCATTGCGCGCGCCGATGAAGGCATCGCGCGCGGCATTGCTCCTCAGCGGTGTCGCGGGATCGCCGTAGGGCCCTTCGTCGGCCAGGTGCGTGTGCATGTCCATCAGGCCGGGCACGACGGTCAGCGCGGACCAGTCGAGGACCCGAACGCGGGGATCCACACCCTTCGTAGCTGGCGCGATCGACACGATGCGTCCGTCGCGCACCAGGATGTCGCGACCCTCGAGCATCCGACCCGCTTCAACGTCGAGCACGCGGCCGGCCTGGATCAGCAGGTCCTGCGCGCCGGCGGACGAGGCGATGAAGGCGAGCGAGAACAGGAGTGCGGGCAGGAAGCGGTCACGCATCGCCATACGCCGCCCTCAACAGATTGTGGAAATGCCACACACCGCTCTCGCGCTTCGGGCACAACCGGCCCGCCTCGTAGAAGCCGGACGCCAAGCCCTGCTGTACCGCTTCGCAAATGCGGATGTCCTCGTCCTGCACTTCGTCGCTGAAGGCCTGGTCGTTGGCGATGCGCGCCAGCGCGGCATCGTCCTGCGTGTAGTAGTAGTCGAACTCTACGCGGCAGCGATCCGGCCCGAGCGGCAGGATGCGATTGGTCTGCAGTCGCCCCGGCATGATGTTGAGCATCACGTTCGGGTAGACGAAGTAGTAGAACGCGTCGCCATCGCCGTAAATGTCGCCGCTGTTACGCAGCGGTGAATGCTGCAGCGAATGCCAGGGGAAGAGTTCGGTGTCGTAGGCGCGGTAATCCAGCACCTTCGACAACCCGGGATGCACGTGCGGCAGATGGTAGCCCTCGAGGAAGTTGTCCACGTAGACCTTCCAGTTGCACCCGATGTCGTAGCTGTCGCGGCGGTGGAAGCGCATCGCGGCCAGGTCGATCGGGGCGATGCGCTCGGCGATACCGGCGTAGACCTCTTCGAACGGCGGCACGTCCTCGTGCAGCGCGACGAACACCAGTCCCTGCCAGGCGTGCACGCGCAGCGGCGGCAGGTGGATGTCCTTGACGTCGAAATCCGCGGCGCCCTGCATTTCGGGCGCGCTGCGCAGCTGGCCTTCCAGCGTGTACGTCCAGCCGTGGTACTTGCAGTGCAGCGCGCGTGCGCCCTTGCCGTTGCACAGCGCCAGCGGACCGGCGCGATGCCGGCACACATTGGGGAAAGCGCGCAGCACGCCATCCTGTCCTCGCACCACCAGCACCGGTACGCCGCCGATCCGTTCCACCACATGGTCGCCCGGCTCGGTGAGCTGCCCTTGGTAGGCGACCAGCTGCCAGCTGCGCTGGAAGACGGCGGCCTGCTCCATCGCCAGCATCGCCTCGCCGGCGTAGTAACGGGCGGGAAGCGCGAGTGCGCGCTCCAAGGGAAGGGGGCTGGCAGTGCTTGGCATGGCGGTCCCGTCGATGGTGGCGCGCCGCACCCGGTGCCGGCGGACAGCGCCGCCCAAGCCTACGCGGAGGCGGGGGGTGCGGCACAGCCCCCCGCACCGGAACGCGGCACGCGCCGACTTCGGGCGCACCGGTCTGGTGCACATCGGCGTGACGAAAGTTGGATTACTTTTTGCCGGTTCGTTTTTCGTGCATGAGGCGTATTTCTGCCCTATCCAATCGCCCCGGTTCGCCTATAGATTGGGGGCGAGGGGCCACCACCGCGGGGAATCGGATTGGAACGACCGATGGACGATCGTGGACGCATCACCGACCTGTTGCACAGGGACGGTGCATGACCGCCGCCGCTTCGCCCACCGGCACCCTCGACACCGCGCTGGATCATGCCCGCCACCTGCTGGCGAACGATCCGGCGATGGCCGCCCAGCAGGCCAGCGAGATCATCCGCGTGGTCGGCCGCCACCCGATGGCGCTGCTGATCCTGGCCGCCTCGCACCGGGTCCGCGGCCAGGCCTCCCATGCGCTCGACGTGCTGGAGTCGCTGGTGCGCGAACACCCGCAGTGGGCACTGGCCCATCTCGAACACGGGCTGGCGCTCGGCCGAGCCGGCCGCGGCGATGACGCCGTGCCCGCGCTGCGGCGCGCCGTCGCCCTGAAGGCCGACCTGCCGCAGGCCTGGCGCGAACTGGGCGACCACCTCGCCGCGATGGAGGATGCCGACGGCGCCGCCGCGGCCTACCTGCAGCACACGCGCTATTCGACGCGCGACCCCGAACTGATGCAGGCCGCCGGCGCGCTCGCCGACAACCGCATTCCCGAGGCCGAGGCGCTGTTGCGCGCACGCCTGAAGCGCACGCCCACCGACGTCGCCGCGATCCGCATGCTGGCCGAAGTCGCCGCACGCGTCGGCCGTATCGACGATGCAGAGGCCCTGCTCGCGCGATGCCTGGAACTCGCGCCCGACTTCCATGCCGCCCGGCAGAACCATGCGCTGGTGCTGCATCGTGCCAACCGTCCGCAGGAGGCCCTGCAGGCCATCGATGCGCTGCTGGCGCACGACCCCGACAACCCCGCGCACCTCAACCTCAAGGCGGTCGTACTCTGCCGCGTCGGCGATTACGAACCTGCGCTGGCGCTGTACGAACGCGTGCTGGCGTCCTACCCGGACCAGGCGAAGATCTGGATGAGCTACGGCCACGCGCTGAAGACGGCCGGCCACGCCGCGCGCGCGATCGAGGCGTACCGTCGTGCGCTCGCGCGGGAGCCCGGCTTCGGTGAAGTGTGGTGGAGCCTGGCCAACCTGAAGACGTTCCGCTTCAGCGACGACGACGTTGCGGTCATGCGCGCTCAGCGCGCGCGCGACGACCTGGCCGACGACCATCGCCTGCACCTGGACTTCGCGCTCGGCAAAGCGCTCGAAGATGCGGCCGAGTACGCGCCCTCGTTCGCGCACTACCGCGACGGCAATGCGTTACGCCGCACGCAGCTCGCCTACAGCGCCGACGACACGCATGCGCGCACCGAACGCCTGAAGGCTGCGCACACCGCCACGTTCTTCGCGGGACGGACGGGACTCGGCTGCGATGCGCCCGACCCGATCTTCATCGTCGGCATGCCGCGCGCGGGCTCCACGCTGCTGGAGCAGATCCTGGCCAGTCACTCGGCGGTGGAAGGCACGATGGAACTTCCCGAGATCACCTCCATCACGCGCGACCTCCGCACGCAGGCACGGGCGGACGGCGCAGAGACGTACCACGATCTGCTGGCGGATCTGGACGGCGATGCGCTGCGCGCGCTTGGCGAGCGGTACCTCGAGGCGACCCGCATCCATCGCAAGTCCGGCCGCCCGTTCTTCATCGACAAGATGCCGAACAACTTCGCCCACACCGGCCTGATCCACCTCATGCTGCCGAACGCAAAGATCATCGATGCCCGCCGGCACCCGCTGGCCTGCTGCCTGTCCGGTTACAAGCAGCATTTCGCGCGCGGACAGGGCTTCAGCTACGGGCTGGAGGACATCGGGCGCTACTACCGCGACTACGTGGCGCTGATGGCGCACTACGATGCCGCGCTTCCCGGGCGCGTGCACCGGGTGATCTACGAACAGCTGGTGGACGACACCGAGGCGGAGGTGCGCCGCCTGCTGGATTATTGCGGGCTGCCGTTCGAGGACGGCTGCCTGCGCTTCTTCGAGAACGCGCGGCCCGTCAGGACCGCCAGTTCCGAACAGGTCCGCCAGCCGATCTACCGCGAAGGCGTGGATCACTGGCGGCACTACGAACCGTGGCTGGAGCCGTTGAAGAACGCCTTGGGGCCTGTGTTGGGCGCCTATCCGGCGGTTCCGGATTCCATGGAGGGCAGTTCCATCCCCGATTGACCGTCATCACTGGAGAGAGGTGAGCTGGATGAGTACCCGCAGCAGAAGAAAACCGGGGCGGCGCGATCCGTCGACCCTGGCGAGGTTCCCGTTGACCGCCGCGATCTACCTCGCGTTCGGTGCCACCGCGATGGCCCAGGACGCACCCGCCACGCCGCCCGCCGAGGGCGAGCGCGCCGCGGCCACGCTGGACACCATCACGGTGACCGCGCAGAAGCGCGTGGAGAACCTGCAGGAAGTGCCGATCAGCATCCAGGTGCTGGGCACGGAGCAGTTGAAGAACCTCAACGTCACCGATTTCGATGACTACGTGAAGTACCTGCCCAGCGTGTCGTACCAGTCGGCCGGTCCGGGCTTCGCGCAAATCTACATGCGCGGCGTCGCCAGCGGCGGCGATGGCAACCACTCCGGTTCGCTGCCCAGCGTGGGCGTGTACCTGGACGAACAGCCGGTCACCACCATCCAGGGCCCGCTGGACATCCACATCTACGACATCGACCGCGTCGAGTCGCTGGCCGGTCCGCAGGGCACGCTGTACGGCGCCAGTTCGCAGGCGGGCACGCTGCGCATCATCACCAATAAGCCCGACCCGACCGGCTTCGCTGCCGGTTACGGGCTGGAAGTGAACAGCGTCAGCAACGGCGGCATCGGCCACGTCGCCGAGGGCTTCCTCAACCTGCCGATGAGCGACCGCGCGGCGATCCGCCTGGTCGCCTGGAACAAGCACGATGCCGGCTACATCGACAACGTGTACGGCACGCGCACGTTCCCTTCGTGGGACGCCGATTCCGGCGGCAACGGCACCATCGACAATGCCGACCGCGTGAAGAAGGACTACAACGAAGTCGACACCACCGGCGCGCGCCTGGCGTTGAAGGTGGATCTCAACGACACGTGGTCGATCACGCCGACCATCATGGGCCAACAGCAGAAGTCCAAGGGCGGCTTCGCGGTCGACCCGCAGGTGGGCGAACTGGCGCTGACCCATTTCTATCCGGAGAGTTCCGACGACCGCTGGTGGCAGGCCGCGCTGACGGTGGAAGGCAAGATCGGCAACTTCGACCTGACCTACGCGTTCGCACGCCTGGATCGCGACGTCGATGTCGAGCAGGACTACAACGACTACGCCTTCTGGTACGACACGCTGGCGGCGTACGGCGCGTACACCTGCTCGGATTTCGATCCCGATACGTTCACCTGCGCGCCCGGCTCGCTGGTCAATCCGTCGCAGTACATCCAGGGCGTGGACGGCTACAAGAAGACCAGCCACGAGCTGCGCATCGCCTCGCCGACCGAGAACCGTTTCCGTTTCGTCGCCGGCGTGTTCATGCAGGACCAGGAACACGACATCGAGCAGCGCTACAAGATCGATGGCTTGTCGCCGGTGCAGTCGGTCACGGGCTGGCCGGACACGATCTGGCTGACCAAGCAGCTGCGCCAGGACAAGGACAAGGCCGTGTTCGGCGAACTCAGCTTCGACATCACCGAAGACCTGACCGCCACCGCCGGCGCACGCTGGTTCGAGGTCGACAACAGCCTGAAGGGCTTCTTCGGTTTCGCCGACTGGGGCTGGGTATCCAGCTACGGCGAAGTGGCCTGTCCGGACGGCGCGCCGACCTTCAATGGCGCGCCCTGCAGCTTCTTCGACAAGCGGGTGAAGGAGAACGGCCACATCGGTCGCTTCAACCTGACCTGGCGGATCGACGACACGAAGATGATCTACGGCACGTGGTCGGAAGGCTTCCGCCCCGGCGGCATCAATCGCCGCGGCACGCTGCCACCCTATCTGTCGGATTACCTGACCAACTACGAGTTCGGCTGGAAGACCACCTGGCTGGAGAACCGCCTCTCGTTCAACGGCTCGGTGTTCCGCCAGGATTGGGAGGACTTCCAGTTCTCCATCCTGGGTGCCAACGGCCTGACCGAGATCAAGAACGCCAACCAGGCGCGCATCAACGGCGCCGAGTTCTCGCTGGCGTTCGCGGCCACCTACAACCTGCAACTGACGGCCGGCGCCGCGTTCTACGACGCGGAACTGACCGAGAACTACTGCGGCTTTACCGACGACGACGGCAACCCGGTCACGGAGTGCGCGGATCCCGAGGCGCCGGAGGGCACGCAGCTGCCGGTCACGCCGAAGGTCAAGGGCAACCTGACCGCGCGCTACACCTTCGACATGGCGGGCGGCGAGGCGTTCCTGCAGGGTGCGGTGGTGCACGTGGGCGATCGCAAGTCCGACCTGCGCCTTGCCGAACGCGAGATCCTCGGCGATCTGGATGCGTACACCACGGTCGACGTGTCGGCCGGCTACCGTCGCAACAACTGGAAAGTGGACGTGTACGTCAACAACCTGTTCGACGAGCGCGGCGAGCTGAGCCGCTTCACCCAGTGCGCCGAAGCCGTCTGCGGTGCCGCGGGCGTGGTGCCGGAGTATCCGAACGGCCAGGTCTACACGGTCGTCTCGCAGCCCCGCACGATAGGCCTGCGCTTCTCGCAGGAGTTCTGACGCAGCACGCGCCGGAATGCGGCAACGAAAAGCCCCGGTGCGAACCGGGGCTTTTTTTTTGAAGAGCCGGGGCGGTCAGGAATCGCGCGCGGCCGCCTCGCGGTCGTTCTCGCGCATCTCGTACCACATGCCGTTGAGGATGGCGAAGCTCGCCGCCAGGCCGGCGCCCAGGATCCAGCTGAAGTACCACATGCGGAAGCCTCCTCAGTACGCGTTGGGGTTGCGCCCCATCCCGTCCTGGTCGACCTTGCCGCGCAGCACGCGGAAGACCCAGGCGGTATAGAGCAGGATGATGGGCAGGAAGAACGCCGTCGCCAGCAGCATGATGAACAGCGTCATGTGGCTGGACGACGCGTCCCACAGGGTCAGGCTGGAGCCGGCCTGCGTGGACGACGGCAGCAGGAACGGGAACGTCGCCACGCCTTCGGTCAGGATGATGCCGACGATGCTGATCGACGACGCCAGGAACGCCAGCCCCGCGCGTCCGATGCGCAACAACACGGCGCTCAGCAGCGCGCCCGTCACACCCAGCACCGGCAACAGCCAGGTGATCGGCCAGCGTGCATAGTTGTCCATCCATGCACCGGGCTGCGCCACCGCGATCTTGGCGAGCGGGTTCGACGGACCGGCGGTATCCATCGCGACCTGCAGCGCGTAGCCATCGATGCGCGCGACCCAGAGGCCGCCGATCACGAACAGCACCGCCGTCGCCACGGCGGCGATGCTGCCGTAGCGCCGTGCGCGCTCGGCGATGGCGCCGGAGGTCTTCATCGCCAGCATGCCCGCGCCATGCATCACCAGCATCGCCACGCTGACTAGGCCGCATAGCAACGCGAACGGCGTCAGCAGGCCGAACAGTCCGCCTTCGTAGAACACCCGCAAGGTGTCGTCGAAATGGAAGGGCACGCCGAGCAGCACGTTGCCCATCGCCACGCCGAACACCAGCGCCGGCACCAGCCCGCTGACAAACAGCGCCCAGTCCCACGCGGCGCGCCAGCGCGGATCGGGCACCTTGCTGCGGAACTTGAACCCGACCGGCCGCAGGATCAGCGCGAACAGGATCAGGAACATCGCGAGGTAGAACCCCGAGAAACTCACCGCATACAGCGGCGGGAATGCCGCGAAGATCGCACCGCCGCCGAGGATCAACCAGACCTGGTTGCCCTCCCACACCGGGCCGATGACGTTGAGCACGATGCGGCGCTCTTCGTCGGTGCGCGCCACCGCGGGTAGCAGCGTGGCCACGCCCAGGTCGAAGCCGTCCATCACCGCGAAGCCGATCAGCAGGATGCCCAGCAGCAGCCACCAGATCAGGCGCAGCGTCGCGTAGTCGAGAGGAATGGTGTCCATGCGTGGTCTCCCGTCAGCCCGGGAGGGCCGGTTGTGGCGCGGGGGCGTCCAGTGCGGGCGCGGACAGGTGCTCGGGTCCCTTCAGGATCAGCTTGCGCATCAGCCAGACCTCGATGACGGCCAGCACCGTGTAGATCAGCACGAAGCCGCTGAGCGTGATGATGATCTGGTGCAGCTTCAGCCCCGACGCGGCCAGGAAGGTCGGCAGCACACCGTCGATGATCCAGGGTTGGCGGCCGTATTCGGCGATCAGCCACCCGGCCTCGATCGCCAGCCATGGCAGCGGCAGGCTCCAGAACGCCACCTTGAGAAACCAACGGTACCGGTCCAGCCGTTGTCGGCTGGCGAGGTAGAACGCGACTGCGAAGAACGCGATGAAGTAGAAGCCCAGCCCAGCCATCAGGCGGAAACTCCAGAACAGCGGCGCGACGTGCGGGATGGTGTCGTGCGCGGCCTGCGCGATCTCTTCTTCGGTCGCGTTGCCGATGTCCTCGCGGTAGCGCTTGAGTAGCAGGGCATGGCCGATGTCGCGCCAGTGCGCCTCGAAGATATAGCGCGCGGTGCCATCGTTGCGGTTGGCGCGCAGCTTCTGCAGCGCCTCGTAGCCCATCATGCCGTTGCGGATGCGGCCCTCGGCGCGCTCCACCAGGTCCAGGATGCCGGGCATCTCGGTGTTGAACGAACGCGTGCCGATCAGCCCCATCACGTACGGGATGTGCAAGGCGTAGTGGTTGGTCTGGTTCTTCTGGTCGGGGATGGCGAAGGCATTGAAGCCGGCCGGCGCGGGCTCGGTCTCCCACATCGCCTCGATGGCGGCGAGCTTCATCTTCTGATGCTCGCTGGTGGCGTAACCGCTCTCATCGCCCAGCACGACGACCGACAGCGCCGCCGCCAACCCGAAGCTGGCGGCGACCGCCATCGAACGCTTGGCGAAGTCCGCGTTGCGCCCGCGCAGCAGATAGAACGCGCTGATCGCCATCACGAACATCGCGCCGGTGACATAACCGGCAGACACCGTATGGACGAACTTGGCCTGCGCCACCGGATTGAAGATCACCGCCATGAAGTCGGTGATCTCCATGCGCATGGTCTCGGGGTTGAAGACCGCACCGACCGGGTTCTGCATCCAGCCGTTGGCCACCAGGATCCACAGCGCCGAGAAGTTCGACCCCAGCGCGACCAGCCAGGTGACTACGAGGTGCTGCACCTTGCTCAGCTTGTCCCAGCCGAAGAAGAACAGGCCGATGAAGGTCGCTTCCAGGAAGAACGCCATCAGGCCTTCGATAGCCAGCGGCGCGCCGAAGATATCGCCGACGTAATGGCTGTAGTACGACCAGTTCATGCCGAACTGGAACTCCATCACGATGCCGGTGGCCACGCCCATCGCGAAATTGACGCCGAACAGCGTGCCCCAGAACAGGGTCATGCGCCGCCAGATGTCGCGCCCCGTCATGACGTAGACGCTCTCCATGATGGCGATCATGAAGGACAGCCCCAGGGTCAGGGGCACGAAGAGGAAGTGGTACATCGCCGTCAGCGCGAATTGCAGACGGGACAGTTCGACGACGGTCATGTCCGGCATGGCGACGTGGCTCCCGGTTGTCTGGCGAGGATTCTAGCCCTCCCCCCTTCGTGGACGGGGGCGACCATCTGTCGCACCCCCCGCCCTCCCGACCTGCGGCATCCTGCGCGCCCCGCGGCTCCGGCCGACGGGAGGGGTTGATCCTGATCAATGCGGCCCGGCTGGCCGGGCCCGAGAATCCACCGTACCAGAATAGGAGAGGCCGCATGCAAGGCGTCCAGGGGACTTACAACGACAAGGTGGTGCGCCAGTTCACGGTGATGACCGTGGTCTGGGGCATCGTGGGGATGCTGGTGGGGGTGCTGATCGCCGCGCAGCTGTATTGGCCGGCGCTGAATTTCGACCTGCCGTGGCTGAGCTACGGCCGGCTGCGCCCACTGCACACCAACGCGGTGATCTTCGCGTTCGGCGGCTGCGCGCTGTTCGCCACCAGCCTGCACGTGGTGCAGCGGACCAGCCACGTGCGGCTGATCTCGGACAAGCTGGCGGCGTTCGTGTTCTGGGGCTGGCAGCTGGTCATCGTGGCCGCGGCGGTGTCGCTGCCGCTGGGCCTGACCCAGGGCAAGGAATACGCCGAGCTGATCTGGCCGATCGACGTGCTGATCGCGGTAGTCTGGGTGTCCTACGCCGTGCTGTTCTTCGGCACCATCGCCAAGCGCGCGGTGAAGCACATCTACGTGGCGAACTGGTTCTTCGGCGCCTACATCATCGCCGTGGCGCTGCTGCACATCGTCAACAGCCTGGCCCTGCCCAGCGGCCTGCTGCACTCCTACCCGATATACAGCGGCGCCGTCGACGCGATGGTGCAGTGGTGGTACGGCCACAACGCGGTGGGCTTCTTCCTGACCGCCGGCTTCCTCGGGATGATGTACTACTTCGTGCCGAAGCAGGCCGGACGCCCGGTCTACTCCTACCGCCTGTCGATCGTGCACTTCTGGGCGCTGATCGCCATCTACATGTGGGCCGGCCCGCACCACCTGCATTACACGGCGCTGCCGGACTGGGCGCAGAGCCTGGGCATGGTGTTCTCGCTGATCCTGCTGGCGCCCAGCTGGGGTGGCGCCATCAACGGCGTGCTGACGCTCTCCGGCGTGTGGCACAAGCTGCGCACCGACCCGATCCTGAAGTTCCTGATCGTCTCGCTGTCGTTCTACATGATGTCGACCTTCGAAGGTCCCATGATGTCGATCAAGACGGTCAACTCGCTGAGCCACTACACCGACTGGACGATCGGCCACGTGCACGCCGGCGCCCTGGGCTGGGTGGCGATGATCACCATCGGCTCGGTCTACGCGATGCTGCCCAAGCTGCTGGGCCGCGAGCAGATGCATTCGGTCAAGGCCATCGACACGCACTTCTGGCTGCACACGCTGGGCGTGGTGTTCTACATCGCCTCGATGTGGATCGCCGGCGTCATGCAGGGCCTGATGTGGCGCGCCACCAACGCCGACGGCACGCTGACCTACAGCTTCGTCGAAGCGTTGAACGCCACCTACCCCTACTACCTGGTCCGCCTGGGCGGTGGCCTGCTGGTGTTCACCGGCATGTTGCTGATGGCCTGGAACACCTGGAAGACCTTCCAGGCAGCCAAGTCCGTCGCGCCGCAGCCGATCCTGCAGCCCGATGCCAGCCAAGTGCGCGCCTGAGGAGCCGACGACATGAGTAACGGAAATTCGCACGAGAAAGTCGAGAAGAACGTCGGCCTGATGGCGGTGCTGATCGCGGTGGCGGTGTCCTTCGGCGGCCTGGCCGAAATCGTCCCGCTGATGTTCCAGGCCGAGGCCATCAAGCCACTGGAAGGCGTGAAGCCCTACCCGGCGCTGCAACTGGCCGGCCGCGACATCTACATCCGCGAGGGCTGCTACAACTGCCATTCGCAGATGGTCCGCACGCTGCGTTTCGAATCCGAGCGCTACGGCCACTACTCGCTGGCCGGCGAATCGGTCTACGACCGCCCGTTCCAGTGGGGCAGCAAGCGCACCGGACCGGACCTGGCGCGCGTCGGCGGTCGCTACTCCGACGACTGGCACCGCGTGCACCTGCTGAACCCGCGCGACGTGGTGCCGGAATCGAACATGCCGTCCTTCCCCTGGCTGGAGAACGCCAAGGTCGACGGCGCCGAAGTAGCCCAGCGCATGAAGACGCTGCAGCGCATCGGCGACCCGTACACGGACGAAGAGATCAACAACGCCGCCTCCGATGTCGAAGGCCGCACAGAACTGGACGCCGTGGTCGCCTACCTGCAAGGGCTGGGCAAGGCCGCGCCGAGGGGAGGCTGAGCCATGGTTTCGGGGATCGTGACAGGGGCACTGATCGTGCTGTTCATCGCCGGCTGGGCGTGGGCGTGGAGCCCGCGCCGCAAGGCGGATTTCGAGAATGCGGCACGCATGCCGCTGGGTGAGGAAGGGGAGAACAACCCATGAGCGCAGGCTGGATCTGGTTCATCGTCGCGCTGGTCGTCCTGAACATCCTGGGCTGCGTGTGGCTGCTGTGGTGGACCGGACGCCGTCGTCCCGGCGACCCCGCACCCGAAGACACCTCGCACGTGTGGGACGGCGACCTCACCGAGTACAACAAGCCGCTGCCGAAGTGGTGGATCAACCTCTTCTACATCACCATCGTCTTCAGCATCGGCTACATCGCCTGGTACGGCGGCCTGGGCGTGGTGCCCGGCTACGCGAAGTGGTCCTCCACCGGCGAGCACGACGAAGTGAAGGCGGTGCAGGACAAGAAACTGGAAGCGACCTTCGCGCCTTTCGCCGGACAGTCGATCGATCAGCTCGCCCAGGATCCGAAGGCGCTGGCACTGGGCCGCTCGATCTTCAACAACACCTGCGCCACCTGCCATGGCTCGTCGGGCCAGGGCGCCATCGGCTATCCCAACCTCACCGACACCATCTGGCATTGGGGCGGCACGCCGGACCTCGTGCTGCAGACGGTGCTGGACGGTCGCGAAGGCGTGATGCCGGAATGGGGCACCGCGCTGACCAACATGGGCGGCGAAAACGCGGTCGACTACGTCGTCGCCTACGTCAACGTGTTGAACAACCCGCAGGAAGGCATGAGCAACAACTTCATGGCCGCCCAGGGCAAGCCGCTGTACGATGGCCTCTGCGTGGCGTGCCACGGCGTGGATGGCAAGGGCAACCAGGAATTGGGTGCCCCCGACCTGACCGACGACTATTGGTTGTACGGGAACAGCAAGGACAGCATGCGCACCACCATCACCAAGGGTCGCCATGGCGTGATGCCCGCCCATCGCGAGCTACTGGGCGAAACCCGCGCACGTCTCGTGGCGTCGTACGTCTGGTCGCTCTCGCACAAGGACGGTCAGGCGGCAGCCGGCGCGAAATGACCGATTTCACCGAGCCCCGCCTCGACCACCCGCCCCGACCGCTCGCGCAGCGTGTCGGGGCGGTGCTCTGGCCCAGCTTCTTCGCCGCCGGCGTGGCGACGACGGTGTTCTTCGCCTTCGTCGACCCGCTGACGCTGCGCGACATGACCTTCCCCGACCTGGCGATCAGCCGCGAACTCGGCTACACGCTGGGTTTCTTCACGTTCTGGCTCGCCACGGCCGCCAGCAGTCTGTTCACCTGGATCCTGCTGCGCCCCGCGAGTCGCTTCAACCGCGCGCTGCCGCCGGACTGAGCAAGCGCTGCCTGCGACAAACCGTCGCTCCCTCGCGCGCCCGCGCGGCGCGAGCATGATGCCAGCCAAGACAGACACTGCCATGTCCACGCCAGCCTCGCCTCCCTCCCCTGCCTCCGACAGCACGCGCCGCATCCCGCTGGATGTGGTCGATGCGCAGGGCAACTCGTTCTACGTCAGCGAACGCAAGGTGTATCCGCGCGACGTGGCGGGCACGCTCAACCGCCTGCGCGTGGCGGCCGTCTGGTGGCTGCTGGGCATGTACTACGTGTTCCCGTGGCTGAAGTGGGACGACCGCCAGGCGGTACTGTTCGACCTGCCCGCGCGCAAGTTCTACGTCTTCGGGTTGGTGTTCTGGCCGCAGGATTTCCTGCTGCTGGCGGTACTGCTGATCATCGCGGCCATGGCGCTGTTCTTCTTCACCGCGCTCGCCGGCCGCCTGTGGTGCGGCTACGCGTGCCCGCAGACGGTATGGACGGAAGTGTTCCTGTGGATGGAACGCTGGACCGAAGGCGACCGCAGCGCGCGCATGAAGCTGGATGCGGCGCCCTGGAGCGCGAACAAGCTGCTGCGCAAGGGCGGCAAGCACGTGGTGTGGGCCGTGTTCGCGCTGTGGACGGGCTTCACCTTCGTCGGATTCTTCACCCCCATCACCGACCTGGGCGCGCGCCTGTGGCCGTTCGCCTGGGGCGGCTGGGAAACCTTCTGGGTGTTCTTCTACGCGCTGGCCACGTGGGGTTTCGCCGGCTTCCTGCGCGAGCAGGTCTGCAAGTACATGTGCCCCTACGCGCGCTTCCAGGCGGCGATGTTCGACCGCAACACCCTGATCATCGCCTACGACCCGATGCGCGGCGAACCGCGCGGCCCGCGCAAGCGCGGCCTGGGCAGCGTGCTGGAACGCGCGCGCGGCCTGCTGCAGAACACCACCGCCTACGACTACGTGATGCGCGCCGCCGCGCATCCCAGCGTCGCCGACCAGCGCCTCGGTGCGCACGGCACCATCACCTTCGCCGGTGCCGGCGCGGTGATCGAGCCGCTGCCGAAGTTCGTCCCCGAACAACTGGGTGACTGCATCGACTGCACGATCTGCGTGCAGGTGTGCCCGACCGGCATCGATATCCGCAACGGCCTGCAGTACGAATGCATCGCCTGCGGTGCATGCATCGACGCCTGCGACGACGTGATGGACAAGATGGGCTACCCGAAGGGGTTGATCCGCTACACCACCCAGAACGCCATCGACGGCAAACCGTCGAAGGTGCTGCGGCCGCGCATCTTCGTTTATGGCGCCATCCTGCTGGCGCTGGTGGCGGCGTGGGGTTGGGGCGTGTTCAACCGCGACGTCCTGATCGCGGAAGTCCTGCGCGATCGCAACGCGCTGTATCGCGAAGTCGCCGGTGGCCAGGTCGAGAACAGCTACACCCTCAAGTTGGTGAACAAGGACCAGCGGGCGCATACCTACCGGGTGACGCTGGCCTCCGCCGCCGCCGGCATCGTCTTGCGCGATGGCGACCTGACCGTGAAGGCCGCACCGGAAGAAGTACTGTCGCTGGCCGTCACCGCGACTGCGACAGACGACGTGCGCGGACGCCATCCGGTGACCTTCACCGTGCGCGACCTCGATACCGGCATCGAGAAGACCGTGGAAAGCAGCTACTTCGGACCTATCCAATGACAACGCAAACATCTTCCTCCGCCGACGCCGGCCGCCCCTTCTGGAAAGAGCCGATGGTGTGGCTGGTCTGGGGCCTGCCCCTGGCGTCGGTCGTTGCCGGCATCTGGCTGGTCGTCACCGCCGTGCGCGCCGGTGGCGCCGATCCCGTCATCGACGACGTGCAGCGCGTCTCGCAGATCCAGACCACCGACCTCGGCCCCGACGACAACGCCGCACGGCGCAAGCTGAGCGCGATCGTGCAGGTGCGCGGCGACCACGTCGAGCTGACCGCGGTGACCGGCGATTTCGCCGGCACGTCGCCGCTGGTGCTGACGCTGGCCCATCCCACCGAGGCAGCGCAGGACGTGAGCCTGCCGCTGGCCCGCGACACCACCGGCTGGCGCGCACCGGCCGAGGTCGACACCGCGCACGACTGGAACGTGCAGCTCTCGCCGCAGGACGGCAGCTGGCGCATCCGTGGCCGGCTGCAGAAGGACACGCAGGCCGTCCGCCTGGCTCCCTCGCACGGGGGCGGTTGAGCGCCCGCGCATGGACATGTCGGTCGCGCGGTGCCATCACTGTGGCGAACCCGTCGCCGACGGCACGACGGCGCGGATCGAAGGCGGCCATGCGTTCTGTTGCGACGGCTGTGCCGCCGCCGCCGCGTGGATCGAAGATGCCGATCTCGGCAGCTACTACCGCTTGCGCAGCGCAGCCGCCAACCGCGTGCAGGCCACCCGCAGCGACCTGGACAGCTGGGACCGGCCCGAACTGCTCGAGGAACACAGCCGCGCGATCGACGGCGGCCGCGAGATCGTGCTGCTCACCGACGGCATGCGCTGCGCCGCCTGCGCCTGGCTGATCGACCGCGCCCTCGCCCGCGAAGCCGGCGTGCTCGACACCACCGCGAACGCCGTCACCGGGCGCATCCGGATCGGTTGGGATCCTGCGCGCACGACGTTGTCCACGCTGCTCGAGCGTCTGGCGATGCTTGGCTACCGGCCCTACCTCGCCACGGGCGATGCGCGCGAACAGGCGCGCCTGTCCGAACGCCGGCGCTGGCTGTTGCGTCTGGGCGTCGCCGGCCTGGGTTCGCTGCAGGCGATGATGCTGGCCGAGGCGTTGTACCTGGACGTCAATGCGACGATGCCGCTGCCCACGCGCGACATGTTCCGCTGGCTGACCTTCCTGGTCAGCACGCCGGTGGTGTTCTACAGCGGCTGGCCGTTCCTCGCCGGCATGGCGCGCGAACTGCGCGCCCGCCACCTCGGCATGGACACGCTGATCGCCGGCTCCACGCTGCTGGCCTACTTCGCCAGCCTGGCGGAAACGATCCGCGGCGGCACCCATGTCTGGTACGACGCGGCGGTGATGTTCGTCTTCCTGCTGCTGGCCGCGCGCATGCTGGAACAGCGCGCGCGCAACGTCGCTACCGCGCAGGTAGACGCGCTGGCGCGGGCGCAGCCGGTCTTCGCCACCCGCGAACGCGCGGACGGCACGCGCGAATCCGTACCGCCTTCCGCATTGCGCATCGGCGACACCGTCTGCGTGGCCGCCGGCGACGGCGTACCGGCCGACGGCGTGCTGCTGGACCAGGACGCGGACTTCGAAGAAGCGCTGCTGACCGGCGAATCGCGCCCGGTGCGACGACGCGTCGGCGACACCGTGTATGCGGGCACCACCTGCCGCGAGCGTCCCGCCCGGTTGCGCGCCACCGCCACCGGCACCGCCACGCGGTTGTCGCAGCTCGCCGAGCTGGTGGATCGCGCGCAGGGGCATCGTCCCCCGATGGCGCACCTGGCCGACCGCGTCGGCCGCCATTTCGTGGTCAGCCTGTTGGTGCTCGCCGTGTGCGTCTACGCGGGCTGGCGCATGTACCAGCCCGAGCGCGCGTTCGAAGTCACGCTGGCGCTGCTCGTGATCAGCTGCCCCTGCGCCCTGTCGCTGTCGGTGCCGGCCGTACTGGCCGCGGCGCATGGTGCGCTGGCGCGCTGCGGCGTGCTGGCGACAAAGCCTGAGGCGCTCGACACGCTGGCGCGCGCCACCGACATGGTGTTCGACAAGACCGGGACCCTCAGCGATGGTCGCCCGGCGCGCGTGGCGGTCGAAGTCTTCAACGGCGTGGATGCCGATGCGGCAACCCGTATCGCCGCGGCACTCGAGAAGGACAGCGGCCACCCGATCGCGTCGGCGTTCGCGGATGTCGACCGCCACGCGGCGGCACAGGCGGTCGTCGCGCATCCGGGAAACGGTGTGGAAGGCGAGGTGGATGGCCGTCGCTGGCGCTTCGGCCGGGCCGACTGGGCGGCGGGACGCGCGGACGACGGCGGGCTCTGGCTGGGCGATGGCAGGCACGGCGTGGCGCGCTTCACCTTGAACGAACGTCCCCGCGAGGACGCAGCCGCCGCCCTCGACGCATTGCGCGCGCAGGGCTTGCAGCTGCACCTGGCCAGCGGCGACAGTGACGGTGCCGTGCAGCGCCTGGCGCATGCGCTCGGCATCGCGTCGCCGCTCGCGCGCCAGTCGCCTGAGGACAAGCTGGCGCGCGTGCGCCAGCTGCAACAGGAAGGGCGCATCGTCGCGATGGTCGGCGACGGCCTCAACGACGCGCCGGTGCTGGCGGGCGCGGATGTGTCCATCGCGATGGGCGAAGGCGCACCGCTCGCGCAACAGGCGGCGGACCTCGTCGCCACCGGCCCCTCGCTGCTGCGCATCGCCGACGCGGTGCGCGTGGCGCGCCTGGCGCGCAAGCTGGTGAAGCAGAATCTGGCTTGGTCGGCCGGCTACAACCTGCTCGCCGTGCCCCTGGCGGCGGCCGGCCTGGTCACGCCGTGGATCGCTGCACTCGGCATGGCGGTATCCTCGCTGGCAGTGACCGTCAATGCGCTGCGCTTGGCGCGCGACGACCGGAGACTCGCCGCATGAACATCCTGCTGATGCTGTTGCCGATCAGCCTGCTCCTGTTGGGGCTGGCCATCGCCGCGTTCGCCTGGGCCGTGCGCAAGGGCCAGTTCGACGACCTCGATACGCCGGCGCTCGACATCCTCGACGACGCACCGCCACGCCCGGTCGCGCCCGCTGTTCCATCCCCGCGCGAAGGCGACGATGGGGCCTGATGTTCCCGTCCTGCTCGCCGCGCTGCTCGCGGGGCTGGTGGGCAGCACGCACTGCGCGGTGATGTGCGGTGGCATCGCCACCGGGTTCTCGGCGATGGCGGCCCGCCAGGGCTGGCGCGAGGCGCTGCAGTTGAACCTGGGCCGCGTGGGCGGTTACGCGCTGGCCGGTGCACTGGTCGGCGCGTTCGGCGGCGGCTTGTTGTCGTTGGCGCGCCATGACACCGCCGTACTGGCGATGCGCATCGGGGTGGGCCTCGCGCTGGTGGTGCTGGCGCTGCGCTTGCTCGACCAGCGCGGGCGACTCGATGTCCTCGCACGTCCCGGCGCGAAGATCTGGCAGGTGTTGCGGCCGCTGCATGCGCGCGTGCTGCCTGCGGATACGCTGCCACGTCGCCTCGCCGCGGGTGCGCTGTGGGGCTGGCTGCCGTGCGGACTGAGCCTCAGCCTGCTGACGGTCGCGTGGCTGCAGGCGAATGCGCGCGATGCCGCGTTGACGATGGCGGCCTTCGGCCTCGGCACGCTGCCGATGATGGTGACGCTGACATGGTCCGGTGCACGCCTCGGCCGACGTTGGCAGCAACCGGCCTTCCGTCGCGTCGCCGCGGGCTTCGTGCTCGCCGCGGGCGTGCTGACCATCGCCTCGCCGTGGCTGATGCAGCATCCCGCGCTGCACGGCATCCTCGCCGCACTGGGCTGCCAGCCCTTGCCGGCATGACGGGGACTGCCACCGATCAGGCGCCGGCCGCCGCGCTGCGGCTGAAAGCGCTGGGCCGCGACGCCGCGCTGCCCTTGCGCGGCGCCAGCACCTGCGCCGTGCTGGCCGGCGTACTGCTGGTACCGCAGGCGGCCTTGATCGCCCTGTGCATCCAGCGCGTCTTCGTCGCCGGCGAATCGGTGGCGGCGCAGTCGCCGTTGCTCGCCGCGTTGCTCGCCGTGCTCGTCGCGCGCGCGCTGCTCGCCTGGGCAGGGCGGCGCTGGGCAGACCAGGCGGTGGAACGCATCCGCATCGCCCTGCGCACCCACCTCGCACGCGCCGTGGTGTCGCGCGGTCCGGCGTGGACGCGCACGCAGCAGAGCGGTGCGCTGGCCGAACACCTGGGCACGCACGTCGATGCCGTCGAGGGCTACTACGGCGGCTTCGTCCCGGTGCGGGCGGAAGTCGTCGGCGTTCCGCTGGCCATCCTGCTGGCCGTGTTCGCGGTGGATCGCACCGTCGGCCTGATCCTGCTGCTGACGATGCCGCTGGTGCCGGTCTTCATGATGCTGGTCGGTTGGGGCGCCGAAGCCGCCAGCCGTCGCCAGTTACAGGCATTGGCGCGGATGGGCGGCCACTTCGCCGACCGCCTGCGCGGGCTGGGGCTGATCCGCGTCTACGGGCAAGGCGAGGCGGAGCTGCAAGGTATCCGCGCGGCCGCCGAGGAATTGCGCGTGCGCAGCCTGCGCGTGCTGCGCATCGCCTTCCTGTCGTCGGCGGTGCTGGAATTCTTCGCCTCGCTCAGCGTAGCGATGATCGCGCTGTACCTGGGCCTGAGCTATCTCGGCATGCTCGACCTGCGCAGCGCGCCGCTCACGCTCGGCGCGGGCGTGTTCTGCCTGCTGCTCGCGCCGGAGTTCTACGCGCCGTTGCGCCGGCTCGCCACGCATTACCACGACCGCGCCGGTGCGCGCGCGACCATGGAGGAGCTCGCGACCCTGCTCGATACGCCGGCGCATTCGTCTTCCAAACCGATCCCGCCGCTCAACGCTCCTTTAGCACCGCTCGTCGTGGCACGCGGCGTGACGGTGCGGCACGCCGGTGCAACGCGCGATGCCGTGCAAGCCGCTGACATTGCCTTGCACCGCGGGCAGCGCGTGGCACTCATCGGCCCCAGCGGTGGCGGCAAGAGCACCTTGCTCGATGTCCTCGCGGATCTCATGCCGCCGACCGCAGGCGAGCTGATCCACACGAATGGCCTGCGCATCGGTTACGCGCCGCAGCGCCCGTTCCTGTTCGCCGGCAGCCTGCGCGACAACCTGCGGATGGCCAGGCCTGAGGCGAGCGACGAGGAACTGCGCGCCGCTGCGGATGCCGCCCAGGTGCTGCGCTTCGCCGACCGGCTGCCGGACGGACTGGACACCGTGATCGGCGAGCGTGGATTCGGATTGTCGGGAGGCGAAGCGAGGCGCGTGGCGTTGGCACGCGTGTTCCTTCGCTCACCGGACGTGCTGCTGCTCGACGAGCCCACCGCTTTCCTCGACCCGGACACCGAAGCGGCCGTGTTGCAGGCGATCGTGCGCTTCGCGGAAGGTCGCTGCGTGGTGATGGCGACGCACAGCGCGGCCGCGATGGCAGCCATGACGACGGTATGGCACTTGCGCGATGGCCGATTGAGCACGACGGAGGACGGCGCTTGAGCGCACAGGAGCCTCGCCTGCGTGATGTCCTTCGCGTCCATCGCCGTCTGGCGACGTTGGCCGTGGTCCTGCTGCTGCTGACGTTGCTGGCGGGCACTGCATTGCTTGCGGTCTCGGGGCATTTCCTGACCGCCGCTGCGTTGGCAGGTGTCGGCGCGCTCGGCTTCAACTTCTTCGGTCCGTCCGCCGGCATCCGCGCGCTGACCTTCGTGCGCATCCTGTCGCGGTATGCGGAAAAGCTGGTGGGCCACGACGCCACGTTGCGCATCGCGCGCGACCTGCGGGTGTGGTTCTTCCGACGCGCATTGCCGCGGGCGCCGCTGGGGCTCGGCCACCATCGCGTCGGCGAGCTGGTCACGCGATTGCTGGCCGACATCGAGGCGGTGGACGGACGGCTCGTCCGCGCCGTCGGCCCCCTGCTCGCCGTGCTGGCGCTGTGCGCGCTGGCGGTAGGCATCGCAGCAAGCATCCTTCCCTCGGCAGGTGGTGTGTTGCTGGTGGTGCTGTTGCTGCTCGGCGTGGCGGCGCCCTGGTGGTCGGTCCGTCGCGCGGCCGCACTCGAAGATGCCCGCGCCGACGCGCGCATGCGACTGCGGGCCGGCGTGCAGGAAGGCATCGAGGGCCAGGTGGATCTCGCAGCGATGGAGGCGACATCGGCTTGGCTGCAAGCGCTGGACGCGCGCGGTCGCGATGTCGCGCACTGGGACGGCCTGCGCCGTCGCCGGCTCGCCGATGCCACGCTGCTGCAGGCGCTGGTGGCCGCATGCGGGCTGCCCGCGATGTTGTGGTTGCTGCTGTCGGCGGTAGACGCGGGACGGCTCGATGCCGCGCTCGCCGGCGGCCTGTTCTTCATGACGGTCGCGGTCCTCGAGGCCTGCAGCGCCATCGCGCCCGCCTGGCAGGCATGGCATGCAGCCGCCATCGCCGCGCGACGACTGGAAGAGGTGGTCGAAGCACCGGGAACGCACGTCGGTGTCGGCACGCAACGGGCTGCGGCACACGGCGCGCTCGTGCTGCACGAGGTGACGTTCGCCTGGCCGGGCACGTCGCGCCACGTACTCGACCACGCGACCTTGCGCGTCGAACCCGGCGAGCACGTGCTCATCGCCGGCGACAGCGGCGCGGGGAAATCGTCGCTCGTGGCGCTGGTGCTCGGGCTGTGCGAACCGCAGAACGGCGAGGTCTCGTTCGGCGGCATCGACCTGCGCGCGCTGGCATCCGCGGACTGGCATGCGCGCATCGCATGGCTGCCGCAGGACGCGCCAGTGTTCTCGGGCACCGTGCGCGAGAACCTCCGGCTCGGTGATCCGCACGCCGACGACGCGCGCATGTGGTCCGTCCTCACCCAGGTGCATCTGGATACGCACGTCCGCGGCCTGACCGATGGACTCGACGCGTGGGTCGGCGAGAACGGGGCCACGCTGTCCGTCGGACAGGCGCGCCGGCTGGCGCTGGCGCGCGCGCTGTTGCGTGACGCGCCGCTACTGCTGCTCGATGAACCCACCGAAGGCCTGGACCAGGACACCGCCGACGCGCTGATGCGCGATTTCGCGGATGCCGCGCATGGACGCAGCGCGCTGATCATCAGCCATGCCGTGTTACCGGACGGCGTGGCGGATGCACGCTACAGGTTGCAGGACGGGAAGCTGCTCAGGGAGGCCGGACCCTTGTAGGAGCGACGTCAGTCGCGACCGCAAGAATGAAGTACCTTTGCACGGACGGATCGCGCGATGAAGGTATGAGTTCCGCGTGCGCGATGCATGTCTTTGCAAGTGCGGCGTGCGGTCGCGACTGACGTCGCTCCTACAAAAAGCAGAGTCTCAGGCCCGTGCTTCGGCCAAGGCGTCCAGGCGCGCGCGGTTGAGCAGGCGTACATGGTGCGGATCGTCGGTGGCGATGCTGCCTTCCTGGCGCAGGCGGGTGAAGCTGCGGCTGACGGTTTCCACGGTCAGGCCCAGGTAGTCCGCGATGTCGGTGCGCGTCATCGGCAGGATCACTTCGGTGTCGTCCTGGCCCTGGCGGCGGCGGCGCTGTGCCATGTCGACGAGGAAGCCGGCCAACCGCTCCATCGGGTTCAGGCGCGCGAGCGACATCAGATTGCTGCGGGTGGCGTCCAGTTCCACGCAGGCCCGCTCGAGCAGTTCGCGCTCGAGTTCGGGATGGTCGTTGCACAGGCTGCGCATGTCGGCCATCGAGAACTCGCACAGGGTACTGTCGGTGATCGACTCGATGGTGTGCCGGTAGTGCGAGGTGCCACTGAAACCAATGAAATCGCCCGGCATCAGGAAGCCGGCGACCAGGCGACGACCATCCGGCAGCAGGCGGATCCGGCGCAGGGCGCCCTTGGTCACCGTGAACACGCCACGGCGGGGTTCGCCTTCGCGCACCAGCGCCTCGCCGGCCACCAGGCGGACGTCATCGGCCAGCGATTCCATGACCTGGGCCTTCTGCACCGGCAGCGCCGCACAGACAGCCAGATGCCGGACCAGGCAGCCGCTGCAGCCGCGCGCGGCCTGGCAGACCACGGCGTCGCCGGTCCCTGAACCGGGCACCGGGGCGTCGTTCTGGCGGAGGATGCGAAGGCTCATGGCGGTCGGCTACGTGGGTCTTCACGGGCCATGATACGCCCGCAAACCCTTGATTTCCGTACTGCGACAATCGGTCGCAGCACCCTCTTTCAGCGTGGATTCCCCCATTCAGGCGCGGATTCGGGTACAGTGCGCGCCGCTTGCCTGCGGCCGTTCGTTTCCCCGATGGTCCGCCGGCGCAGGGAATTCCCCGCGAATTCCCGCGCCCGCCCCGCTCCGACTTCTTTCGTTGCGCAAGCTCGGTAGCGCCGTTTTGGCGCCTCCGCACCCCTTCTCGCAGCGCGGTTTCAGGGAACGCTTCGAGTCACGATCTTGCCGCATTCCGCGCGTTCCATGCCGCCGCACGCTCTCGTGCCGGTGTTGCGCGCGCGTCCGGCCGACCGGCTTTGGAGCTTCGACAATGACGTTTGAAACCTTGGGCCTGGCGCCCGCCCTGCTGCGCGCGCTGGACGAACAGGGCTACACCCAGCCCACTCCCATCCAGGAACAGGCTATTCCGCTGGCCCTCGCCGGCCACGATCTGCTGGCGGGCGCCCAGACCGGCACCGGCAAGACCGCCGCGTTCGGCCTGCCGCTCATCCAGTACCTGGCCACCACCCCGCAGGAAGTCCAGCGGGGCGGCCCGCGCAAGCCGCGCGCCCTGGTGCTGACCCCCACCCGCGAGCTGGCCGTGCAGGTGCACGACAGCCTGCGTGGCTACGGCAAGTACCTGCGCATCCCCAGCACCACCATCTACGGCGGCGTTGGCATGGGCAACCAGCTGGACGCGCTGCGCCGTGGCGTGGATCTCGTGATCGCCTGCCCGGGTCGCCTGATCGACCACCTTGAGCGCCGCAGCGTGGACCTGTCGGGCATCGAGGTGCTGGTGCTGGACGAGGCCGACCGCATGCTCGACATGGGCTTCCTGCCGTCGATCAAGCGCATCCTCGCCAAGCTGCCCCGCCAGAACCGCCAGACCATGCTGTTCTCCGCGACCTTCGCCGATCCGATCCGCGAGTTGGCGCTGGAGTTCATGCACGACCCGAAGCAGATCCAGGTCACGCCGAAGAACACGGTGGCCGAGACCATCACCCACCGCGTGCATCCGGTCGATGGCAGCCGCAAGCGCGACCTGCTGCTGCACCTGCTGGCCAAGGACAGCCGCGTGCAGACGCTGGTGTTCGCCCGCACCAAGCACGGCAGCGACAAGCTGGCCACGTTCCTGGACAAGAGCGGCATCAAGACCGCGGCGATCCACGGCAACAAGTCGCAGGGTGCACGCCAGCGCGCGCTCAGCGACTTCAAGGCCGGCCGCATCAACGTGTTGGTCGCCACCGATATCGCCGCCCGCGGCATCGACATCGACCAGCTGCCGCAGGTGATCAACTTCGACCTGCCGATGGTGGCCGAGGACTACGTGCACCGCATCGGCCGTACCGGCCGCAACGGCTCGACCGGCGAAGCGATCTCGCTGGTGGCACAGGATGAAGCGAAGTACCTGCGCGCCATCGTGCGCATGCTGGGCCGCGACGTGGACCTGCGCGACGTGCCGGGCTTCGAGCCGCAGACGCCGATCCGCTGGGGCAACAGCGCGCCGGGCAAGGCCGACCTGCCGGGCGGCGAGCGCACCCCACGCCGCAACGGTCCGCAGAAGCACGCGCGTCGCCCGCACGGCGATGCGCCGCGGCACGCGCATGCCGGCCCGAAGAAGCACGGCGGCCAGCGTCGCGACGGTCGCCCCGGTGGCGCCCGCCAGGGCCAGTCGCGCCCGGCCCGCTAAGCTGCACCCTGCGCGCGGCACCCTCGCCGGTGCCGCGCGCTTCCACGCTCCAGGATCCGCCGCATGGACATCTTCAAGGTCTTCACCGTCGAAGCCGCACACCGCCTGCCGCACGTACCGGACGGCCACAAGTGCGCGCGCCTGCATGGCCATTCGTTCCGCATCGAGCTGCACCTGTCCGGGCCGATCGACCCGCGCGCCGGCTGGGTGATGGACTTCGCTGACGTGAAGGCGGCCTTCAAGCCGATCTACGACCGGCTGGACCATCACTACCTCAACGACATCCCGGGCTTGGACAACCCCACCAGCGAGCAGCTGGCCACGTGGATCTGGGACCAGACCAAGCCGGCGCTGCCGCTGCTGAGCGCCGTCGTGGTGCATGAAACCTGCACCTCCGGCTGCCGCTATACCGGCCCCTGAGCGCTGGAACCGGTTCCAGACCACTCCATACAAGCGTTTGATTTTTAACGGCTCCTGACCGTTCGTCGGATTTCCATACGCCGGTTATTGCGCTGCAACATAGATCCCTCTATGCTGCGGCGCAACAGATGGAAATCCCCTTTTAGGAGCACGCCATGACCACGCAATTCAACGAAAGCTTCAGCCAGTTCACGCACCAGTTCGCGGCCGCTGCGGCCCGTGCGAACCGCCTGGCCCTGGAAAGCGCCGAGACGGTGTTCGGCGTGCAGCTGAAGACCTTCGAAAAGAACGTCGACGCCACCACCGCCTTCTTTGGCGAGCTGGCCGAGACCCGTGACCTCGACGGTTACAAGAACCTGTGGCCGAAGGGCCTGCAGGTCGCCAAGGACAACGCCGAGCGCGTCGTCGCCGCCAGCCAGGAAGTGTTCGGCCTGAGCCTGAAGACCGGCGAAGCCTTTGGCCAGCTGGTGAAGACCCAGTTCGAAACCGCGACCGACAACGTCCAGGCCTCCGTGGCCAAGGCGACCAAGGCCGCGAAGGCCAAGTAAGCCCGCTTCAACCGGTTATTGCGCGGCCCTCCCCTCCCTCCGCGCAAACCCGACCCGGCAGCCCCCACGCTGCCGGGTTTTTTATTGCCCGAGATCAGGGCAACGCGAGGGACGCCGCCAGCGCCTGGGCCTGCGCGCCCGGGGCATGCGGCAACCGTCCCCAGCACGGCACGGGCATGCGCGCCGACAGCAGGGCGAAGTTTTCATCGCGGCGCGCCATGTCGGGGTCTACTTCGTTCGCGATCCAACCCACCAGCCGCGCGCCGTCGTCCTGGATCGCGCGCGCGCTGAGCCGCGCATGGTTGATGCAACCCAGGCGCATGCCGACCACCAGCACCACCGGCAGGCGTAGCTGTTCGACCAGGTGCCGCTGGTCGAGCGTGGCGGTCAGCGGTGCGGCCCAACCGCCGACACCTTCCACCAGCACCATGTCGGCCAGCGGATGCAGCCGTTCGAACGCGGACACCAGCACACCCAGTTGCACGTCCACGCCGGCATCGCGTGCGGCGATCTCCGGTGCCAGCGGCGCGGGCAAGGCATAGGGATTGACGTCCTCGTACGGCGGTACTGGATCGCTGGCCGCCTGCAGCGCCAGCGCATCTTCATTGCGCCAGCCTTCGGGGGTGCGTTCGCAGCCGCTGGCGACTGGCTTCATGCCCACCGCACGCAGGCCACGCGCACGGAACGCATGCAGCAGCGCGGCGCTGGCGACGGTCTTGCCCACGCCGGTATCGGTGCCGGTGACGAACAGCCTGTCCATCGCCTCAATCCTCCGCGCGCGCCGGCCAGCGGCGTGCGCCCCAGCGCTGTCCCGCCACGTGGAGCAGGCCGGTGAACGAGAGCAGGAAGTACACGCTGCCTGGCAGCGCGACCTGCCACGAGCGCGAGTCTTCGGTCAGCAGGCTGGCGATCAGCACCGACAGCAGCCCGACCAGGACGAAATACGCATGCGAGGCGAACTCGCCCGCGGCGTTGGCGGCGGCCTCGCCATCCAGTCCCTGGCGCGCGCGCGCGCGCCAGGCCAACGCGTACAAGCCGCCGATGCACGCCGACATCGACGCGAACGCCAATCCGTAAAAGGTGAACATGAAGGCGAGCGGACGCGCCCCGTTGGCGTCGTTCAGCGGCATCGGCAGCCAGCCGCCGGTGATCCACGCGAAGAAGGTGCCCAGCAGCAGGCGCAGCGGATATACGTAGACCAGCACCAGGAACACCAGCAGCAGGCTGAGCAAGGTGGCCGGCACGCTACCGAGGCGGTAGCGCCGGCTCCAGCGCACGTGCGCGTACCAGAACATCGCCACCATCGCGAAGCTGGCAGCGAACGCCGGCACGTTCTTCAGCGCCTGCAGCAGCGCGCCGATGCTGTCCGGGATGCGATCCACCGAGATCACCAGCAGCGTGACCGCGAATGCGAAGGCCGCATCCACGAACGCCTCAAGCCTCGTCACCCCATGGCCGCGCCAGCTGGCCTCGTCGTCACCTGCGCTCATGCCCACCCGTCTCCCCGTCAGGCCTGCCGATGGAATGCATCATATCGGGCCGTCGCGAGGGGCCGGGGGTAGAATCGACCGCATGTCATTCGCCTCCCAAACGCTCACCGGCAGCAAGCCGGAACAATACGCGCAGCTGGTCGAACAGGCGCGCGCCCTGCTGGCCGGCGAACCGGACCGGATCGCCAATGCCGCCAACCTGGCCGCGCTGGTCTACCACGCCCTTCCGGACTTCAACTGGGTGGGCTTTTACTTCTTCGATGGCCGGGAATTGGTGGTCGGTCCGTTCCAAGGCTTACCAGCCTGCGTGCGGATCCCGTTGGACAAGGGGGTCTGCGGAGCCGCCGCACGCACCCGCCAGACCCAGCGCGTGGACGATGTGGACGCCTTCCCGGGCCACATCGCCTGCGATTCCGCATCGCGCTCGGAATTGGTGGTCCCGCTGGTGAAAGGGGGCGAACTCGTCGGCGTGCTCGACCTGGACAGCCCTCGCCTGGCCCGGTTCGATGCGGACGACCAGGAAGGCATGGAACGCATCGCCGCCATTTTCCTGGATTCACTGACATGACAGGCACCAAGCTGCGCAACATCGGCCCCAAGTCCGCCGCCTGGCTCCGCCAGGTCGGCCTGCGCACGCAGGAGGACCTGGAGTCGGTCGGCGCGGTCGAGGCCTTCATCCGGGTCAAGCGTGCGGGGTTCCGCCCCAGCCTCAACCTGCTGTACGCGCTGGAAGGCGCGCTGCTGGATTGCCACTGGCAGCAGTTGCCGGAAGCACGCCGCGGCGAACTGCTGGTGGCCTACGACGCGGCCGCGGCCCTGCTGCCGCCGCCACGTGGCCGCCCCGCGGCTGGCCCGGTGACGACGACCCACACCGAGCAGGAAGAAGACACGGGCCCGTCCCTGAACCTGTTTGACTCGCGCGGCGACGACTGATCGCCTGGAGTGACCGCGTGGCCTGACGGCGACGCGAGCGCTTCCCGTATACTGCGCGCGCTTTCAGGTGACCCGCGCCTCGTGCCGGGTTGAAACGGGAAGCCGGTGACCCGCCCCACGGCGGCATTCCGGCGCTGCCCCCGCAACGGTAGGCGAAGACAGCCGCGGCATCGGCCACTGTGCGTCCACGACGCATGGGAAGGCGCCACGGCGGAGTGCCCTGCACTCGTTCGCAAGCCCGGAGACCGGCCTGGGAGTCCACTGGTTGCGATGCGGAGGGCGTCGCGGCGTGCCGCGCCGCTTCGCCTGCGCTGTCCGCTCCGCACCCCTTTCCATCGCGACTCCACGCCGAAGAATGCGCGCGGGGCGCGCGATGGAGTTGTTCCGATGCAGAGCCGTACTTTTTCCTCCCCTTCCCTGCTGGCCCTCGCGGTCGCGATGGCGCTGCCGATCGCGGCGCAGGCGCAGGACGCCACCAACCTCGACGAAATCGTCGTCTCGGGCACGCGTACCGAGGTGTCCATCGAAGACAGCCTGGTCCCAGCAGAGGTGATTGGCCGCGACGCAATCCAGCGCAGCCAGGCGCGCTCGCTGGGCGAACTCCTGCAGGGACGCGCCGGCATCTCGATCGCCAACCAGGGCGGTGCAGGCAAGATCACCACGCTCAATCTGCGCGGCGCCGAATCCGACCACGTGCTGGTGCTCGTGGATGGCGTGCGCATGGGCTCGGCGACCGCCGGCCTGCCGGCATTGCAGGACCTGCCGATCGACCAGATCGATCGCGTCGAAATCGTGCGCGGTCCGCGCTCGAGCCTGTGGGGCTCCGAAGCCATCGGCGGCGTGATCCAGGTGTTCACCCGCCGCAACACCGGCAAGGTGCGGCCGAACTTCCGCATCGGCGTGGGGAGCGATAGCACGCGTGAAGCCAGTGCCGGTATCGGCGGCGGCATCGGCCGCGGCTGGTTCGGCGCCGACGTGGCGTACACGCGCACCGACGGCTTCAATGCCTGCCGCGGCACCAGCGGGGATGCCGCGAACCCGTTCGGCGCCGGCTGCTTCGCCGACGAACCCGACCGCGACGGCTACCGCAACACTTCGGCCAACCTGCGCGGCGGTTACTCGTTCACCGATACGCTGACGCTGGAAGCCAACGCGCTGCGCGCCGATGGCGAGAGCGAGTTCGACGGCAGCTTCACCAACCGCTCCGAAACCGTGCAGCAGGTGTTGGGCACCAAGCTGCGCTACGCGCCGAGCGACAAGGTCAACCTGCTGCTGAGCCTGGGCCGCAACGACGACAAGTCCGACGACTTCCACGATGACGTGCCGTCCGGTTACTTCGAGACGCGTCGCTACGTGGCGTCGGCGCAGGGCGACTTCGCCGTGGCCGCCAACCAGCTGCTGACCGCCGGCATCGACTGGCAGGACGACAACGTGGAAAGCGCCACCGCCTTCGACATCACCCAGCGCGACAACCTGGCCGGCTTCGTCGAATACCAGGGCCGCTTCGGCGCGCACCAGCTGCAGGCCAGCGTCCGCAACGACGACAACGAGCAGTTCGGCAACCACACCACCGGTAGCCTGGGCTACGGGTTCGGCTTCGGTAACGGCCTGAAGCTGACCGCCAGCGTGGCCACCGGCTTCAAGGCGCCGAGCTTCAACGACCTTTACTACCCGTTCTTCGGCAATCCGGACCTGAAGCCGGAAGAGTCCGAGAGCGTCAACCTCGGCATCGCGCAGTACGCGGACACCTGGAACTGGACGTTCAACGTCTACCAGAACAAAGTTGACCAGCTGATCTCCTACGACGCGGCGATCTTCCTGCCCAACAACATCGACGAAGCCCGCATCCGCGGCGCGGAGTTCACCGTCGACTTCGCGGTCGCAGGCTTCGACGTCGCCACCCAGCTGAGCCACACCGATCCACGCAATCGGTCGGCCGGCTTCAACGACGACAACCTGCTGGCACGCCGTCCGCGCAACACCGCGCGCATCGACGTGGACCGCGCGTTCGGCGCGTTCCGTACCGGCGTGACGTTCAACGCCGCGGGTGAGCGCTACGACAACCTGGCTAACACCGTCCGCCTGGGCGGCTACAGCACGCTGGATCTGCGCCTGGAGTACGCCATCGCACCGGCATGGACGCTGCAGGCGAAGGTGGGCAACGTATTCGATCGCGAGTACGAAACCGTCGCCTGGTACAACCAGGCCGGCCGCACCTACGGCCTGAGCTTGCGCTACCAGCCGGCCGAGTGATTCGACGGCGGCACGCAACAGGAAGAAGCCCGGCATTGCCGGGCTTTTTTCTGGCTCAACCGGCAGCCAACTCCGCTCCGTCGAACAAGCCCGGTTGGGTCGCCATCTCATCCCGATCCCGGAAGCCCGACAGCCCCACGCCCACCAGCCGGTAGCGGGTGGCGCCCGGCAGGTCGACGCGTTCGCGCAGCGCCAGGGCGATATCGATGAATTCCTGCGCGGAGGATGGCGGCGATTCCGGCGTGAAGCTGCGGGTGAGGATGCGGAACTGTGCGGTCTTCAGCTTCAGCACCACCGTGCGGCCCACGCGCTCGGTCTTGCGGCTGGCCTGCCACGCCTTTTCCGCGATGCGGACGATGTGCGGCTCCAGTTCCGACAACAGCAGGTCGGTGGCGAAGGTGTCTTCGGAGGAGATCGATTGCACGGGCTGGTCGGGCTCCACGGGCCGTTCGTCGATACCGCGCGCGCGCCGGTACAGGCTGCCGCCGAAGCTGCCGTAGCGCGCTTCCAGTTCGTGCTGCGCGTGCAGGCGCAGGTCGCCGACGGTGTGGATGCCATCCGCATTCAAGCGCCCCTGCATCACCTTGCCGACGCCCGGGATGCGCTCCACCGGCAGCGGCGTCAGGAATGCTTCCACCTGGTGCGGGCGCAGGACGAACTGGCCATCCGGCTTGCGCCAGTCCGAGGCGATCTTGGCAAGGAACTTGTTGGGTGCCACGCCGGCCGACGCGGTGAGCTGCGTTTCTTCGCGGATCTGCGCGCGGATGGTTTCCGCCACGGCGGTGGCTGTCGGCAGGTCGGTCTTCGGCGCGGTGACGTCGAGGTAGGCCTCGTCCAGCGAGAGCGGTTCGACCAGGTCGGTGTGACGAAAGAAGATCTCGCGCACCTGCCGCGACACCGCTTTGTAGCGGATGAAATCGGGCGGCACGAACACCGCCTGCGGGCACAAACGCTCCGCTCGCACCGCCGGCATCGCCGAGCGCACGCCGAACACGCGCGCTTCGTAGGACGCCGCGCACACCACCGAGCGCTCGCCGCGCCACGCCACGACCACCGGTCGCCCGCGCAGCGACGGATCGTCGCGCTGCTCCACCGACGCGTAGAAGGCGTCCATGTCGATGTGGATGATCTTGCGCATCACGCGATGATATCGGCGGCCGTACGCGATCGCATGGATGCGTGCACGTTGGATACGCACGCGTGTGGAGATGCGGGCGGATCGCGTGAAACCCTTGCCGCAATTGCACTTCCGCAATGGTACGCCGGCGTATGGAAAAACCTGGTTGATTTGCATCAAGACAAGCGTATGCACATGTGTGCATTATTTGCGCCTTCGCAGAACGGACGACGCAATGAACGCCCCCGCTTCCTTCTCGCGCGAACAGCTGCTGGCCAGCGCGCGCGGTGAACTCTTCGGCCCCGACAGCGGCCGTCTCCCGAACGACCCGATGCTGATGTTCGACCGCATCACCGAGATCCGCCAGGACGGCGGTACGCATGGCAAGGGCATGGTGCGCGCCGAACTCGATATCCATCCGGACCTGTGGTTTTTCCAGTGCCACTTCCTCGGCGATCCGGTGATGCCCGGCTGCCTGGGCCTGGATGCGATGTGGCAGCTGACCGGCTTCTTCCTGACGTGGATCGGCGCGCCCGGCCGCGGCCGCGCACTGGGTTCCGGCGAAGTGAAGTTCACCGGCCAGGTACTCCCCACGGCCAAGCGCGTGAGCTACGAGATCGACATCAGCCGCGTGGTCAATCGCAAGCTGGTGCTGGCGGTGGCCGATGGCCGCATGCTGGTCGATGGCCGCGAGATCTACACCGCGCGCGATCTGCGCGTGGGCTTGTTCACGTCGACGGAGAGCTTCTGATGCGCCGTGTCGTCATCACCGGCCTGGGCATCACGTCCTGCCTGGGCAACGACGCGGACACCGTGTCGGCCGCGTTGCGCGAAGGCCGCTCCGGCATCCGCCATATCCCGCAGTACGCCGAGCTCGGCTTCCGCAGCCAGGTCGGCGGTGCGCCCGAGATCGACCTCGATGCGCAGATCGACCGCAAGCAGAAGCGCTTCATGGGCGACGCCGCGGCGTTCGCGCACATCGCGCTGCGCGATGCGATCGCCGATGCCGGCCTGGACGAGGCCCTGGTCAGCCAGCCGCGTACCGGTCTGATCGCCGGTTCCGGCGGCGGTTCGGCCGAGTGGCAAATCGAAGCGGCCGACCTGCTGCGTGCGCGCGGCATTCGCAAGGTCGGCCCGTACATGGTCCCGCGCACGATGTGCTCGACGGTATCGGCGACGCTGGCCACCGCCTTCAAGATCAAGGGCGTCAGCTATTCGATCTCCGCGGCCTGCGCGACCTCCGCGCACTGCATCGGCGCGGCGGCGGACCTGATTCGCGCCGGCCGCCAGGACATCGTCTTCGCCGGCGGTGGCGAGGAACTGCACTGGGCGCTGACGATGATGTTCGACGCCATGGGCGCGCTGTCGAGCAAGCGCAACGACGACCCGACCCACGCGTCGCGTCCTTACGACGCGGACCGCGACGGCTTCGTCATCGCCGGTGGCGGCGGCATGCTGGTGCTCGAGGACTACGACCATGCGGTCAAGCGCGGCGCGCGCATCCATGCCGAACTGCTCGGCTACGGCGTGACCTCCGACGGCGCCGACATGGTGGCGCCATCCGGCGAAGGCGCGGTGCGCTGCATGCAGATGGCGCTGGAAGGCGTCACCGCGCCGCTGGACTACCTCAACACCCATGGCACCTCGACGCCGCTGGGCGACGTGATCGAACTCGACGCGATCCGCACCGCGCTCGGCGACACCCTGCCGCCGATCTCCTCGACCAAGGCGTTGTCCGGTCACTCACTCGGCGCGGCCAGCGTGCACGAGGCCATCTATTGCCTGCTGATGATGCGCGACGGCTTCATCGCGGGCTCGGCCAACATCGAAACGCTCGATGAAGGTGCGTCGGGCTTCCCCATCGTGCAGGCGAGCCGCGACGCGACGCTGGATACGGTGATGTCCAACAGCTTCGGCTTCGGCGGCACCAACGCGAGCCTGGTGTTCGGGCGCGTCTGACCGGGCGTCCGGTCCTGCCCGCGGTCGCCTCGGCGGCGGCCGCGGCGCTCAAGTTCAAAGCGTAGCGGCCGATACGGTTCCGACAGCCCTCACTGGGCATCGGTGCGTCCCCCATGTCCGGAACCTACAACGAGGTCCTCGTCCTCTTTTCGCTGCTGGTCGCCATCCTGGCGTCCTACACCGCGCTGGACATGGCCGGCCGCGTCACGACCACGCAAGGCACCTCCGCAGCGCGCTGGTGGCTGGCGGGCGGCGCGATGGCGATGGGCCTGGGCATCTGGTCGATGCATTTCGTCGGCATGCTCGCGTTCGACCTGCCGATCCCGCTCGGCTACGACCTCGCCATCACTCTCTACTCGATGCTTGCGGCGGTAGGCGTCTCCGCCTTCGCCCTGTGGCTGGTGTCGCGACCGGACCTGCCCGTGCGCCTGCTGTGTCTCGGCGCCGTGCTGATGGGCGCGGGCATCGCGGTGATGCACTACATCGGCATGGCGGCGCTGCGCATGCAACCCGGCATCGACTACGACCCGCTGTGGTTCGCGCTTTCCATCGTGATCGCGGTGGTCGCCTCCGGTGCCGCACTGTGGATCGCCTTCCATCTGCGTCGTGGCCATCGCCGGCACGGCATGCGCCTGATCGCCGCGGTGGTGATGGGCTTCGCCATCGTCGGCATGCACTACACCGGCATGGCCGCCGCCCGCTTCCCGGCCGACAGTTGGTGCGGCGCGGCGCGCGATGGTGGTGTGCCGACGCAGTGGCTGGCCGTGCTGGTGGTGGTGGCCACCGTGGCGATCATGGGCATCGCGTTGATCGTGTCCGTGCTGGACCGGCAGATGCACCTGCGCACCCGCCACCTCGCGATCTCGCTGGCGCGCGCCAATGAGGAACTGGTGCAGGCCGCGCTGCACGACCCGCTCACGAAGCTGCCGAACCGCGTGCTGCTGCAGGACCGCATCGAACAGGCCATCGAGAAAGCCAAGCGCAAGCAGGAGTCGCTGGCGGTGATGTTCCTGGACCTCGACGGCTTCAAGAGCGTCAACGATGCCTACGGCCACCAGGCCGGCGACCTGCTGCTCGCCGACGTCGCCACCCGCGTCCGCGGCCTGCTGCGCAGCCAGGACACGCTGTCGCGGCTCGGCGGCGATGAGTTCGTGCTGGTCGCCCCCACCACCGACCCGGACGATGCCGCGGTGGTCGCACAACGCATCCTCGATGCGGTGGCGCTGCCGATCCAGGCGCAGGGGATCGACGTGCAGGTCACCGCTAGCATCGGCATCGCCATGTATCCCTCCGACGGCATGACCGAGCGCGACCTGATGGCGCACGCCGATGCCGCGATGTACCACACCAAGGACAACGGCCGGAACGGCTACACGTTCTTCGCGCCGTCGATGAACATCAGCGCGCACCAGCAGCTGAAGCTGCTGAACGACCTGCGTCGCGCAGTGGAGCGCAACGAGCTCGTGCTGCATTACCAGCCCAAGTTTGCCGCACCCGACTACCGCATGGCGGGCGTGGAAGCCCTGCTGCGCTGGCAGCATCCGGACATGGGGCTGCTGCCGCCGGGGGCATTCATCGCCGCGGCCGAGCGCAGCGGGCTGATCCTGAGTCTGGGCGAATGGGTGCTGGACGAAGCCTGCCGGCAACTGCACGCCTGGGACAACGCCGGCCACGATGTGCCCACCATCGCGGTGAACCTGTCGCCGCTGCAGTTCTCCTCGCCATCGCTGGTGGAAACGGTACGCGATACGTTGGCGCGGCATGCGCTGGACCCGACGCGCCTGACCCTGGAGATCACCGAGACCACCGCCATGCGCGATGCCGACGCCAGCGTCGGCATCCTCGACGAACTGACGCGCATGGGCGTGCGGATCTCCATCGACGATTTCGGTACCGGCTACTCCAGCCTGCTGTATCTCAAGCGCTTGCCGGCCACCGAGCTGAAGATCGACCGCGCCTTCGTCCGCGAGTTGGAATCCAACGCCGACGACGCGGCGATCGTGGCGTCGATCGTGGCACTGGGCCGCACGCTAAACCTCAAGGTCGTCGCCGAAGGGGTCGAAACGCCCGGCCAGCAACAGCAGCTGCGGCAGCTGGGCTGCGACTTCTACCAGGGCTACCTGCTCGGCGAACCCGTGGCGGCGGACCGCCTCGTACATACCCGCCACGCCGCACCCGCACCCTGCCTGACGGACTGAAACCAGAAAGCACAAAGCCCGGCAGAGACCGGGCTTTGGAGCAACGCGGGAGGAGAGAGGATCCTCGTTGCAGGCGCCATTGTCGGTGCCGACTGTTACAGCGGCGCGACAACCGTCATTCCACCGTCACCGATTTGGCGAGGTTGCGCGGCTTGTCCACGTCGGTGCCGCGCGCGAG
Organism: Pseudoxanthomonas sp. YR558; assembly: GCF_900116385.1. Lineage (NCBI taxonomy): Bacteria > Pseudomonadati > Pseudomonadota > Gammaproteobacteria > Lysobacterales > Lysobacteraceae > Pseudoxanthomonas > Pseudoxanthomonas sp. YR558. Next base: position 170,629 of record NZ_FPCI01000002.1, on the reverse strand, counting down.
CGCGGTGTGGTACGCCAGCAGCTGCACCGGAATGGTGTGCACGATGGGGCTGAGCACACCGACATGGCGCGGCGTGCGGATCACGTGCACGCCCTCGGATTCGCTGAAATGGCTGTCCTGGTCGGTGAACACGAACAGTTCGCCACCGCGCGCGCGCACTTCCTGCATGTTGGATTTCACTTTTTCCAGCAGGACATCGTTCGGTGCGATCACCACTACCGGCATGTCCGCATCCACCAGCGCCAGCGGCCCGTGCTTCAACTCACCCGCCGGATAGGCTTCCGCGTGGATGTAGGAGATTTCCTTCAGCTTGAGCGCGCCTTCCAGCGCGATCGGGTAATGCAGGCCGCGACCGAGGAACAACGCGTCGGACTTCGGCGCGAAACGCTCCGCCCACGCGGCGATCTGCGGCTCCAGGTTCAATGCGTGCTGCACGCTGCCCGGCAGGTGGCGCAGCTGTTCCAGGTAGTCGGCCTCCTGCTCCGGCGTGACCTTGCCGCGCAACTTGCCCAGCACGACGGTCAGCTGGAACAGCGCCGCCAGCTGGGTCGTGAAGGCCTTCGTCGACGCCACGCCGATCTCGGCGCCGGCGCGGGTGTAACAGACCAGTTCGCTGGCGCGCGGGATGGCGCTCTCGGGCACGTTGCAGATCGACAACGTGTGCTGGTGGCCCAACGACTTGGCGTACTTCAGCGCCTCCATCGTGTCCAGCGTTTCGCCCGACTGCGAAATGGTGACGATCAGGTGCTTGGGGTTCGCGTACGCGGCACGATAGCGGTATTCGCTGGCGATCTCGACGTTGCATGGCACGCCGGCGATGGCTTCCAGCCAATAGCGCGCGGTCATGCCGGCGTAGTAGCTGGTGCCGCAGGCGAGAATCTGCACGCCCTCGATGTCTTTCAACGCCGCTTCGGCGTTCGCGCCGAACAGGGTGGGCGAGAAGCCGCCGTCGATGACCGCCTCGATGGTGTCGGCGATCGCGCGCGGCTGTTCGTGGATTTCCTTCTGCATGAAGTGGCGGTACGGGCCCAGCTCCAGCGAGGCCAGCGACACGTCGGACACGTGCACGTCGCGCTCGATGGGCTGGTCCTTGCCGTCGAACACGCGTACCGACTGGCGGGTGACTTCGGCGGTATCGCCTTCCTCGAGGAAGATCACGCGGCGGGTGGCCTGGATGATCGCGGATACGTCGGAGGCGATGAAGTTCTCGCCCTCGCCCAGGCCGATGAGCAGCGGGCAGCCCATGCGCGCGCACACCATGCGCTCGGGTTCCTTGCGGCTCACCACGGCCAACGCGTAGGCGCCGGTCAGTTCCTTCACCGTGCGCTGCAGCGCGGTCAGCAGGTCGTCGCCGCCCTTGAGGTGGTGGTGCATCAGGTGCGCGATGACTTCGGTATCGGTTTGCGACTCGAACACATAGCCGAGCGCGCGCAACTTCTCGCGCTGCTCTTCGTGGTTCTCGATGATGCCGTTGTGCACCAGCGCCACGCCGTGGCTGATGTGCGGATGCGCATTGGCCTCGGTGACGCCACCGTGGGTCGCCCAGCGTGTGTGGCCGATGCCCAGGCTCGCGTTGAAGCCCTCGGCAGCGGCGGCGCCCTCCATTTCGGCCACGCGGCCGGTGCGGCGCACGCGACGCACGTCCTGCTGGTCGACCACCGCAATGCCCGCCGAATCGTAGCCCCGATATTCCAGCCGCTTCAGTCCTTCGATGAGTACTGGCACCACGTCGCGATCGGCGATCGCGCCCACAATTCCGCACATAGGCCTGTGCCTTCCTTCTGGATGAGTCGTGTGGACATTCTACGTGTCCGGCACTGGACAGGCCCTGTCCGGCGAGTGTCCGCGGACACCCGGACAGCCTGTTGCGCCGGACAACCCCCTTTTGAATCAACCGCTTGCGTTTGGCACGCATCCTGCTGATACGAGCAGGTCATTCCAAAGAACGCATGCCACCGATGATTCGGGACACCTCCGCGCAAGACCGAGTGCTCAGCTCCACCCAGACCCGCCCGGCCTGGCGCCGTTGGGTGTGGCCTGCGGCTGGTGGCGCCCTGCTGCTGGCCGGCATCGTGTTCGCCGCCCGCGGCTGGCTCTCCGGCACCGCCTCGGTGGACGGGGCCCGCCTGCGTTTCGGCGAAGTCACCCGCGGCGACCTGGTCCGCGACATCGCCGCCGACGGCCGCGTCATCGCCGCCAACAGCCCCACCCTGTACGCCGTCGCCGGTGGCGTGGTCACCCTGAAGGTCGTGGCCGGCGACAAGGTCGCCAAGGGCCAGCCCCTGGCCGAGATCGACAGCCCGGAACTGCGCAGCAAACTGGCGCAGGAACAGACCATGCTGGCTGGCCTGGAAGCCGAATCCAGCCGCGCCACGCTGGACGCCAGCGTCACCCGCGCCAACGCGCAGAAGGCGCTGGACCAGGCGGAGATCGAACGCCAGGCCGCCGAACGCACCCTGCAGCGCTACCAGCGCGGCTTCGAAGGCGGCGCCGTGCCGCAGGTCGATGTGCTGGAGGCCCAGGACAACCTGCGCAAGGCCGAGATCTCCCTTTCCCACGCCCGCAAGGACGCCGGCCTGCAGGGCCAGGGTGCCGGCCTGGATGCCCGCAACAAGCAGCTTCTGGCCGAGCGCCAGCGCGCGGTGGTGGCCGAAGTGCAGCGCCAGGTCGATGCACTGACCCTGCGCGCGCCGTTCGATGGCCAGGTCGGCCAGGTGCAGGCCGTGCAGCGCTCCAACGTGGCGATCAACGCGCCGGTGCTGAGCGTGGTCGACCTGTCCGTCTTCGAAGTCGAGATCAAAGTGCCGGAGAGCTTCGCGCGCGACCTCGCCATCGGCATGCCGGCCACGCTGACCAGCGCCGGCCAGCCGTACCCGGGCGAGATTTCCGCGGTGTCGCCGGAAGTGGTGAACGGTGAAGTCGTCACCCGCCTGCGCTTCTCCGAGAAACAGCCGCCCGGCCTGCGCCAGAACCAGCGCCTGTCCGCGCGCATCCTGATGGACACCCGCCGCAACGTGCTGATGGTCGAGCGTGGCCCGTTCGTCGAACAGAGCGGCGGCCGCTACGCCTACGTCATGGACGGCAGTTCTGCGGTGCGTCGCCCGGTGCAGTTGGGCGTCAGCAGCCTGAGCAATGTCGAAGTGCTGAGCGGCCTGCAACCCGGCGACAAGGTCGTCGTTTCCGGCAGCGACCTGTTCGGCGATGCCGAGCGCGTCTCGGTCAACTGATCCGCATCATCCGCCTTCCCCCGCGTCCTCCCCCACGTCATCCCCTCCGCACCCGAACCCGAAGAAGGAACCCGCCATGCTTGAGATGCGCCAAGTCGCCAAGGTCTACCGCACCGAACAGGTGGAAACGCATGCGCTGCGTTCGCTCGACCTGCATGTCCGCGAGGGCGAGTTCGTCGCGGTCACCGGCCCGTCGGGTTCCGGCAAGACCACCTTCCTCAACATCGCCGGCTTGCTGGAGACCTTCACCGGCGGTCAGTTCCTGCTCGACGGCCAGGACGTGAGCCACCTCGGCGACGACGCACGCTCGCGCCTGCGCAACCAGAAGATCGGCTTCATCTTCCAGGGCTTCAACCTGATCCCCGACCTCAACCTGTTCGACAACGTCGACGTGCCGCTGCGCTACCGCGGCATGCCCGCCGCCGAGCGCAAGCAGCGCATCGAAGACGCGCTCGCCCGCGTGGGCTTGGGCTCGCGCATGAAGCACTACCCCGCCGAACTGTCGGGCGGCCAGCAGCAGCGCACGGCGATCGCACGCGCGCTGGCCGGCAGCCCGCGCCTGCTGCTGGCGGACGAACCCACCGGCAACCTGGACTCACAGATGGCGCGCGGCGTGATGGAGCTGCTGGAGGAGATCAACCGCCAGGGCACCACGATCATCATGGTCACGCACGACCCCGAACTCGCCGCGCGCGCGCAGCGCAACGTGCACATCGTGGACGGCATGGCCACCGACCTGTCGGTGGAGCCTGCGCTGATCCGTGCGGCGCACGCCGCTGAAGCCAACGCCTCCGCCTGAGGAGACCTGCCATGTTCGGCTACTACTTCACTCTCGCGCTGCGCAGCTTCAAGCGCAACAAGGCGCTGACCTTCCTGATGGTGTTGGCCATCGCACTCGGCATCGGCGCCAGCATGACCACGCTGACCGTGTTCTACGTGCTGTCGGGCGACCCGATTCCGCAGAAGAGCGACAAGCTGTTCTATCCGCGCATCGACCCGCGCTCGGCGAATGGCTTCACCCCCGGCGACGAGCCGGAAGACCAGTTCACCCGCCACGATGCCGAGCGCATGCTGCGCGACAAGAAGGGCGATCGGCAAGCCTTCATGACCGGCGGCGCGTCCTCGATCGAAACGGAAGACGGCAGGATCGAACCCTTCCGCATCGACTCGCGCTACACCACCGCCGATTTCTTCCCGATGTTCGAGGTGCCGTTCCGCTACGGCAACGGCTGGTCGGCGGCCGACGACGAATCGCGCGCGCGCGTGGCCGTCATCTCCAAGGCGCTGAACGAGAAACTGTTCGGCGGCGCCAACAGCGTCGGCCGCGAGATCAAGGCCTCAGGCGCGACGTTCCGCATCATCGGCGTGCTGGACGAATGGCGTCCGGCACCGAAGTTCTACGATATGACCCAGGACCGCTTCACCGAAGTGGAGCAGCTCTTCGTGCCGTTCTGGACTTCGCGCGCACTGAAGATGGGCACGCAGGGCAACATGAACTGCTGGGGCGATTCCAGCGCGGAAGAAGAGGGCTCGCAGGGCCCGAACGCGCCGTGCTCGTGGCTGCAGTACTGGGTCGAGCTGGGCACGCCGGAGAAAGTCGAGGCCTACAAGCAATACCTGAAGAACTACTCCGACCAGCAGCGCGCCGCCGGTCGTTTCGAACGGCCCGCCAACGTGGACCTGCACAACGTGATGCAGTGGCTGGACAAGCAGGGCGCGGTGCCCGCCGATGTTCGCCTGCAGGTGTGGCTGGCGTTCGGCTTCCTGGCCGTGTGCCTGCTCAACACCGTCGGCTTGCTGCTGGCGAAGTTCCTGGGCCGCGCTTCGCAGATCGGCGTGCGGCGAGCGCTGGGTGCGACGCGCAAGGCGATCTTCGCGCAGTGCCTGGTGGAAGCGGGCACGGTCGGGCTGGTCGGTGGCCTGCTGGGCCTCGTGCTCGCCTGGCTGGGCCTGCTGGCCGTTCGCCAACAGCCCGCCGGCTATGCCGACCTCGCGCACATGGACCTGAAGATGCTGCTGGCCACTTTCGCGCTGGCGATCATCGCCAGCCTGCTCGCCGGCATGCTGCCCGCGTGGCGCGCCATGCAGGTGACGCCCGCCATCCAGCTCAAGAGCCAGTGACCCATCCATTCAAGAGGCACGTCATGGACATCCGCCCCATCCTCTCCACCCTGGCCCGCCACAAGACGGCCGCCGCCCTGATCGTGCTGGAAGTGGCGCTGTCGTGCGCCATCATCTGCAACGCGGTGTTCCTCATCACCCAGCGGCTGGAGCGCATCGATCGCCCCACCGGCATGGCCAACGAGGAGATCGTGCGCATCAGCATGGGCAATCTCGGTGAAAACCCCGAAGCCGACGCACTAGTGAAGCAGGACGTCGCCAGCCTGCGCGCGCTGGCGGGCGTGAAAGCCGCCGGCAGCATCAACCACGTGCCGTTCGACAACTCCTCGTGGAACACCTCGATCCAACTGGTGCCGGATCAGGAGCGTCCCACCGCCCAAGCGAACGTCTATCTGGGCGATGCGGTGATCGATACGCTGGGCCTGCGGTTGGCAGAAGGCCGCGACTTCACGCCGGACGAGTACGTCAACTGGACCGAGATCAACAAGCAGAACGCGAAGGTCATGATGCCTGCGGTGATCCTCAGCCGGGAGTTGGCGAACAAGCTGTTCCCGGGTGAGAGCGCGATCGGCAAGAACATCATTTCGTGGAACGCCGACAACGTGCCGCACCGCGTGGTCGGCGTGGTGGACCGGCTGATCCGCACCAACGACAACGGCGGCCCTGCCGAAGCCGGCTACACGATGATCCTGCCGGCGAAGGACCTCACCATGGGGACCTTCGTGCTGCGGACCACGCCGGAACGGCGCACGGAAGTCCTGAAGGCCGCGCTTGCGACGCTGGAGAAGAACAGCGCACGCCGGTTGGTGCTGCGCGACGGCACCTTCAGCGACATCAAGAGCGATTACTACCGCGGCGACCGCGCGATGGCCTGGCTGTTGATCACCGTGATCATCTCGCTGCTGGTGGTCACCGCGCTGGGCATCGTTGGCCTGGCCAGCTTCTGGGTGCAGCAGCGCACCAAGCAGATCGGCATCCGCCGTGCGCTGGGCGCGACCAAAGGCCAGATCCTGCGCTACTTCCAGACGGAGAACTTCCTGCTGGCCACGCTGGGCATCGTCATCGGCATGATCCTGGCCTACGGCATCAACCAGTTGCTGATGGGCAAGTACGAACTGCCGCGCCTGCCGCTGCTCTATCTGCCGGTCGGTGCCGTGCTGCTGTGGCTGCTGGGCCAGGTGGCCGTGTACGGCCCTGCGCGCAAGGCAGCATCGGTGCCGCCTGCGGTCGCCACGCGCACCGCCTGATCCTTCGGCTCCCTGCCGCGCACGCCCCACCGGCGTGCGCGGCCCGATGGGGTTCCCATGTCTCCTCCTTTCCTGCTGCTGGGGCGCCACCATGCGGGCACCTGGTTGATCGCCGTGCAACTGGCGATCGGCGTGGTGCTATGCCTGCAGGCCTGGCAAGCGCTGACGGACCTGCAGGTCGCGCGCACCTCGCCGGATGGCATCGTCGACACTGGTCTGATGCTAGTGCCGTGGATGCAGATGACGCCGGCGTCGGATCCGGGCGTGGACGACGTGCTGCATCGCTTGCGCAGCGTGCCCGGCGTGCTGTCCGTCACGGCGGCCAACCAAGTGCCGTATGGGAACAACGCGTGGAGCGTGCACGCGTGGACGCCGGCGCGTCCCGCCGAGCGCAACGTCGTGTCAGTGTTCCTCGCCGATGAACACTTCAGCAAGACGCTGGGCATCGCCACGGTGCGTGGACGCGATTTCCTGCCGGGCGAGTTCCGCGACTATGCCGGTGATCAGGACGACCTGCACGCAGGCCCGGGGCCGGCCGTCATTTCCTCCGCGCTGGCCACGCGCCTGTACGGTGACGTCGACCCGCTCGGCCGCACCCTGTCGACCGCACCGGGCGCGCAGTTGCGCGTCATCGGCGTGATCGAGCGGCTGCCGCCACCGGCGAGTGCGCCCGATGCGCGCGACCTGGCCATGATGCTGCCGGTGCGGATGGTACGTGCCGGAGATGCGCAGTTCCTGGTGCGCCATACGGGTCCCACCGACGACATGGCAGCGCGCATTCGGTCGGTCCTGTCGGCCGCCCATCCCGACGTCGTCGCCGCCGACCCTGTCGACATAGCTGCATTGCGCGACGTGTCGCTGCATGCGCCCCGCCTGCGTGCAGGCTGGTCGGTGGGCGCCTGCATCGCCTGGTGGGTCTCCGCACTCGGCCTGTTGATGCTCGGCGGCCAACGGTGGGTGCAGGAACATGCGCAGGAATTCAGTCTGCGCCGCGCCGCCGGGGCCACCGGCCGCCAACTCGCGCGTCGGTTGCGTCTCGAATACCTGTGGCTGGCCTGCGCAGCGGCATTGCTCGGCCTGGCCTGCGGCGGCTGGCTGCTGCCGCGCATCGCGCCGGCGTGGCTGGCGAGTACGCCATCGCTGGGATCGATGGTGGCCATCGCCGCTTGGGTGGCGTTGGCCGTGCAGTTGGCCGCCGCGTGGCCCGCGTACCTGGCCCGCCGCATCCCGCCGCACCTCGTCAGTCGCAGCCCTTCGGTTAGGCTATAGCGCATGCCTACCATCCTCGTGATCGACGACAACCTGGCCGTCAGTACGGCGCTGGAAGTCCTGTTCTCCCTACACGACATCGACACCCTGCACGCCGAATCACCGGCGGCCGGCCTGGCGCTGCTGCGCGAGCAGCCGGTGGACCTGGTCATCCAGGACATGAACTTCAGCGAGGACACCACCTCCGGCGCGGAAGGCGAACAGCTGTTCATCGACCTGCGCGCCGAATGGCCCGACATGCCGGTGATCCTGCTGACCGCGTGGACGCATCTGGAAGCGGCGGTGAATCTGGTCAAGGCCGGTGCCGCCGACTACGTGGCCAAGCCCTGGGACGACCGCAAGCTGCTGGCCACGGTCAACACGCTGCTCGAACTGACCGAGACACGCCGCGAACTCGATCGCCGGCGCAGCCGCGAACGACGCAGCCGTCATCAGCTCGAACAGAAGTACGACCTGCGCAACCTCGTGTTCGAAGACCCCGCCAGCGAACGCGTGATCGCGCTCGCCTGCCAGGTGGCCCGCTCGGACCTGCCGGTGCTGATCACCGGGCCGAACGGGGCCGGCAAGGAGAAGATCGCCGAGATCATCCAGGCGAACTCCAGCGTGAAGCAGGGCCCGTTCGTGACCCTCAACTGCGGTGCGCTGCCGTCGGAACTGATCGAGGCCGAACTGTTCGGCGCGGACGCCGGCGCTTACACAGGCGCCAACAAGGCACGCGAGGGCAAGTTCGAAGCGGCCGACGGCGGCACGCTGTTCCTCGACGAGATCGGCAACCTGCCGCTGACCGGGCAGATGAAGTTGCTGCGCGTACTTGAAACCGGCCGCTTCGAGCGCCTAGGCTCCAACCGCGAGCGCAAGGTCGCCGTGCGCGTGATCAGCGCGACCAACGCGGACCTGCCGACGATGATCCGCGATGGCAGCTTCCGCGAAGACCTCTACTACCGACTCAACGCGATCGAGCTCGCACTCCCGCCGTTGGCCGAACGTCCCGGCGACATCCTGCCGCTGGCCGAACGCTTCCGCCCCGACGACAAGCCGCTCGGCGAGAGCGCTCGCGCCGCGCTGCTGCGGCACGCGTGGCCCGGCAACGTGCGCGAATTGCGCAACGTCATCCAGCGCGCGGGCTTGCTGGCGATGGGCGAGCGCATCGAAGCCGGCGACCTCAACCTGCCGCGGGCAGCGCCCGTGCGCACGACGGTCGTGGCCGAGCCCGAGCGTGCCGACATCGAGGCCGCGATCGCGCGTGCCGGCGGGGTGATCGCGCAGGCTGCCACTGACCTCGGCATGAGCCGGCAGGCGCTGTACCGGCGCATGGAACGCTTCGGCATCAAGGCCACATGATCCGTCGTTCGCTCGCCGGCCGCGTGTTGTCCTGGCTGCTGCCGTTGCTGGTGGTGGCGCTGGTGCTGCCGGTCGCGCTGTCGCACTGGCTGCAGGACGACCTGCTGGCGGTACTGGTGTCCGCGCTGGTCGTGCTTCCGCTGGCGGCCTGGGCGATCCACCGCGGCCTGCGCAGCACGCGCTCGTTATTCCGCGCGCTCGCTGGCAGCGTCAACAGCTATCGGGATGGCGAGTACAACTTCGGCATCCATTGGCAGGGCAGCGACGAACTTGCAGAACTCGTGCGCTCGCACGGCGCGTTGGGCGAGGTCCTGCGCGAGCAGCGGCAGACCCTGGTGCAGCGCGAACTGCTGCTCGACACGATGGTGCAGAACACCCCGGTGGCCATGTTGCTGGTCGCCCCCGGCGGCGATGGCGTTCGCCGCGTGGTCTTCGCCAACGTCGCCGCGCGCAAGCTGCTGCACGGCGGATGGAAGCTGGAAGGCCAGGACTACGACACGTTGGTGGCCGCTTCGCCGGTGGAGATGCGCGAGGCGCTCGCCCGGAGCGGCGACAGCCTGTTCGCCATGGGCAGCGAAGAGGACGACGAGGAAGAACAGGTCTACCACCTCGCGCGGCGCAACTTCCGCCTCAACGGGCGTCCGCACGAACTGCTGCTGCTGCGCCTGCTGACGAACGAGCTGCGCCGGCAGGAAGTGATGACCTGGAAGAAGGTCATCCGCGTGATCAGCCACGAGCTCAACAATTCGCTGGCGCCGGTCGCCTCGCTGGCGCACTCGGGCGCGGAGCTGGTCCGCCGCGGCAAGCACGAGCGCCTGGAAGAAGTGTTCGGCACCATCGAGGACCGCGCGCGCCACCTGGAAGGTTTCATCCGTGGCTATGCGCGGTTCGCCAAGCTGCCCCAACCGCAGTTGCATACCGTGCACTGGCGCGCCTTCCTGGAAGGCCTGCAGCGGCAGATCGGCTTCGAACTGTCGATGCAGGAAACCGACATCGACGGTCGCATCGACCTGGCGCAGATCGAGCAGGCGCTACTGAACCTGTTGAAGAACGCGCATGAGTCCGGCACCACGGCCGACGGCGTGTCCGTGCGCGTCACCCGCCTGCCCGGCTGGGTCCGTATCGAGGTGATGGACCGCGGCACGGGCATGAACGACGCCGTGCTGCAGAACGCGCTGGTGCCGTTCTATTCCACCAAACGCAACGGCACCGGCCTGGGCCTGGCGTTGACGCGCGAGATCATCGAAGCGCACGGTGGCCGCCTGTCATTGCACAACCGCGATGGCGGCGGCCTGTGCGTGGCGATCCAGTTGCCGGACGCGCCGGCGGCGTAGCGACGCGAAGCGCGCCTTACTTCGGCTGCTTCACCGGCCGCTGCCAACCCTCGACCGTCATCTGCCGCGCACGCGCGACGGTCAGCTTGTCGGCCGGGGCATGCTTCGAGATCACCGAGCCGGCACCGATCGTCGCGCCGTCCGCCAGCGTCACCGGTGCGACCAGCGAGGAGTTCGAACCGACGAAGACGCGATCGCCGATCGTCGTGGTGGACTTGTTCACGCCATCGTAGTTGCAGGTGATGGTGCCGGCGCCGATGTTGGTGCCGGTGCCGATGACGGTGTCGCCGAGATACGTCAGGTGGTTCGCCTTGCTGCCCACGCCGATGCGCGCGTTCTTCGTCTCGACGAAGTTGCCCACGTGCACGCCATCGGCGAGCACGGTGCCGGGACGCAGGCGCGCATAAGGGCCGATCAACGCGGCGCCTTCGCTGGCGACGCCTTCCAGGTCGCAGTGCGCGCGCACCTGCGTGCCGGCCGCGAGCGAAACATCCTTCAGGCGCGTGAACGGACCGATGACGACGCCATCGCCCAGTTCGATCTTGCCTTCCAGCACCACGTCCACGTCGATCTGCACGTCGCGCCCCACCGTCACCGTGCCGCGCTGGTCGAAGCGCGCCGGGTCGGCCAGGCGCGCGCCCTGCACGCACAGCGCGCGCGCGGCGCGCAGCTGGTAGGCGCGTTCGAGCTGCGACAGCTGCCAGGGATCGTTCGCGCCTTCCGCTTCGATAGGCTCGCCGACGAGCACCATTTCGGCCGGCGTGAATTCATCCGCCGCCATCGCGAAGACGTCGGTCAGGTAGTACTCGCCCTGCGCGTTGTCGTTCGACAAGCGGGCGAGCCAACCCTTCAGCGCGCTGCCGTCGGCGGCGATGATGCCGGTGTTGATGATGCGGATGCGGCGCTGCTCCTCATCGGCGTCCTTGTGCTCGACGATGGCGGCCACGCGGCCCGCTTCATCGCGGACGATGCGGCCGTAGCCAGTGGGATCGACCGGCTCGGCGACCAGCACCGCCAGACGACCGGGCGCATCGAGCAAGCGCTGCAGCGTCTCGCTGCGGGTCAAGGGCACGTCGCCGTACAGCACCAGCACCCGCGCGCCGTCGGGAATGGCCGGGATCGCCTGCGCGACGGCGTGGCCGGTGCCCAACTGCTGCGCCTGGTGCGCCCAGTGCAGGTCGGGCTGGTCGGTGAAGGCCGCCTGCACCTGGTCGCCGCCATGGCCGTAGACCACATGCACGCCGGCCGGCGACAGCGCGCGCGCCGCCTCGATCACATGCGCCAGCATCGGGCGCCCGGCGATGGGCTGTAGCACCTTCGGCAGCGCGGATTTCATGCGCTTGCCTTCGCCGGCGGCGAGGATGACGACGTGGAGTGGCTTCATGTGCGCATGTCCCTGTGGCTGTGCGGCGTCGCGATGTCGTCGCATGGTAGCAATTCCCCCTCCAACGCAAATCACGCCCTCCCGGTGCCATCGCTGCGTATCCCGCAGTTACCATGCGCGCATGCCCCCACCCTCTCCGCGCCATCTACTGTTCCGCCAAGGCGGCAGCTACATCGCCGTCGGCCTCGCGCAGTTGTTGCTGGACTGGCTGGTCTTTGTTGGACTGACTGCACTCGGTGTGCCGGCAGCGCCGGGCAACCTGGCCGGGCGCATCAGTGGCGCGCTGCTCGGTTTCTGGTTGAACGGACGCGTGACCTTCGCGCGCGAGGGCGCCGCACGCCTGGGCTGGTGGCGGTTCGCCAAGTTTCTGCTGGTGTGGGTGCCGCTGACGGTGGTGAGCACGCTGGCAGTGACCTGGGTGGCCACGTCACTGGGCCTGGCGCACGCCTGGCTGGCCAAACCGCTGGTGGAAGGCGTGCTGGCCCTCATGGCCTTCTTCCTCTGGCGGCACGTGGTCTACCGCTGACGCCTACGAAAACGCCGGCACGAGGCCGGCGTTTCCAATACAGCGTTCGGGCCTGGACCTCAGTGCTTGAGGTTCTTGCGCAGGCGCTCCAGCGCGCTGAGCTGGGCGATGCTCATGGCCAACTGGGCCTGGGCTTCTTCCACGCTCATCTTCGGGTCCTTGTGGGACAGCACGCGCTCGGCTTCTTCCTTGGCTTTGCGGACCTGCGCTTCATCGATGTCGGTCGCACGCACGGCGGTGTCCGCCAACACGGTGACGACCTGCGGCTGCACCTCGAGGATGCCGCCGGAGATGGCGAAGTCCAGCTGCTCGCCACTGGCCAGCGTCACCACGACCTTGCCCGGCTTCAGGCGGGTGATCAGCGGCGCATGCTTCGGCGCGATGCCCAGCTCGCCCAGTTCGCCGGTGGCGACGACCAGGGTGGCTTCACCGTGGAAGATTTCCTGCTCGGCACTGACGATGTCGCAACGGATGGTGCTCATGGAACTCTCTTTGCCGTGTAGGGCGGACCTGGGTCCGCCACGGATTGCCGCGAAGGCGGGCCGAAGCCCGCCTCAGGTGCTTACGCCTTCTCGGCGAGCTTCTTGGCCTTCTCGACGGCTTCGTCGATGCCGCCAACCATGTAGAACGCCTGCTCCGGCAGGTGGTCGTACTCGCCGTCGCAGATCGCCTTGAAGCCGCGGATCGTGTCCTTCAGCGAGACGTACTTGCCCGGCGAGCCGGTGAACACTTCGGCCACGTGGAACGGCTGGCTGAAGAAGCGCTCGATCTTGCGGGCGCGCGACACGGCCTGCTTGTCTTCTTCGGACAGCTCATCCATGCCGAGGATGGCGATGATGTCCTTCAGTTCCTTGTACTTCTGCAGCGTCGACTGCACGCGGCGCGCGGTGTCGTAGTGCTCGTGGCCGATGACGTTCGGGTCCAGCTGGCGGCTGGTCGAGTCGAGCGGGTCCACGGCCGGATAGATACCCAGCGAAGCGATGTTACGGCTCAGCACGACGGTCGCGTCCAAGTGGGCGAACGTGGTGGCCGGCGACGGGTCGGTCAGGTCGTCCGCGGGCACGTACACGGCCTGGATCGAGGTGATCGAGCCGGTCTTGGTCGAGGTGATGCGCTCCTGCAGGACGCCCATTTCCTCGGCCAGCGTCGGCTGGTAACCCACAGCGGACGGCATGCGGCCGAGCAGCGCCGACACTTCGGTACCGGCCAGCGTGTAGCGGTAGATGTTGTCGACGAACAGCAGCACGTCCTTGCCCTTGCCGGACGCGTCCTTCTCGTCGCGGAAGTACTCGGCCATGGTCAGGCCGGTCAGCGCGACGCGCAGGCGGTTGCCCGGCGGCTCGTTCATCTGGCCGTACACCATCGCCACCTTGTCGAGGACGTTGGAGTCCTTCATCTCGTGGTAGAAGTCGTTGCCCTCGCGGGTACGCTCGCCCACGCCGGCGAACACGGACAGACCCGAGTGCGCCTTGGCGATGTTGTTGATCAGTTCCATCATGTTGACGGTCTTGCCGACGCCGGCGCCGCCGAACAGGCCGACCTTGCCGCCCTTGGCGAACGGGCACATCAGGTCGATGACCTTGATGCCGGTTTCCAGCAGGTCGTTGGCCGAGGACTGGTCCTCGTACGACGGGGCCGAACGGTGGATTTCCCAATGATCCGACGCCTGCACCGGGCCGGCTTCGTCGATCGGGTTGCCCAGCACGTCCATGATGCGGCCCAGCGTGCCCGCGCCGACCGGCACCGAGATGGCCTTGTCGGTGTTCACGGCGACCAGGTTGCGCTTCAGGCCGTCGGTGGAACCGAGGGCGATGGTGCGCACGACGCCGTCGCCGAGCTGCTGCTGCACTTCGAGCGTGATGGCGGTGTTCTCCACCTTCAGCGCGTCGTACACCTTCGGCACTTCGTTGCGCGCGAATTCGACGTCAACCACCGCGCCGATGATCTGAACGATCTTGCCCTGACTCATTGCTGCATTCCTCTAGATGAATTCTTGTGACTACGCGCGTCAGACTGCCGCCGCGCCGCCGACGATTTCGGAGATTTCCTGGGTGATCGCCGCCTGGCGAGCCTTGTTGTAGACCAGCTGCAGGGTGCCGATGAGCTTGTTGGCGTTGTCGCTGGCGGCCTTCATGGCCACCATGCGCGCCGCATGCTCGGACGCGATGTTCTCCAGCACGGCCTGGTACACCAGCGACTCGATGTAGCGCGTGATCACGTGGTCGAGCACGGTCTCGGCATCGGGTTCGTAGATGTAGTCCCAGTCGTGGTGCGCGACCTGCGTTTCCGCGGCGGGCAGCGGCAGCAGCTGGTCGAACGCCGCGCGCTGGGTCATCGTGTTGACGAAGTCGTTGTAGACGACGAACACGCGGTCCAGCGAGCCTTCGGTGTAGGCGTCCAGCATCACCTTGATCACGCCGATCAGCTGGTCCAGCTTGGGCGCATCGCCCAGGTGGGACACGCTGGCCAGCATGTTGACCTTGACCCGGCGGAAGTACACCGAGGCCTTCTGGCCGATGGTGACCACGTCGACCTCGACACCCTTCTCGTTCCACTGGCGGATCTCGCCGAGCATCTTGCGGAACAGGTTGTTGTTCAGACCGCCGGCCAGGCCGCGGTCGGACGACACGATGATGAAGCCGACGCGCTTGACGTCCTTGCGCTCCACCATGAAGGGGTGCTGGTAGTCGGTGTTGGCCTGGGCCAGGTGGCCGATCACCTGCTTCATCGCACGCGCGTACGGGCGCGAGGTCTTCATGCGGTCCTGCGCCTTGCGGATCTTGGAGGCCGAGACCATCTCGAGCGCGCGCGTCACCTTGCGGGTGTTCTGCACGCTCTTGATCTTGGTTTTGATTTCGCGTCCGCCTGCCATGTCTCGCTCGCTTGTTTCGTCTTCGTCGGGCGGACCTGCGATCCGCCTGCCTACGAACGGTGGGCCGGGGCCCACCCTACGCAATTACCAGGTGCCGGTCTGCTTGAACTCGGAGATGCCCTTCTTGAAGGCGCCTTCGATCTCGTCGTTCCAGTTGCCGGTGCTGTTGACCGTGTCGACCAGCGCGCCCTGGGTGTTGGTGAAGTGCGCGTGCAGCGCATCTTCGAACGCCAGGATCTTGCTGACCGGCACGTCGTCCAGGTAACCCTCGTTGACGGCGTAGATGGACAGTGCCTGCAGGGCGATGGACATCGGCGCGTACTGCTTCTGCTTCATCAGCTCGGTGACGCGCTGGCCGCGCTCCAGCTGCTTGCGGGTGGCTTCGTCCAGGTCCGAGGCGAACTGCGCGAACGCGGCCAGCTCACGGTACTGGGCGAGCGAGATGCGGATGCCGCCCGACAGCTTCTTGATGATCTTGGTCTGGGCGGCGCCACCGACGCGCGACACCGAGATACCGGCGTTCACGGCCGGGCGGATGCCGGCGTTGAACAGGTCGGTTTCCAGGAAGATCTGGCCGTCGGTGATCGAGATCACGTTGGTCGGCACGAACGCGGACACGTCACCGGCCTGCGTTTCGATGATCGGCAGCGCGGTCAGCGAACCGGTCTTGCCGGTGACCTTGCCTTCGGTGAACTTCTCGACGTACTCCTCGGACACGCGGGCAGCGCGCTCGAGCAGGCGGGAGTGCAGGTAGAACACGTCGCCCGGGTAGGCTTCGCGGCCCGGCGGACGCTTCAGCAGCAGCGAGATCTGGCGATAGGCCACGGCCTGCTTGGACAGGTCGTCGTACACGATCAGGGCGTCCTGGCCGCGGTCCATGAAGTACTCGCCCATGGTGCAGCCGGAGTAGGCGCTGATGTACTGCATCGCGGCCGATTCGGAAGCGGTAGCGGCGACGACCACGGTGTGGGCCAGCGCGCCGTTCTCTTCCAGTTTGCGCACGATATTGGCCACGGTCGAGGCCTTCTGGCCGATCGCGACGTACACGCACTTGATGCCGGTGCCCTTCTGGTTGATCACGGCGTCGATGGCCATCGCGGTCTTGCCGGTCTGGCGGTCGCCGATGATCAGCTCGCGCTGGCCGCGGCCGATCGGGATCATCGCGTCGACCGACTTGTAACCGGTCTGCACCGGCTGGTCGACCGACTTACGCCAGATCACGCCCGGGGCCACGCGCTCCACCGGCGCGGTCAGCGAGGTGCCCAGCGGGCCCTTGCCGTCGATCGGCTCGCCCAGCGCGTTCACGACGCGGCCGAGCATTTCCGGACCGACCGGCACTTCCAGGATGCGGCCGGTGGTCTTGGCCACGTCGCCTTCGCGCAGGTGCTCGTAGTCGCCCAGGACCACGGCGCCGACCGAATCGCGCTCGAGGTTCAGCGCCAGCGCGAACGTATCGTTCGGCAGCTCGATCATTTCGCCCTGCATGACGTCGGCCAGGCCGAAGATGCGCACGATGCCGTCGGACACGCTGGTGACGGTGCCTTCGTTGCGCGACTCCGCGGCCAGCTTGACCTTCTCGATACGGGTCTTGATCAGGTCGCTGATTTCAGAGGGGTTGAGCGTGGTAGCCATGGGTAAGTCCTGTGTGCCGGCTTGCGCGCGGCGGTTCAATGGGAATTCAGTGCGTCAGCGCCGACTGCAGGCGCGCCAGCTTGCCTTTCAGCGAGCCGTCGATCACCACGCTGCCGGCATCGATCACGGCGCCGCCGATCAGCGACGCGTCGACCGCCGTCTCCACCTCGACCTCGCGGCCGAAGCGCTTCTTCAGCGCGACCTTGATCACGTCGAGTTCGCCGGCGGGCAGCGTCGTGGCGGAGGTGACCTTCGCCTTCACGACATGCTCGGCCTCGGCGCGCAGCTCTTCGAACAGGCCGGCGATTTCCGGCAGCTGCGGCAGGCGGCGGGCATCCGCGAGGACGCTCAGGAAGCGGGTGAACGCTTCGCTGGCACCATCGGGCGCCAGCAGCGACACCGCCACCGCGGGCAGCAGCTGCGGATTCGGCAGCAGCGCGGCGACGCGCGGGTCCGCCGCGGCATGCGCGGCGAAACCCAGCGCCTGCGACCAGGCGGCGAAGTTGCCTTCGTCGCGCGCCGTCGCGAAGGCGGCGCGGGCGTAGGGGCGGGCGACAGTCAGGGCCTGGCTCATCGATCAGATCGTCCGGATCAGATTTCGGCGGCGAGTTCGTCGAGCAGCGCCTTGTGGGCGTTGGCGTCGATCTCGCGCTTCAACAGCTTCTCGGCACCGCTGACGGCCAGCGCGGACACCTGCTTGCGCAGGTCCTCGCGGGCACGCGTGGCGGCGGCGTCGATTTCGGCCTGCGCCAGTTCTTTCTGGCGGTTGGCTTCGGCGATCGCTTCGTTCTTGGCCGCATCGACGATCTGGTTCGCACGCGCATGGGCCTGATCGATGATCTCGTTGGCCTTGACGCGGGCTTCCTTCAACGCCTCGTTGACTTGGTCCCCAGCCTGCTCCAGGTCGCGCTTGGCGCGGTCTGCAGCGGCGAGGCCGTCAGCGATCTTCTGCTGGCGCTCTTCGATGGCAGCCAGCAGCGGCGGCCAGATTTTGGTCGCAATGATCCAGATCAGGCCAGCGAAGGCCAGCGCCTGGGCGAACAGAGTGAGATTGATATTCATCGTAAACCTGCCGGTGAGGAAGGGCCCGCGCACGACGCGCGCGCCCAGCGACGCCTGATGGCCGACCGCGGAGGCGAACCGCCGCGGTCAGGCTTCACGCGGCTTCTCAGCCGCCGGCCAGCTTGGCCAGCTGCTCGGTGAAGATCGTGATGAACGGGCTAGCAAAGGCGAACAGCAGGCCCACGGCGACCGAGATGATGAACGCGGCGTCGATCAGGCCGGCGGTGATGAACATGCGGACCTGCAGGACCGGGATCAGCTCCGGCTGGCGGGCAGCCGATTCCAGGAACTTGCCGGCCATGATGGCCAGACCCAGACCCGCGCCCAGCGCGGCCAGGCCGATCATGATGCCGATGGCGAGGGCGGTCGAAGCCTGGACCTGGGCGAGGTTGGTGAGGATGCTTTCCATGGTGATCTCCGGAACTTAAGTGCTTGAAAGGTGGATGGTAAAAGGCGAAACGGTGAAGCGGAAACGTTAGTGGCTGTCTTCCGACAAGCTGAGGTAGACGATCGACAGCATCATGAAGATGAACGCCTGCAGCGGGATGACGAGCAGGTGGAACAGCATCCAGCCCAGGCCGAATACCGCGCCGCCGAACATGCCGACAATGCCCGCGCCGCCCAGCACCCAGATCAGCAGGAACACGATCTCGCCGCCGAACATGTTGCCGAACAGTCGCATCGCCAGGGAGATGGGCTTGCTGACCCATTCGACGATGTTGAGGATCAGGTTGAACGGCATCATCCACTTGCCGAACGGTGCCGTCAGGAACTCCTTGGCGAAGCCGCCGAAGCCCTTCGAGCGGAATGCGAAGACGATCATCAGGAAGAACACGCTGATCGACATGCCCAGGGTGGCATTGACGTCGGCGGTGGGGACCGGCTTCCAGTAGTGCACGCCCAGCAGTTCGAGCGGCTTGGCGATGAAGTCTGCCGGGATCATCTTCAGCAGGTTCATCATCAGGATCCAGAAGAAGATGGTGATCGCGATGGGCGTCACCAGCTTGCTGGTCCCGTGGTAGGTGTCGCGGGCCTGCTTGTCGACGAACTCGAGCATGATCTCGACGAAGGCCTGCCACTTGCCCGGCACGCCGGCGGTCGCCTTGCGGGTCGCCAGCCAGAACGCGAACACGATCAGCAGCCCCATCAGCACGGCCGTCACGAAGGTGTCGACGTTGATCGTCCAGAAGGGACCATCACCGCCCACCTGGGCCGTGAGGTTCTTCAGGTGGTGCTGGATGTAGGTGGTGGGAGTTAGAGCCTCGCCCGCCATGTGTCGGAAACCTTTCGTCTAGATTGGGTTTATCGCTGCTTACCAACCGCAGCCAGCATCTGTGCCACCAGTCCGGCGACCACGCCTGCCATCAGGGGCAGCGGGGGCAGCTTGTACAGCCCCGCGCCCATCACCAGCACGCCGATCACCACGACCCACTTCACCACCATCCCCGCGACCAGCCTCAGCACCGCCGAAACGGCCCCGAGTACGCCACCGCCGAAGGCCATCCAGGCCGCCAGCAGCGCGCCAGCCACGATCGCCAACCCTCCGACGGCCGCCGAGACTGCGTGGGGCACGCCCCAGAGCAGGAACAGCAGCGCGACCAGCAATACCGCGACCGTCTGCCAGACGGCGGCGCGCAACACTAGCCGCCGGCCCGCAGCGACGGAATTCAGCACACGAAAGCCCTACGGAATTGGCGGGGTACAAGGCGGTAAAGCGCCTCGCCGAGCCGCAAAAGTATAGCAGCGGGACAATTTCCGGGACAACCGCCAAAGGTCGAAAACGCTGGTGGAAGCCCATTTGGCCGCCAGCCCTTGGCCTGCCTGCATGTAACCGTTTCCCCTATTCAGAATTTTCCTGTGGATTCTCCGGAACTTTGGCGAAAACGGTGTGTCAGTCCTTGCAAGGCCTGCTGCTCAACTTCCTCGTCCGATGCTCCGTCGCAGGCCTCCCGAAGCCCCGGCTGCCCCCGGGGCTTCGCCTTTTCGGGAAAACGGCATCGATAGCCAGGCACTATCAATTAAAAACGATCAATCCATTGGACTTGCCGATGGCCGGCCCCACAATGAGATCCATTCTCATTTTTGAGCGTCCGGTGCGGCCATGAACAAGACCCTGAGCTTCGCGATCCTGCACTTCTCGGTGGCCTTCACCTTGGGCTACCTGTTCACTGGCAGTCTGCTGGTGGGTGGCATGCTGGCGCTGATCGAGCCGGCGACCAATACGGTGGTGTTCCACTTTCACGAGAAGGTGTGGAAGAGGATCGAAGCACGGCGTGCAGCGAGGGCGATGCCCCTGCCCGCCTGACGCATTCGCCGAAAAGAAAAAGGCCGCGCTCCTGCGCGGCCTTTCTCGTTGCTTCGACGCCCGGAAGCGGCTTACTTCTTCTTCGGGATGTACAGGTCGGTGATCGTGCCTTCGTAGACTTCAGCGGCCATCGCCACCGATTCGCTGAGCGTCGGATGTGGATGGATGGTTGCGCCGATGTCGCCGGCTTCCGCACCCATCTCGATCGCCAGCGCCAGTTCGCTGATCAGGTCGCCTGCATGCACGCCGACGATGCCCGCACCGATGATGCGATGGGTGTGTTCGTCGAAGATCAGCTTGGTGGAGCCCTCGCCGCGACCGATGCCGACGGCGCGCGCCGACGCCACCCACGGGAATTTGCCCACGCCGATCTTCAGGCCCTTGGCCTTGGCTTCGGTCTCGGTCACGCCGACCCAAGCGATTTCCGGATCGGTGTAGGCCACCGACGGGATCACCCGCGCCACCCACTCCTTCTTCTCGCCGGCCGCGACTTCCGCCGCCAGCTTGCCCTCGTGCGTCGCCTTGTGCGCCAGCATCGGCTGGCCGACCAGGTCGCCGATGGCGAAGATATGCGGCACGTTGGTGCGCATCTGCGCATCGACCGGAATGAAGCCGCGGTCGGTGACCGTCACACCGGCTTTGCCGGCGTCCAGCTTGCCGCCATTGGGAGAACGGCCGACGGCGACCAGCACGCGGTCCCACGTGCCCGTTTCCAGTTCCGGCTTCTGGCCTTCGGTGGCGCTCTCGAAGTGCACGGTGATGCCCTTCTTCGACGCCTCGACCTTGGCGGCCTTGGTCTTCAGGTGCACGACCGCGCCCTGCTTCTTCAGGCGATCGGCCAGCGGCTTCACCAGGTCCTTGTCGGCGCCCGGCATCAGCTGGTCCATGAACTCGACCACGGTCACCTCCGCGCCCAGCGCGCGGTACACCGTCGCCATTTCCAGGCCGATGATGCCGCCGCCGACCACGAGCAGCTTCTTCGGCACGTCGGCCAGCTGCAGCGCATCGGTGGAATCCATCACGCGCGGATCGTCCCACGGGAAGTTCGGCAACTTCACCGCCTGCGAACCGGCGGCGATGATGCATTGCTCGAAGCGCAGCAGTTGCGTCTTGCCGTCGCTGCCGACGATCTCGAGCTCGTTCGGCGAGACGAACTTCGCCACGCCGGTCACCGTGCGCACCTTGCGCTGCTTGGCCATGCCGGCCAGGCCCTTGGTGAACTGGCCGACCACCTTGTCCTGCTTGAAGCCGCGCAGCTTGTCGAGGTCGATCTTCGGCTTGCCGAAGCTGATGCCGATGTCCTCCGAATGCGAGGCCTCTTCGATCAGCGCGGCCGCGTGTAGCAGCGCCTTCGACGGGATGCAGCCCACGTTGAGGCAGACGCCGCCGAGCGTCTCGTAGCGCTCGATCAGCACGGTATCCAGGCCGAGGTCGGCCGCGCGGAACGCCGCCGTGTAGCCGCCCGGGCCCGAACCGATCACGACGATGCGGCATTCGATGTCGGCCGGCTTGCCGGTGCCTAGCGCCGGCTTCGGCGCGGAGGTCGCCGGGGCAGCGGGCGCTGCCGGGGACGAAGCCACCGGCGCGGTCTTGGCAGGCGCCGCGGCGCCCTCGCCTTCCAGGATCGCGACCAGGCTGCCTTCGGCGAGCGAGTCGCCGAGCTTGACCTTGATCTCCTTGATGACGCCGGCGGCCGGCGACGGTACTTCCATCGTCGCCTTGTCCGACTCCAGCGTGACCAAGCCCTGGTCCTTCTTCACGGTGTCGCCGACGGCGACCAGGATTTCGATGACCGGCACGCCATCGTAGTCGCCGATGTCGGGCACTTTGGCTTCGATCAGGCCACCGCCACCGGACGCGGCCGGCGCGGCGGCCGGCACAGCAGCCGCAGCCGCAGGCGCGACAGCCGGCGTCGGGGCCGGCGCTGCAGGGGCCGCCGGGGCGACCGGTGCCGGCGCGGAGGCAACAGTGCCTTCGGCTTCCAGCACGGCCACGACGCTGCCTTCGGACAGCGCGTCGCCCAGCTTGACCTTGATTTCCTTCACGACGCCGGCGGCCGACGAGGGCACTTCCAGCGTGGCCTTGTCCGATTCCAGCGTGACCAGGCCCTGGTCCTTCTTCACCGTGTCGCCGACGGCAACCAGGATTTCGATGACCGGCACATCGCTGTAATCGCCGATGTCGGGGACTTTGACTTCGATCGTGTTCGCCATGGTCTCGGTCTCCTTACAGCAGCACGCGGCGCATGTCGCCGAGCAGCTGGGCGAGGTAGGCGGTGAAGCGCGCCGCGGCGGCGCCGTCGATTACGCGGTGGTCGTAGCTCAGCGACAGCGGCAGCATCAGGCGCGGCTGGAACTGCTTGCCGTCCCACACCGGCTGGATCGACGACTTGGAAACGCCGAGGATGGCGACTTCCGGCGCATTGACGATCGGCGTGAAGGCCACGCCGCCAATGCCGCCCAGCGAGGAGATGGAGAAGCACCCGCCGGACATCTCAGCCGGGCCGAGCTTGCCGTCGCGCGCCTTCTTCGCCAGTTCGCCGCTTTCCTGCGCGATCTCGTTGACGCCCTTCTTGTCGACGTCGCGGATCACCGGCACGACCAGACCGTTCGGCGTGTCGGCGGCGAAGCCGACGTGGAAATACTTCTTCAGCGTGAGGTTCTCGCCGCTGGCATCGAGCGACGCGTTGAAGTCGGGGAACTTCTTCAGCGCCGAGACGCTGGCCTTCATCAGGAAGGCGAGCATGGTCAGCTTGATGCCGGCCTTCTCGTTCTCCTTGTTCAGCGCCACCCGCAGCGCTTCCAGATCGGTGATGTCGGCGTGGTCATGCTGGGTGACGTGCGGAATCATCGCCCAGTTGCGCGCCAGGTTGGCGCCGGAAATCTTCTTGATGCGCGACAGCGCGACGACCTCGGTCTCGCCGAACTTGCTGAAGTCAACCTTCGGCCACGGCAGCAGGTTCAGGCCACCCCCCGCAGCGGCCGGTGCGCCCGCTGCGGCAGGCGCCGAGACGCCGCCGGCCAGCACGCCCTTGACGTACTTCTGCACGTCTTCCTTGCTGATGCGGCCACCGCGCTCGCTGCCACTGACCTGGTTGAGGTCCACGCCCAGTTCGCGCGCGAACAGGCGCACGGCCGGGCTGGCGTAGGCGACCTTCTCGGGGAGCACGCGGTCGGCATTGAACTCGACCGGCGGCGTACGCGGCGGCGAGGCTTCCGGATCGATGCCCGGCTTGTCGTCCAGCACGCGCGAGGCGGCGGGCGCCACGGCGGGTGCGGCGCGTTCCTGCGCGATCTCGCGCTGGGCGATCTTGTCCGGCGTCGGCGAAACGGCGACGGGTTCGACCTTGGTACCGGTCTCGGCGGCGGGCACCGCGGCCGGAGCCGCAGCCGGCTTGGCCTCGGCGGCGCCTTCGCTGGTTTCGATGATTGCGACGACGGCGCCTTCGGCGATCTCGTCGCCCAGCTTGACCTTGATCTCCTTCACGACGCCGGCGAACGGCGACGGCACTTCCATGGTCGCCTTGTCCGATTCCAGCGTGACCAGGCCCTGGTCCTTCTTCACCGTGTCGCCCACGGCGACCAGGATCTCGATCACCGGTACGCCGTCGTAGTCACCGATATCGGGGACTTTGGCTTCCTTGATGTCGGACATGGCGTTACTCCGGTGCGGGCGTGAAGAGGGGAACCCCTATTGTGTCCGCAGTGGCGCGATGCGCCAACCATCCCTTGGTGTTAATTACTGTCCCCGCCGGGACAATGCAGGCCGCGACAGCCATTGGTATCGCTTTGGTTCGGCGCGATGCGCACGCACGATACGCTGGCGCATTGTCAGTTGGATCGGCGCAGGAACGGTGTGATCGCGCCCCAGGCCTCCAGCAAAGCGGGTAATCCCATCGCGGCATGCGCGGGGCTGGTCGAGGGCAATGCCAGCAGGGCGGGCAGCGGATCGGCGAGCGTGGTCCGCACATGCCGGCGGAACGCGTCCGCCGCCTTGCCGCCGTTGAGCGCGATCGCGGCGACCTCAGGATGCGCCGCAAGCCAGTCGCCGATGGCGTTGGGCACTTCGCTGCCGCGCACGATGGCCGCATCCAGGCTACCCGGGCGCTCACAGCGGCCGATGACATCCCACACGCCGACACCGGCGCGCCTCAATGCGTCGAAGCGCGCTTCGTAAGGCGCTTCCGGATCGAAGCCGCACAGCGCGCCCATCACCGGCCAAAACCGATTGCGCGGATGCGCGTAGTACTGCGCCCCGCGCAGCGATGCGCTGCCCGGCATGGAACCGAGCACCAGCACACGGCAATGCGCATCCGCGCGCGGCGGCAAGCCGACCAGCACCTCGCCCACCGCTCAGCCGCCCGCGGACTGCCAGGGCCGGACTACCAGTGTTGCGCCGGCCACCACCAGCAGCAGGCCCACCACGCGTAGCGTGTCCACCGGCTGGCGCGCATGCAGCACGCCGAAGTGGTCGAGCATCACCGACCCGACCAGCTGGCCCGCGACGACCAGGCAGATCAGCGACGCCGCGCCCAACCGCGGCACCAGCAGCGTGGCGGAGGCAACGAATACCGCACCGATCACGCCGCCCGTCCACGCCCACCACGGCACCTTGCCCAGTGCCGCGGGCACGAACACCGGCCGCGTCAGCAACCACCACGCCAGCAATACGCCGGTACCGACCATGAAGGAAGCCAGCGACGCGAACACCGGGCCGAACGACTGTCGCCCCAACGAGGCATTGATCAGCGCCTGGAGCGGCAACAACATGCCAATGAAGAGGGCCAAGGCCACGCCGGTCGCGTTCATGGGTCGCTCCTTGAAGGGAGCGCTACGATACGCCACCGGGTGTGATCAGCGGTGTGCCTCACCCAAGTGGCGGTCGAAGAAGCGCGCGATCAACGTGTACGCCTCCTTCGATTCCGGCAGGTCCGGGAACACCAGAAACGCATGCCACAGGCCGTCGAATACGACGAGGTCGGCGTCGACGCCCGCGCCCAACAAACGGCGGTGCATGGTGGTCAGCGAGCTGACGGAGAAGTCGCGACTGCCCGCCATCAGCAGCGTAGGCGGGAATCGCGCCAGCAGCGCGGCGTCGTTGCCGGGAAAGGCGATCGGATCATCCAGACGCGCCGTGCGCAGGTAGGGCAGGCGCTGCAGATCGCTTTGCTTCATCGGCGCGGACGCGGTGGCGATCTGGCCTAGCGTCAGCGTATCGCCGGAAAAAGGCAGCCCGGTCCCGCACAGCGTAGCGACCGCGCCTGGCGCCGGCAGAGCCTGCGTGAGGAAGCGCGCGACGGCCTGCGCCGCCAGCATGCCCCCGGCGGAACATCCGTACAGGCCGATGTCGTCGGCACGATGTTCCTTCAGCAACGCGCGGTAGACGGATTCGACATCGTCGACCGCCGCGGGATAGGGATGCTCTGGCGCCAGCCGGTAGTCGACGGTGACGACGGGTATCCCCGAGACCACCGCCACCGGTATTGCCTCGACGAGGGCGCCGCTGCCGGCGCCCCACATGAAAGCGCCGCCGTGCAGGTTGACCAGTACGCGGCCACCTTTCGTTTCGCGATGACCGCGAGGCGTCACCACGTGCACCGGCACGCCGCCCAGCGTCGTCTCGCGCACTTCGGCGTCATACGCGCGGCGCACCTCGGCGAGACGGGTGTCGTTGTATCGCTGGTAGAAGCGGCGCTGCTCGGCCAGATCACTCGGATCCGGCAGGTCGCCGGCACGCGCCTCCGCCTGCAGCGCGATGAAGCGTTCGCGCGCCGGCGCGCTGGCGAACTCGCTGAACGGCAGCGGCGTCGCCGGCAATGCCAGCGTGGCCGCATCCGGGGCAGACGCTTGGTCGCCGGCCCACGCGGGTGACACCACCGCAACGATCAGCCACAACCCGCACGCACGTACTGCCACTCGCCGCATCATGGCCCTACTCCTTCAATCCGTTTCCATCGGCGGCGTCAGCGCCAGGAACACCGTGCTCCACAGCTGCGCTGCGTTGGATTCATCTTCATGCGCGCCCTGCGCGCCGAACGGCTCGACGTGGTACCGGCCGTCGCGATAGGCCCAGGTCCACAGCTCGGAGGTGCGCACCGCATCGGCGCCGCGGATCGCGCGCCACAGCGTCCGCTGCGCCTCGCGGAGGCGGTCGCGCGTGGCGGCCGGCAGATCGTTGCGCGCCAGCTGCCGCTGCAGACCGGCGGCCAATACCGCCTGCTGCCACGCCCACACGACGGTGCCGTGGTACGCGCTGCTGCCCAGCCGCGGCCATACCGCGCGATCCGCGTAGGCCGGATTGGCCACCAGCAGGCCGACGTCCGTCATCAGGCCGGCGGGGAACGGCCGCATCAGCGCCGCCACGTCGCGATCCAGCGATCCGGCATCCGGCATTCCGAACAGCAGCCGGAAGCCTTCGTCGGAATGCAGCACGGGAATCGGCTTTCCTTGCGCGTCCAGTGCGATCGCAGGGAAGGTCACACCGCCCTTGCCCAGCGCAGCGACCGCGTCCGTATCCGGCACGCTCACCTCGGCAGCATAGGCGCTCACCTGCGCTGCGGCCTGCGCCTCCGTCAGGCTGACCGCGAACAGCTTGCCGGCCTCGGTTTCCCAACGCATGGCCTGCGTTGCCGCCGCTCGCAGTTGCTCGCGTTGCAACGTCGTGGTGTAAGGCTGCAGCAGGCCGCTGTCGAGGAAGCCGCCGATCGCGCGCAGGGACGCCGGCATCCACACCGCATTGACGTCGTAGGGATAGCGTCCGCGGCCGATGCCCTCGTTGCTGTCGCGCCACTGTCCCACCGGTTTGCCGGCCTTCAAGGCGATCAGGTGCTCGTACGAAGGCGCCTTTGCGAACGCCTCGCTCTGGCCGGCGACGAACAACAGGTTGCGCGCCAGCGCCGCTCCCCGCGTTTCCCCGCCCTGCTTCGCCTGCAGGAAGGCCTCCGCCCGGGTGCGGCCACGGGTGTCATCGAGCAACCACGCGGCGGCCACCGGCGGCAGCATGTAGTCGTCGTCGATCATCACGTAGTCGAAGATCGGCGTGGCGGCGGTCGTTCCCTGCTCCTTGCGATGGCGCAGCACCGCGAATTCGCCGATGTCCTCTTCGTGCGCCACCTCGCCTCCCGGCGACAGGCGCGCCAACACCGCACTCAGTCCTGCTTCGACCGCCGCCGGCTGCAGCACCGGCATCAGCAGACGCACCGACATCAGCGTGTCGCGGCCAAAGTAGGTATCGAAGCGCCAAGAGCCCGCCAGGAACTTCTCTTCGTAACTCAGGAATTGCAACGCCTGCCGGCTGCGTACGTCCTTAGCCGCGTTGTCGTTGAGCAGTGCCTCGCTCGCGAACGGTGTCAGCGGCGTCTCGCCGGTAGCCGCGCGCACCTGAATTTTCAGAGGGGCATCGGACACATCCGCACGCAGCACAAGCTTGCCGGCTTCTCGGGCGAAGCGGCCGTTCTCCACAGCCAGCACGATGCGGTAGCCCGGTGCGCCATCCAGCCGCAAGCGCTCCCAAGTCACCTCACGCGGCGTCACTTTAGGGGTCGCCCGCGTCTCGGGCGGATAGTCCTGCCCCAGTTGGTAGTCGCGCAGCACGCGCACGCTTCCCAGCACGGCGTCGGTGATCACCAGGCGCTCCGCTTCCACCGTGGTCTGCGCGCGGATGCCATGCCACGCGCCGGCCGGCGTCGACGCATCGGCGTCCATCCCGACCAAGGTCCACTGCACCGGCGTGGCCGTTTCCTCGAACCATACGCCCACGCCGCTGTTCCCCGCCGGAAATGCAACCAGTACCCGCGGCCTGGTACCGGAGCTGAGGAGAAGATGCGCCGCGATAGGACCTTGCTGGTAGAACGCGTTCTCGATGCGCCCTTCAGTGATGCGGAATTGGAGCGGCGGGGTGATGACCGCAGCCCCGCGGGCCAACGCCGGCATTGCGATAAGTACGAGCAGAAGCGCGGCGCATGGCGGCGACCACCGAAAACGCAAGCGATGATGCATCAGTGTCCTCCCGTCGGCACGGCCGCGATCTCGGATGTACGGCTACGGCGGTTGAGCAGCGTCAGGGAGAGCAGCAGCAGCGCCATCGGCACCAACAGCAGGTAGAAGGCGCGCGTGCCATCGAAATGCGCGAACAATTGGCCGGTGATGAACGAGCCGGTGGTGCCGCCCAATGCGGAGAACACCACGATCAGACCCGTCATTGCGGCGTGCCGCGCCTTCGGCAACGCGCTCAACGCCACCGAATTGATGGTCGGATAGATCGGCGCCATCAGCAGGCCGATCAGCGGGAAGACATACGCCGCCGCCGGTGCGTTCCACCAGCTGTGCTCGGCCCGCGGCTGCACGCTGGCGGCCAACGGCAGCGCCAGCAGCACCAGTCCCGCCATCGCGACGACGCAACCGCCCAGCACAGGGAACCAGGGCATGCGGCGCAGCAGGACGCCGCCACCGAGCCGCCCCACCGCCAGCGAACCGGCGAAGATGCCGGCCGCCTGCACGCTGAGCGTGGTGGGCAGGTGCAGGATCTCTCGATTGAACGTCGGCAACCAGGTGTTGATGGCCTGTTCCATCAGCACGTACAGGAACGCCGACACCAGGAACACGACTACCAGCGGTCGACCGAGCAGGCGCAGCATGTCGGCGAACGACTCGCCAACGGCATGGCCGTCGCGCGCGGCGGTCTCGTCCATCTCGGCGGTGGCCAGCAAGGCGATGACTGCCAGGCACAGGCCGGCGATCACCCAGTACACGTTCAACCAGACCGGATCGCCCGGTGCATCAGGGTTGATAAAGGCGGCGAACAACCACGCACTGCCGAGAATGCCCACCATGAACCAGCCTTCCACCGTGCTGGTCAGGCCGGCATGCGCCTTGGCGTCGTCGGTCAACAGACCGATGCTGGAATACACCGACACCTTCACCAGCGCGAAGCAAACGCCCACGGTGGCGAACAGCAGCTTGGTCGCCCAGAACGCCTTCAGCAGCGGCATGCCGGCGCAGGCGACCGCGACCAGCAGCAGGCCCAGCATCATCGCGCGCCGGTAGCCCAGCCTGGGCAGCGTCGACGCCACCAGGAACGACGCGACGGCGATGGGCAGGTCCTTGAACGCCTCCAGGGTGGACGCCGCCGTCTTGCTGACCCCGAAGCCCTGCATTACCTGCAGGATCACCGCCCCCACCGAGTTGAGCAGCATCGCGAAGATCATGTAGGTCAGAATCAACGCCAGCACCATGCGGCTTCGCTTCATCTATCGCCTCCGGCGCACCGACGGGATGCGCACATCACTGTGTCACCGCGGACGCGGCAACGGAACCTCCACGGCGCGCCACGCCACCGATGCGGCGCGGCCCTCCGTGGGACGCCTCCCGGGAGAGGAGAGAGGCGTCCCCCTGCCGCGCTTACCAGCTGTACTTGGCCTGCAGGTTGACCTCACGTCCTTCCAAAGGACGCGCCAGCAGTACGCCGCCCGCTGTGGTCGCCGAGCCGAAGATGCGCGAGTTGCTCTCGGTCAGGCCCAGCTCGTTGGTCATGTTGGTGCCGCGCAGGTTGAACTGCCAGTTCTGGCCGACGTTCGCGGTCACGCCGAAATCCAGGGTGTGGTACGAACCCAGCTGCTGCAGGCCCGACTGGTCCTGGGTGTGATCGCCGACATAGGTGTAGGTGATGTAAGGCGTCACGTCGCCCCAACTGGCATCGAAGCGGTAGCTCGGCGTGAACATGGCGCGGAACTTCGGTTGGCGCTGCAGCTGCTGACCTTCGATCGTCGCGCAATTCTGATTGCCGTTGATGTCGGTATACGGAACGCAGGCGTCGTAGTCGGTGTATTCACCATCCAGATAGTTCGCCACCAGCTGCAGGCGCAGCGCATCGGTGGGAGTCAGCGCGCCGATGAAGTTCACGCCAACGGACTCGGAACCATAGATGGCCGGCGCGCCGATGGGCGTACCCAAGCCGTCGGTCGGCTGGTACTGAAGGCCGCTGAATACCCGGCGGTACGCGCTGATATCCGCATAAAGCAGCGGCGACTGGTACTTGAAGCCCACCTCGTAGTTGCGGATCTTCTGCATCGGCGGGTAGTTGCCGTTGGTCGTGCCGCGGATGCCGTTGTCGAAGTCAAGGAAGTGGCCACCGGTATTGACCCGACCGTAGGCCGACATGTGGTCCGTGAACGAATAGTTGGCGCCGGCGGTGAACGCGGGATGGCTCTTCTTGTATGTATTGCGTGCGAACGTGCCGTTGCAGACTTCCACATTGTTGTCGTACAGCGTGTTCGGATTGCCGTCCAGACCGCCGGCACCGGATGAGGAGCGGTTGCAGACGTTGCTGGTCGCATCCTGGTTCTCCAGACGACCGGACAGGTCGAACAACCACTGGCCGACGCGCCACGAATCCGAGAGGTACAGCGCCAGGTTGGTGGCGCTGCCGTTCTGCGCGATGTGGTAACCGCCGAAGTCGGCGAAGCCCTGGCTGTCGGTGCGCTGGTAGGTCTGTCCGCCATTGACGTAGCTGACGGTGATCGGCGTGGCGTTGGGCTCGTTGGTCATCAGCATCTGATTGCCGAGGGACCACTTGTCGCTCATCGAGTAGTGGTTGACGTACAGGCCGATCGTCAGCGTGTTGCCCTCGAACAGGTCCTTGCTTAGGCGGAAGTCGTTGTTGAACGCCTTCAGTTCCTTGTGGATGTACCACCAGCCCTGCTGGATCACGCTCTGCGTCAGCGGAACCGCACCGCCCCCCACGTAGGTGGCCGTGGCCGAGCCCGCCGGCAGCTGGAAGCCGCCTGGTGTGCCCGCCGTGTAGAGCATGTCCTGCAACGTCGCCGGATTGTTGCCCGAAAACAGCGCGTTGGTGTCCATGTCGCCTTGGGTGAACAGGAACTTGTCGCTGATCGACCAGCCGTTGCCGAACGAGTAGTCGAAGTTGCCGCCGGCGAACACCACGTCGGCGCCGCGGCCGTTGGCCAGATCCGCGTCGACCGGTCCACCCGGGTAGTTCGGCAGGCGCACATGCCGGATCGCCTGGCTGTAGTAGGTGTCCTCCAGCGGGTCGAAGCCCGGGTACGCACTGAAGTCGTCTCGACCACGCTGGATCAGCGGAATCGGCGTGATGAACTGGTTCTTGTCGTTGAGGTAGCGCGCGTACAGCGTCAGGCGTCCGTTGTCGAAATCGCGTGAGAGCGTGCCGGTCAGCTGTCCGCCTTTGTCGGCCTTGAAGCCCGGATCGCGCACGCCGTCCGACTCGCGCCAGAAACCGCCGATGCTGCCGTACCAGTTCTCGGAGACCTTGAAGCCGGAGAAGCCGTCCAATCTCCACAGTCCTTCGCTACCGTAGGTCAGGCCGACACTGCCGGAAGGCTCGTCAGTGCCGGTCTTCAGGAAGAAGTTCGCGCTCGCGCCCATCTGGCCGTCGGCGAACACCACCGAGGGACCGCCTTGCAGGATTTCGACGGATTCGATCGTGTCGTCCAGGCGGAACATGGACGTGGTCTCGAAGAACGACAGCGTAGGCATGCCGTAGATCGGCGAACCCATCAGCAGCGTGGAGAAGTACGGCGCATCGCCGCCACCGGGGAAACCAGCGATCTCGATGTTGGCGCCGGTCTGGCCACCGGTGGATTCCGGCCACATGCCGGGCGAGATCTTCAGCAGGTCGGCGGTGCTCTTCGGATTGGCCTGTTTGATCTGCTCGGCGTTGGCGGTGACGATGTTGAAGCTGGCCTCCAGCTTGCGCACGCCGCCAGCGGCGGAGCCGGATACCACGACGGCATCCAGCGTGGTGGCGTCGCTCGATTTCTCGGCGGGCGCAGCGTTCTGCGCCAGGACGACGGCAGGCGTCAACGCTGCGGCGATGGCGGCGGACAGGGCGTAACGGATCAGGTGCGGCTTGCGGTACTGCATGGTCTCTCCCTCCAGGTACAGCGTGTTGTGGTAGTGGCACCCACCACCGCGGCTTCTGTGGCCACGTGCGGTCAAGGCGATACGAACGTCCTCAGGTCAAACGCGTTGATGTGCGGGATGACAGCGTCGGCATGGCGCAACGCGCGCGCGTCGCCGATGCCGATCGCGGCCATGCCCGCCGCATGGATGGCTTCGATGCCGGCCGCGGCGTCTTCCACGCCAATACAGCGGTGCGCCGGCACACCTAGAGCGGCGGCGACGTCGAGGAAGATGGCCGGATCGGGCTTGGCGCGAACGATGCGTCCGGCATCGGCGATGTAGTCGAAGCGGTCCGCGATGCCCAGCTTCTGCAGCAGCGTCGGCGCATTACGGCTCGCCGACGCCAGGCCGAGCTTCAGACCCGCCGCGCGCGCCGCATCCAGCGCCTCGCTCACGCCGTCGAACAGATCCTGCGGACCGACGTGCGCGATCTCCTGCACGTAGTAGCCGTTCTTCGTATCGGCCAGCGCGCGCTTCTCGTCGTTGGAATAGCTTCGCGTGGCGCGCTCGAGGATGATCTCCAGCGACGCCATCCGGTCCACGCCCTTCAGGCGCTCGTTGACCTGCAGGTCGAACGGCACGCCGATCTCGTCGGCCAGCCGCTTCCATGCCCGGTAATGCGTGTGCGCGGTATCGGTCAGCACGCCGTCGAGATCGAAGATCAGCGCGTCGCAAGCGCGGGGCAGCGCCAGCTTCGGTGGCGATGGCATGGCGAGCGGCAGCGCGACTTCGCGCCCAGCCTTCAGTATCACTTCGCTGCCGGCGTGGCCGAACGCCAACGCGTCGCCTTCATCGAGGCGATAGCGGGCACCGCGCGCGTCCACATCCACGCGCAGCGCGCAGCCGCGCCAGCGGAGGTTGAAGCCGTAACCCTTCCAGGCCTGCGGCAAGGTGGGGGCGAACTGCAGCCGGCCCGCGACGATGCGCAAGCCGCCGAAACCCTGCACCAGCCCCAACCAGCTGCCGGCCATCGCCGCCATGTGCACGCCGTGGTCGGTGTTGCCGTGCAGGTCGTCCAGGTCCACGCGCAGGCTGGCGTCGAAGTAGTCCCAGGCCTTGCCTTCTTGGCCGACTTCGCTGGCCAGGATGCCGTAGACCGGCGCCGACAACGTGGAGTCGTGGGTGGTGACGGCGTCGTAGTAATCGAAGTCGCGGCGCTTCGCGCCCAGGTCGACGCCATCGCCAGCCAGCACCATCGCCATCACCACGTCGGCCTGCTTGCAGACCTGGTGGCGATACAGGGTGAGCGGGTGGTAATCGAGCAACAGCGGGCGATGCGGCCCTTCGCGCTTGGGAAACGGCCAACGCGGCTTGGCGAGGAAATCGTCGTCCTGCGGATGGATCCCGAGCGCTTCGTCCACCGGCAAGTGCATCGCGTCGGCGGCGCGCTGCCAGAGCGCGACTTCATCGGCCTCGAGCCCGATGCGACTGGCGAGGGCGCGCAGTGCGTCGGGGCGATCCGCCGACAGGCGGGCCCAGGCCGCGACGGCGCGCTGCAGGTGCCGCTGCGCCATGCGGTTGGTGTACCAGTTGTTGTTGACCAGCGTGGTGTATTCGTCAGGTCCCGTGACCTCGTGGATGCAGAACGCACCGTCGAGCCGCGGATTGAAATGGCCGGCCTGCGGCCAGATGCGCGCGGTCTCGAAAAGAATCTCGGCGCCAGCCTCGCTGAGGAAGTCGAGATCATCGCTGGCGTCGAGATAAAGCCCGATCCCGTAGGCGATGGCGGCATTGATGTGGTACGCCGCCGAGCCGCTGGGATAGTGCGCGGAACATTCGCGGCCGGCGATGGTGCGCCAGGGGTACAGCGCACCGCGGGAATGATTCATCGCGCGGGCGGTGTCGCGTGCGCCGTCCAGCGTGCGGAAGCGGTACATCAGCATCGCGCGCGCCACGTCCGGCGCGGTGAACGCCATGACCGGCAACACGAAAGCTTCGGTATCCCAGAAGCAGTGGCCTTCATAGCCTTCGCCCGTGATGCCCTTGGCGGCCGTGCCGTTGATGCCGTCGCGTCCGGCCGACTGCAGCAGGTGGAACAGGTTGAAGCGCAGCGCGAGTTCCGCCGCGGCATCGCCCTCTACCGACAAGCCGGCACGCTGCCAGAACGCATGCAGGGCGTCGGCCTGCGCGGCCGCGATGCTGTCGAAACCGTCGCGCGACGCGCGCGCCAGCACGGCGTCCACGCTGTCCTGCGCCTGGCCATTGCCATCGTCGTAAGCGACGTACTTCTCGATCACCACGGACGCGCCTGGCGTCAGCGTCGCGCCGAAGCGCTGCTCCACGCGGCCATCGCCCGCCTGCGCCACGGTGAACGCCAAGCCCGGCGACAGCCGATGCTGCTGTGCGCACACTAGGGCGACGCCGCTGTGATGGGTGCGCTGCGTCAGCCGGGCGCCTTCGGCATCGGCATGCTCGTCCGCGACGTGCAGCTCTTTGCCGCCGTGCACGCCGATGCGGGGATCATCGCCCTGTTCGACGGCCTGCCGTCCGGTCTCGATCGATGAACACAGCGTCAGTGGGCCCGCATAGTCGATGGACGCCACTTCGAACCGGATGGCGAGCAATGCGCGCTCGGCCAACGGCACCACGCGGCGCGCGCGGATCTCGAGCGTATGCCCCTGCGCGGTTTTCAGGCGCAGGCGGCGGTCGAGCGCCCCGGCGGCAAGATCCAGCGTGCGCTCGAAGTCGAGCCACTCCGCTTCCTGCAGGCGCAGCGGCATGTCGCCGAGTTGCAGCCGGAGGTGCTTGCCCTCGGCGACCGGCACCCGCGTGTCGGTGCTGCGGGTGAAGCCGGGGAAACGCTCGTGGTAGTGGATGGGGTTCTGCTCGAACACGCTCGACAGGAACGTGCCATCACTGGGGCTGTCGTCTTCCTCCAGCGCACCGCGCACACCCAGCGTGCCGTTGGCGAGGGCGAACAGGGTTTCATCGCGCGCCGCGCGTTCGGCGTCGAACGCCCGTTGGGTGAGCCGCCAGGGATCGGACCGGCTTTCGGCCGCCGTGCCCTGACCCGATGTGTGCGCCAGCTTCTGTTCCACCGACATCCTCGTGCTCACCTGTTACCGGCCGTGGCGGGGCCACGGGCGGGGGCACGCTAGAAGTCGTTGTTATCGATGTCAAGTTATCGATGTCAAAGAAGCCTCCAAAAGCCCGGGGTACTGCTAACGCCGAGGCAGGGACGCAGACAGAAGCCTTTTTATTCAATGATTTAGGTGAGTTTAAACGCGAATCGACGCGCCCGGATGTCCACCGGGTAGCCGCTGCGATGCAGCAGCACAATGCGCTCAGGTCGTGCGGACGACCAGATGGGTCGGCAGCGTCTCGGACACCGCCTCGTCGCCCTCGATCAGGGCGCGCACCTTGCGGGCCAGCAGCACGCCGGCATCGATGAAGTTCTGGTGCACCGAGGTCAGCGGCGGCACGTAGGTCGCGCCCAGCGGGGAGTCGTCATAGCCGATCACCGAGACGTCCTCGGGTACCCGCCGCCCACGCTCGATCAAGGCGCGGATCGCGCCGATGGCCAACAGATCGCTGGCGGCGAACAGCGCGTCCACTTGGGGATGTGCCTGCAGCAGTGCGTGTACCGCATCCGCGCCCGCGCCGACGGTGAAACTGGTGACGGTCGGCGCGATCGGCGCGATGCCATGGCGCGCCAACGCGGCGCTGAAACCTTCGAGGCGTTCGGCGAACTCGCCGTGGGCCGGATCGCCGAGGAACGCGGGGCGACTGCGACCGAGCGCGATGAAACGCTCCGCCGCCAATGCACCGCCGCGGCGATTGTCGCTGCCGACCACGACCTGCGATTCGTGCCGGCTGACCGCACCCCACACCACCATCGGCCGGCCCCAGCGCTGCACTTCGTGCATCGCGTCCTCGTGCGCGCCCTGGCCGAGCAGGATCACGCCGTCCGCGGCCTGCACGTTCGGCAGCGAACCGCCCTGCAGCGAGGTCAGCAGCACGCTGTAACCGGTGGAGGTCAGTTCCTGGGTGATGCCGCCCAGCAGGTCAAGCGGATACGGACCGGACATCTGCCGTTCGACGGTAGGCTTCATTTCCACCACCACCGCGACCGTCATGCTGCGGCGGAGCTTGAGGTTGCGCGCGCTGACATTGAACGAATAGCCGTACTGTTGCGCGACCTCGCGCACGCGGGCGCGCGTTTCCGCGTTCACCAGCGGGCTGTCGCGGAGCGCGCGCGAGACGGTGATCGCCGATACGCCAGCCACCTTCGCCAGGTCCGCCATGGTCAGGTGGTCGCCGGGCGACGGCAGCGCCGTCGTGGCGGTGCCGGTACGGCGCTTGCGTTTGGCAGGGGGCATGCGGGTCACGTCCGTGCGCGGCTGGCTTCGTATTGTGCAATAAGCGTGTCCACCGGCGTCGAAGCGATCACGCGGCCGATCACCTCGGGCAGCAGGTCGTCCGGTTTCTTGAAGCGCAGGCAGCTCTTGCCCATGTCCAGCTTCATGCCGGCGTCCGCGTAGGCGTTGCGCAGTACCACGTCCTGCGCGGAGTTCGCGTAGCACACCGTCAGGTAGAGCGCGTAGTACTGCTTCTGCGCGGCGAGCGCCACGTACGGCAACGGCTGCTTGTTGTAGGTGGTCGGATAGCGCGACAGCGGCACCTCCCACGCGATCATGCCCCAGCTCATCGCCTCGACGTAGCCGTCGGGGAGGTGCCGATTGACCAGGTCGCGGACCGAAGCGATCACCGTGCGGCGATCCTCGGGCAGTTCCGCGAGGTACTCCTCCACCGTCTTCGCCTTGCTGCTGGCCATGGGCGCCTCCTCTCCGGCGCGACATTAGCGCAGCCGTGACGCCGCGTCATGCGGAATCCGCATACGCGCGAGCCCCTCGCATCGATGCCTCGTGTCGAAGTGCGGTGAAAAGCCGATGAACCTGCGCTGGATATTGCCGACGTTGCGTTTGGTTCACGTCGAAGGGCGGATGGCGTTCATGCGTGGCTGGTTACGGTGCCCACGCCTCCGATGCCGCACGTGCTCCGCATTGCTTCATCGGTGGCGATAAGAACACAACAGGAGATTCGCCGCATGACTTCGATCCGTACTCTCACGATCGCCCTTGCTTCGCTGATGGCTGTCCCGGCCGCGTTCGCACAGGAAAATTCGACCGACACCGCATCGTCTTCCTCGACCAGCGGTAAGCGTTTTGCCGTGGTCGGTGGTGCCGCCATCCTGAAGCCCGACCACGACCCGGCCCCGGGCCTGAAGATCGATGGCGACGTCGCGCCGGTGATCAGCGCCAGCTGGTACGCCACCGACAATATCGCGGTGGAACTGTGGGGCGCGGCCGACAAGTTCAACCATCGCGTGAAGGCCGATGGCGCCGGCAAGATCGGTACTGTCGACCAGCAGCCGATCGCGTTGAGCGGCCAGTACCACTTCGGTGCGCCCGACAAGGTGATGCGCCCCTTCGTGGGCCTGGGCTACTACGAGTCCAACTTCAGCAACGAGAGCATCGGCACCGACGATGCGCATGTGGGCTTGGAGACCGCCAAGGGCGCCATCGCGACCGCGGGCGTGGACTTCAACATCAACCAGACCTGGTTCGCCCGTGCGGATGCCCGCTATTTGAAGGGCGACGCGGGCGTTCGCGTCGCTGGCGAGGGCACCGGCGAAGAACTGACGATCGACCCGTGGGTCGTGGGTGTGGGTATCGGCGCGCGCTTCTGATCCATCGCTCCATCGCGTCGATACGGCGGCGGGCTTCCGGGCCCGCCGCCTTTTCATTTCAGCGGCCACCGCGCCCCTGCAGGCGGCGCAGGCGCGCCACGCGCCACTTCACGCCCCACGCGTAGACCAGATAGTGGCCCAGCAGCACGCCGGCCACGGCAAGCAGACTGCCATGGCCGCTCAGCAGCGCATGCGTCGGGGCGATCTCGCCGGCCTGCCAGTACTGCCACATCTGCACAAACCCGAGCACGATGCGCCCCGCCACGATCGCCACCAATAGCAGGGACAGCCACGCATTGGGTTGGTAGAACACGCCTTGCGGCGCGACATCCCAGCGGGTGAGCCAGACGCCGAGCAGACCCAGCAGCGCGCCGATCGCCAGCCCAAACCCGGCGCCGCGCAAGCTGTCCGGCCACCAGAACAAACCCACCGCACTGACCGCGATGAAGATCGCCACTGATATCAACAGACTCCACGCGTTGAGCGCCAGCAACCAGTCGCGCGCCATCCGGCGTGCACGCCCATAGCGATAGCGCTGCCACAGGGTCAGCGGCAGGGCCACCACCCACAGTGCGAGCAACAGGAACAGGATGAGCAGGGCGAGCACGATGGGCATGGCCGCATCATGCCCGAAAAACACACGGCATCAGGGATGCTCGGTTTCCACGTGCACCTTCTCCCGGCGCAGCAGATACAAGCCGCTGGCGACGATGATGCCGGCGCCGATCCAGGTCACGCCATCGGG
The DNA here is from genome assembly GCF_900116385.1 of Pseudoxanthomonas sp. YR558. NCBI lineage: Bacteria > Pseudomonadati > Pseudomonadota > Gammaproteobacteria > Lysobacterales > Lysobacteraceae > Pseudoxanthomonas > Pseudoxanthomonas sp. YR558. The sequence goes on along the minus strand of NZ_FPCI01000002.1, from coordinate 131,939 downwards.
TAGCACCGACCACAGCGTGACATCCAGGATCACGCCCCAGATCAGCGCGGTGTATTCGAGCGGCGCGATCAACGACGCCTCGCCGCGGCGGAAAGCTTCGGTCAGCGCGACCTGCGCCAGCGAACCGGACACGCCCACCCCGGCGATGATCCAGCCGTGCGAGGCCTGCAGCGGCTTCCATGCGGGCAGCGCCAGCAACGACGCCCCGAGCGAAAGCAGCACGACGAACCAGAACACCAGCGCCTGCGTGCTGTCGCGTTGCGCGAGCATGCGCACGGTGACCGCGCCCAGCGCATAGCAGATGGCCGCGACGAGAATGGCCAATCCGCCGGCGGTCAGCATGCCTTCGCCGGTCGGCCGCAGGATCACCAGCACGCCGACCAGACCGATGACGATCGCGATCCAGCGCCCCGCCCCCACCCGCTCCTTCAACAGCGGCCCCGCCATCGCGGTGACCAGCAGCGGCGCCACGAAGGTGATCGCATAGGCCGTGGACAAGGGCATGGTGCGCAAGCCGTACACGAACCCGGCCATCATCGCGATGCCCAGCACGCCGCGCAGCAAGTGCAGCGGCCAGTGCACACGCAACAGCGAAGCGGCCGGCACGGTCGCCAGCACCCAGATCGCCACCAGCGGCAGCGACGACAGCCCGCGCAACGCCGCGACCTGCAGCGGCGGGTACTGCGCAGAGAGCAGCTTCAGACCGGCATCCATCAGCGCGAACAGCAGCACCGCGGCGAGCATCAGCAGGACGGCGGACGTAAGCGAGGAACGGGCGGTGGTCATGCGTCATTATCGCCTTCCTTGGCCACGTTCCGCCGCGCGTGCGCTACCCTGCGCGCGTCCATCCATGCAGGCAGGCCCATGACAGCGATCGCTCCAGGCACCCCTGCATCGCCCCGCTCGCGGCTTGCCGTGCGCCTGGCCTGGGCCGTGCTGTGGCTATTGCTCGGGCTTGCCAGCATCGAGTTCCTGGTCGCCGCCTATGGCAAGTACCGGCATCTCGATTCGGCCGCCTATGGCATGTTCATGACGCGGCGGGGCTGGCTGTGGATGCACCTGGCCGGCGGTCTCACCACGGTGTTGCTCGGACCGGTGCAGTTCCTGACCCAGTGGCGCCAGCGCCGTCTGCGCCTGCATCGCGTCACCGGCCGCCTCTATCTGGCCGGCATGCTGGTCGCCGCGACCGGCGCCATCGGTCTGATCGCCACCTCGCCGGCTCCGTTCTCCATCCGTCTCGCGTTCTCCGCGACCGCCCTGGCCTGGCTGACCACGGGACTGACCGGCCTGATCGCCATCCGCCACGGCCTCGTGGACCGGCACCGCCGCTGGATGGTCCGCAACTACGCGGTGACGCTGGCGCCGATCGTCTTCCGCCTGTCGCTGCCCCTCGCCATTGCCGGCGGACTCGTGCCGTCGCCGATCCTGATCGCGACCCTGCTCTGGTGCAGCTGGATCGTCCCGCTGTTGCTGTGCGAAACGGTGCGCCGCCTTGTGGGGCGGCGACGTCCCGCCAGCGCGCCGCCCTCGACCGACGCGATCCCGCTTCCCGGCGCACGGTAGAATTCCGCGCCCGGTAACAGGATTCCCCCCATGCCCTCCTTCGACGTCGTCTCCGAAGTCAACGTCCACGAGCTCACCAACGCCGTGGACCAGGCCAACCGCGAACTCTCCACCCGTTTCGACTTCAAGGGCGTGGACGCCAAGTTCGTGCTGGAAGAGAAGCTGATCACCCAGTCCGCGCCCAGCGATTTCCAGCTCAAGCAGATGACCGACATCCTGCGCGCGCGCCTGATCGCGCGCCAGATCGACGCCCGTTGCCTGGAGTTCGGCGATGTGGAAACCAACCTGGCCGGCGCGCGCCAGAAGATCACCGTCAAGCAAGGCATCGAGCAGAAGCTGGCGAAGAAGATCGTCACCACGATCAAGGACGCCAAGCTGAAGGTCGAAGCACAGATCAACGGCGACAAGCTGCGCGTCACCGGCAAGAAGCGCGACGACCTGCAGGACGTCATCGCGCTGCTGAAGAAGACCGAATTCGAGCTGCCGCTGCAGTTCGACAACTTCCGTGACTGATACGACGGCCACGGCGGGCGCAGCAAACGACCCCATCGACGCCACGCGTCGCTGGGTGGAGCGAGCCGTGATCGGGCTGAACCTGTGCCCGTTCGCCAAGGCGGTGTACGTGAAACAGCAGGTGCGCTTCGTGCTGAGCGATGCCAGTACGCCGGAAGCCTTACTCGAAGAACTGGCGGAAGAACTGGTGCTGTTGCGCGACACCGATCCCGAGCAGGTCGACACCACGCTGATCGTGCACCCGGACGTACTGACGGATTTCCTGGACTACAACGACTTCCTCGACAATGCCGATGCGGCCGTCGAGGCGCTCGATCTGCAAGGCGTCATCCAGGTCGCCAGCTTCCATCCGGATTACCAGTTCGCCGGCACGATGCCGGACGACATCAGCAACTACACCAACCGTTCGCCCTACCCCACCCTGCACCTGCTACGCGAAGCCAGCATCGATCGTGCGGTGGAAGCCTTCCCGGACCCCGACATCATCGTCGAGCGCAACGTGAAGACGCTGGATGCGCTGGGACATGCGGGCTGGGCGAAGCTGTTTTCTGAGTGACGAAGCCGCCCGTGATGCTTGGTGTGGGAGCGACGTAAGTCGCGATGCTTCTCCTTCAGCCGCATAACACCGATCAAAGCCAGACCGCATCCCACCACGCATACTCGGAGACACTTCGCGCCAGTCCAGCGCGCATGGGGTTGGCCACGAGGTAGCGTCCCGCAGCAAGGATCGAGCGCTCGCTGCGTAGTGCGTGGTCGTGGAATCCCCTCTCCCACACGATGCCCGACCCGGGGTGATGCAGGCGGATGATCCGGCTACTGTTGGTTTTCAATCGCTGCACCGTCGTTGACAGGCTGTCCAGCGCACCCAGTTCGATCACGCCATGCCAATGGTCCGGCATCAGCACCCAGCACAACAGCCTTGAGCGATACCACAGCCGCGGGCAGGTCATCGCGCGGCAGGCATCCATGGCGCGCTCCGGATGGAGGAAGAGCGGGCGGCGATCCGCCGTCGTGAAAGTCACCATGTAGGCCTGGCCAGCCATAGAAGAGCGGCCCTTTCTCAGCTCCGAGTAACCCGACATCGCTCACCTCCTGTGGAAGAAGGTGAGCATGGCAAGCACGATGTCGATCACCATCGGAGAACCGCTCGCCGGCGTATCGGCGTTCCACGAGAAAGCCTCGCGACTTACGTCGCTCCCACATCAGGCGCGCAGAGGTGTCGCCAACCGCTGCTCCAGCAACAGTCGCGCATCGTCCAGCGACGGCAGGATCGTGTGGCCCAGCGCACGGACGGTGTCGTCCGGCTCTAGCAGGTCGGGGATCTGGATAGGGTGCATGCCCGCGGCGAGCGCGGCGCGCACGCCGGTCGGCGAATCCTCCAATACCAGGCAACGCGCGGGATCCACGCCGAGCGCGCGCGCCGCGAGCAGGTAGACGTCGGGCGCAGGCTTGGGATGTTCGACATCGCTGCTGGTGCAGATGGCGTCGAAGCGCGACAGCAGGCCGGCCGCTTCCAGCTTGCGTAGCGCGAGCGGTCGTCGCGTGGACGTGGCGACCGCGCGCGGAATGCCACGGGCGTCGAGGAAATTCAGCATCGCCAGGATTCCGGGACGGTGCGGCACGCCGGCCGCGACGACGGCGTCGTACAGCACGTGCGAGCGTTGCAGGATCTGTTCGCGCTCCGCTTCGCCGACCGCTTCGTCCAGCAGGTGGCGGCAGACGGCTTCGCTATGGCCGACCATCGACAACCACAACAGCTCGGGCAGGTCGTGGCCGCGCTCGCGCGCCGCCTCCGCCAGGCACGCGATGATGGCGCGCTCGCTGTCCAGCATCAGCCCGTCCATGTCGAAGATCACCGCGGCCGGCGCGAAGGGCAGCGATGGAGGATTCACGCGCCGGCCTCGAAGAGTCGGCGCAGGTCCTCCTCGGCGAGCACGCGCCACTGGCCCGGCGCAAGATCGTCCAGCGTCAGTCCGCCGATGCGGCTGCGATGCAACGCGTCGACGTGGTTGCCGACGGCGGCGAACATGCGGCGCACCTGGTGGTAACGGCCCTCGGTGAGCGTCAGCTGCGCATGGCGCGGATCGATGACGTGCAGGCGGGCCGGCGCAAGCGGTGTTTGCTCCGATTCCAGCATCAGCGTGCCGCTGGCGAAGAGCGCGCCTTCGTCGCCGCGCAGGTCCTGCGCCAGCGTCGCGTCGTAGACCTTGGGCAGGTTGGCCTTGGGCGAGATGATCCGGTGCAGCAGGCCACCGTCGTCGGTGAGCAGCAGCAGGCCACTGGTCTCGCGATCCAGGCGCCCCACCGTGGACAGCACCGGCGAGCGTTCGCGGAACCGGGGCGGGAACAGGTCGTAGACGACGCGCCCGGTGTCCTTGGTCGAGCAGGTGTAGCCCACCGGCTTGTGCAGCAGGATCGCGACGCCCGGTGCAGGGTCGAGCGGCTCGCCATCCACGCGGATGGCGTCGTGGTCGACCGGATCATCGGCATACAGCACCTCGCCCGCGGCGTCGGTAATGCGGCCTTCGCGGAACATCCATTGCACGTCCTTGCGGCTGCCATAGCCGAGGTTGGCAATGTGCTTGACGATTTTCATGCGCTCACCGCCTTGCCTTTACCGCGGCGATGACCTTGAAACCATCGCGTTCGCCCGCCACCCGCACCTCGCCGAAGCGCTCGTTCAAGGTCTGCTCGTACGGCAGGTGGCGGTTGGCCACCAGCCACAGGCGCCCGCCCGGCTTGAGCGCGGCGGCCGCGGCAGTGATGAAGCGCTGGCCGATGTCCGGACGGTCCGCACGGCTCTGCGTGTGGAACGGCGGATTGCTGACGATGAAGTCGTAGCGCTGCGGCAATCCCGCCGTGACGTCGTGCCAGTGGAAATCGAGCGTTGCGCTCGCACCGGTATCCGCGAGGTTCTCCTTGGCCAGCGACAACGCGCGTGCCTCGGCCTCGTACAGATCGAGCGCGGTGATGCCGGGATTTCGCGCCAGCAGCGACAGCGACAGGAATCCCCATCCCGCGCCCAGGTCGGCGCCGTGTCCGGCGATATCCGTCGGCAGGCATTCGACCAGCAGCGCGGAGGCCGGATCGATCCGGTTCCAGGCGAACACGCCCGGACGGCTGAGGTAGCGGCCACTCTCGATCCGGCGCGGCGCGTCCAGCGCCGACCATTGCGCGAGCAACGCGTCGTCGACGCTGTCCGCGCGCTTGCGCGTCCAGAACGTGCGGCAATGGAACTTGGTCAGCGTGCCCGCCAGTCCCGCGAGTTGCTTCAGGTCGGTTTCGCCCGATTTGGCGCCCTCGTTGTTGGTCATCGCGGCGACGACGACGCCGTCGGGCCCCGCCAGCTGCACGGCGCGCGCAAGCAACGCGCGCGCCTCTTCGCGCTGGCGCGGTGGCAACACCAATACCAGGGCGTAGCGTGCCTGCTCGGCTGCTGCATCGGCGACGACGCGCAGGCCGGCGCGTTCCAGCAGTTCGGCGTCGGGACGGAAACTCTGTTCGCATACCAGCTGCGACAGCGGGAACTGGCGCAACGCGGCGCCATCGCGCGCGCGCAGGAACAGCACCGGCCCGGACGGCCAAGTGAGTACGCCCTGCGCGAAGGGCAGCATCAGGGCATCGAGAGCGGGATCGGAGAAGGGAGAGGCCACGATGCGACGCGCAGGCAGGGAATGAGGCGTCATTCTAACGGCAGCCACTCGCGACCGATTCCACCACCGTCGGTCGGGCTTCGAAAATAAAATAAAAAAAGTGTTGCGCATCGCGAACAAGCGGCGTATCGTGCGCGCCCGTCGGCCACGTGGCCGTTTTTTCATCAATCGAATTCTTCCCATGAAGCCCGCCTATTCCTTCGACAGCAAGCCCGCCCTGCAGCCATCGCGCTGCGGCCTGGCGCTGCGTGCGAACGGCAGCGACCTGCGCGATATCGAACGCGCACGGCACCTGGACTTCTGACATCCGGCTGACTCCCTGGGAGATCGGCCACCCCGATCTCCCGAGGAACGCGAACGCCCTCGGGTCGCCGTACCCGGGGGCGTTTTGTTTTCAGCGTTCGCGGAGGATGCGCATGCATCGAGGTTCGTTTCTTTCCACCACGGAAGTTCCTTTCCGCCCTGGGGCATCCGGGTAGCGCGCGTGCGCGCCCCGATGCAGGGGCGCGGCTGCGACTGGCGCATGTGCGCTGCGTCGTGATGCCCCGACGCGGGCTGCACGTGGAGAGAACACCCACAAGGGCGCGTCGCGCCCGAACGGATTGCCGGTTGGCGACAGCCGGCAATGGGGAACATCGATCGAACACGCTACAGCGGTACGGGCTAGCGTCCCGTCCGGTGCGCGCGGCGCTGCCGTGGCGTATGCCGAAGCGTGGGAGACGGTGTTCCTCGAGCGGACGGAAGCTCAGAGGCAGAGCAGCGGCGCATGCCGTTGGCCACCGGTTCGAATCCGGTTCGTCCACCACTGGATAGCTCAGATGGGTAGAGCATCGGACTATTAATCCGACGGTCGCGGGTTCGACTCCCGCTCCAACACCAGACTGTAAATCTGGAATCAGGGACGCACGTCCCGCCCAGGAAACGCCCCGTGCGGCGTGTCGTCCCTCCGCGATGGATTGCGGTCTGGCGACGCACGCAGCGGGGACGGAGCCGGCACCGCGCCCTCGACGCGGAAGCGTGCAGCGTTCGATGCGGTCCACGGACCGCGCCCTCGTTGCGATGCTTCCGCCGACAGCGCCGATCGCCCGCATCGCCGCCGTCCAGGGGCGTTTCCACCTTCTTCCGCCGATCGCGAATCGCGATGGGCACCCTTCGTCGCGGGATTCGATCCACTGCGGCGATCCTTTGAATCCGGATCGAACCACCAGAGCCAACAAGGAGAACAACGCCATGTTCTGGACCAAGAGGGTCGTGATCGGTGACGGCGAGCGCGGCCTGGTGTATCGCAACCGTCGGTTCGAGCAGCTGCTCGCGCCCGGCGTGTACCGCTGGTTCGACCCGATAGGTCGGATCGAGGTGCGCACCTTCAACATCGCAGCGCCGGAATACGCCGGCAACGACGTCGACGCGCTGATCGCGCGCCTCGGCGAGCGTTTGGGCGACACCTTCGTCCTCGCCGACATCGGCGTGGACGAGGTGGGCCTGGTGCTGAAGAACGGCAAGCTGGAAGACGTGCTGCCGCCCGGCACGCGGCGTCTGTACTGGATCGGCCTGGTGAAGGTCGAAGTGCAGGCGGTGGCGCTCGCCACGCCGGACGTGGACGTCGCCGTCGCGCGACGCCTGCGCCAGCTGGGCGCGTTGTCGAAGCTGGCCGTGGTGGCTGATGTGCCGGCGGAGTTCGCCGGCCTGGTGTTCATCGACGGCAAGCTCGATCGCACGCTCGCCCCGGGCAGCTACGCCTTCTGGAATTTCCAGAAGAACGTGGTCGTGGACATCGTCGACCTGCGCGTGCAGGCGATCGAGGTCTCGGGCCAGGAGCTCCTGACCCGCGACAAGGTCAGCCTGCGCGTGAACCTGGCCGCCAGCACCCGCGTCACCGACGTGGTGGCAGCGCGCACCAAGGTCGCGAAGGTCGGCGACTTCGTCTACCGCGAGCTGCAGTACGGCCTACGCAAGGCGGTCTCCGCCAAGACGCTGGACGAGCTGCTGGGCGACAAGGCCTCGCTGGACGCCGACATCTTCGCCTACGTGCGCGGCCAGATGGCCGGGCTCGGCGTCGAGGTGCTGGGCGTGGGCGTGAAGGACGTGATCCTGCCGGGCGAGATGAAGGAGATCCTCAACGGGGTGGTGCAGGCGGAGAAGACGGCACAAGCCAACGTGATCCGCCGCCGCGAGGAGGCGAACGCCACGCGTTCCCTGCTCAACACCGCGAAGCTGATCGATGAGTCACCGGTGCTGATGCGCCTGAAGGAGCTCGAGGCCCTGGAGAAGGTCACCGAGAAGATCGACAAGCTCACCGTGTTCGGCGGCCTGGATGGCGTGCTGAAGCAATTGGTGACATTGAAGTAGCAAACCGTGGCGGCCGCATGGACGCGGCCGTCGCGGTCCACAAGGATGAAAGGACGACACATGCGCAACGACATGTTCAAGGTCATCGTGGAGCGGCCGCGACGCGGAGGAAGTTACGCCCGCGAGCGTGCGCCGCATGCCAACGATGAGGGCGCGCCGATGCAGGAAAGCCTGCGCTGGCGCCACCAGCACCGGAAATGGCTCAACGAGAATCTGCGACCGCTGGAACGCTACCTGCACGGACAGGTCGGCAAGCCCTGGGACAAGGTGTATTCGGAGATCTGTGCCGGCATCGATCGGCGAAGCACCGTGCAGCAGCACATCCACCAGCACCTGGCCGATTTCGTGGCGATGCGGCTGTCGATCATCGATGGCCGGTTGCACTGGCTCAAGGGCTGGGGGCGGCCGACGCCGTTGGCCGACCGCTGGGCACCGAAGCTCTACGTGGATCCCGCGACGGGACTGCTGCGCCGCAATCGCGAACGCGAGCAGCTGCGTCGGCAGGAACGGGTAACGTGGTCGATGCTCGAGCAGACGCCGGACCGCATCGATCTGGGGCCGCTGCATCAGCTGCACCGCCTGCAGGGCATCTGGTACGAGGTCGAGTTGGCCTTGATCCCGCCCGCCGGTCGTGGCCGAGGCGTCACCGACGTGGTGCGAAGCTGCACCGTCGTGGCCTACGGCCATCGCGGCGCAGGGCGGCACGTCGTCCAGGGCGACCGCGCGCTCTATGGCAGCGACGAGGTTTATGCGCGCCACAAGCGACAGCTCGGTACACGCGAGCTGCGCGTGCATCGGCTCCACAACACGCAATGAAGAAGATCCGTCCGGGGCGCCGACGCTCGCGGACGAAAGGAAAAGGAACATGAGCACTACGTTTGAACTGCTGCACGCCGAGGGCAGCACCACGCCGATCAAGGGCTGGGTGCGCGGCGTGCCCCTGGACCAGGGCGCCCACGAGCAGCTGCGGAACATCGCGGCCGTCCCCTTCGTCGGCCCGTGGGTCGCGGTGATGCCCGACGTGCACCTGGGCAAGGGCGCGACCGTGGGCTCGGTCATCCCGACGCGCGGCGCCATCATTCCGGCGGCGGTCGGCGTGGACATCGGCTGCGGCATGGCCGCGGTGCGGACCACGCTGCGCGCGAAGGACTTGCCGGACAACCTGGCGCAACTGCGTTCGAGCATCGAGCGCAGCGTGCCGGTCGGCAACGGGCGTGGCGGCGAACACTGGAAACTGCCGGACAGCATCCGCACGCGTATCACGCAGTCGGGACTGGAACCACGCCTGGAGGCGATCAAGCAGAAGCACCGCAAGATCCGTACCGACAAGCTGGATCGCCAGATCGGCACGCTGGGCGGCGGCAACCACTTCATCGAGATCTGCCTGGACGAGGCCGACGCGGTGTGGGTGATGCTGCACAGCGGTTCGCGCGGCACCGGCAACCTGATCGGCAACTACTTCATCGAGCGGGCGCGCGAGCACCTGGCGCACCGTGTGCTGGGGTTCCACCTGCCGGACAAGGACTTGGCCTTCTTCATGGAAGGCGAGCCCTTGTTCGACGACTACGTGGAAGCGGTCTCGTGGGCACAGGACTACGCCCGCGAGAACCGCGAAGCGATGATGTCGCGCGTACTGGCGGAGATGCGCCACCGCCTGCCGAAGTTCCAGTTGGAGAAGATGGCGGTGAACTGCCACCACAACTACGTGCAGAAGGAAACGCACGGCGGCGTGGACCTGCTGGTGACCCGCAAAGGCGCGGTGAGCGCGCGCGCAGGCGAGCTGGGGATCATCCCCGGCAGCATGGGCGCGAAGAGCTTCATCGTGCGCGGCAAGGGCAACGCGGACAGCTTCCACAGCTGCAGCCACGGGGCCGGCCGCGTGCTGAGCCGTACCGCGGCGCGCCAGCAGATCACCCTGTCGCAGCACCGCGAGGCGACGGCGCACGTCGAATGCCGCAAGGACGCCGGCGTGATCGACGAATCACCGGCGGCCTACAAGGACATCGACGCGGTGATGTCGGCGCAGAGCGACCTGGTGGAGGTCGTCCACACGCTGCGCCAGGTGGTGTGCATCAAGGGGTGAGCTTCGGCTCGCCCCTTCTTTTTCGACCGTTCTTGTGGGAGCGACGTAAGTGGCGATGAAGCGTTACCGGTGACCCATCGCGACTTACGTCGCTCCCACACCAGCCAGACGCTTCAGCCCTGCAGCTCGCGCAACGTCACCGACGGCGGCGCATCCAGCACCTTGCGCGTGGCGAACAGGCCCGCGCCCAACGCCGCCAGCATGCCCAGCCCGCCGCCGATGGCGGCCAGCTGCCAGTTGGCCTTCCACGGCAGGTCGAACACCTGCGTGGCGACCACACCGGACAAGATCGAGGCCGCGATGGCGGCGACCAGACCCGCCAACAGGCCGATGGCAGCGAACTCCGAGGCCTGCGCAAGGCGCAGCTGGCGACGGCTGCCGCCGAGCACGCGCATCACCCCGCCTTCCAGCAGCCGTTCGTCCTGGCTGGCGCTCACCGCGGCCATCAGCACCAGCAGGCCCGCCGCCAGCGAGAACCAGAACACCACCTGCACCACCTGCGAGACCTGCTCGGCCGTGCTGCGCACCTGCTTCAGCACCGCCTCCACGTCGATCACCGAGAGATTCGGGAACTGTCCCACCAGCTCGCGCGTGAAAGCGGTATCGCCGGTCGGCACGCTGACCGCGGTGATGTAGCTGGCCGAGTAGCCATCGAGCGAGCCCGGCGAAGCGACGACGAAGAAATTCGGACGGAAGCTCTCCCAGTCCACGCTGCGAAGGCTGGTGACGCGTCCCTCGAAGCGTTGGCCCGCGATATCGAAGGCGACGCGATCACCCAGCTTCCAGCCCAGTGCGTCGGCGAAATCCTCTTCCACCGACAGTTCCGGCGACGACGGCGTGCGGCCGGTCCAGAATTCGCCCGCGGTCACCTTGTTGTCGTCGCGCAACGTCGCGGCCATCGACAGATTGAACTCGCGCTCGGCACGTCGCTGCGTGCGCTCGTCGGCCTCTTCATAGTCCGCACCGCTGCTCGGTTTGCCGTTCAGTTCGACCAGGCGGCCACGGATCATCGGATACAGGTCCACCGCTGACAGGCCGCGCGCCTGCATGAAGGTCTTCACCGGATCGACCTGGTCCGGCTGGACGTTGATGATGAAGCGGTTGGGCGCATTGGCCGACAACGCGAGCTGCCAGCGATCGAGCAGGTCGGTGCGCACGAAGGTCAGCAGCAGCAGCGCCATCAGGCCGAGGCCCAGCGCGGATACCTGCGCGATCGACGTGCCCGCGCGACGGCTGACGTTGGCCAGCCCGTAGCGCAGGCTGCCGCGCAACCGCGAGCGCAGGCGGCGCACCAGCAGGATCAGCAGCCACGCCAGCAGGGCAAGCACGGCGAGCGTGCCGACGATGCCCACCAGCATCGCGGTGCCGAGCGTCGGCGAGCCGGCCTTCCACCACAACAGCGCGCCCAGGCCGACGAAGCCCGTCAGCGCGACCAGCCATGCGCTGGGCTCCGCGCGGTCCAGGTCGCGACGCAGCACGCGCAGCGCGGGCACGCGCCGCAGCGCCAGTACCGGCGGCGCGCCGAACGCGAGCAGCACGATCATGCCCACGCCATACCCCTGCACCGCAGGCAACAGCCCTGCCGGTGGGATGTCGATCTTCAACGATTGCTTCAGCCAGCTGCCGATACCCCACTGCAGGCCGAAGGCGATCAGCACGCCCACCGTGCACGCGGCCAGGCCCAGCAGCACCAGTTCGCCGACATGGATGCCGACCAGCGTGCGCTGCTGTGCGCCGAGGCAACGCATCACCGCGGTGCCGGAGAGATGGCGCTCGCTATGACGACGCGCGGCCATCGCCACCGCGACGGCGGCGAGGACCACGGAGACCAGAGCGGCCAATCCCAGGAAGCGGCTGGCGCGGTCGAGCGCGGAGCGCACTTCCGGGCGCGCGTCCTGGATGGTCTCCATCCGCTGGCCGCGCGCGAGCTGCGGCTTGACCTTTGCGGTGAAGGTTTCGACCGCAGCGGCATCGCCGGCCACCACCAGGCGATAGCGCAGGCGACTACCCTCCTGGACGAGGCCGGTGGACGGCAGGTCGTCGAGGTTGAGGAAGACTTTCGGCGCGACGTTGAAATAGTCCAGCGCCGCATCGGGCTCCTGCGTCACCAGCGCGGCCAGGGTCAGCGTGCGCGTGCCGATGCCGATCGCATCGCCCGGTTTCGCCCCCAGCGTTTCGGCGCCGGCCTGGCTGATCCACACCGTGCCGGGCGCGGGAACGCCCACCGCATCGCGCTCGACGGCGCCGGCACGTTCGACGATGCGGAAGCTGCCGCGCAGCGGGAAGCCGTCGCCCAGTGCACGCAGGTCGCCGAGCGACAGCGATTCGCCCGCGCGCACCATGCTCTGCATCTCCTGCGTCTCGGTCACGCGCAGGCCGGGGGCGTTCGCCAGCGCGCGCAGCGCGTCCGTCGGTGGCGTGTCGCCACGCACGACCACGTCGCCTCCCAGCAGGCGGTTCGCCTCGATGGCGAGCGCACGCTCCGCGCGATCGGTGACGAAGCCCACCGACGTCACCGCGACGACGGCCAGCACCAGCGCGGCGAACAGGATGCGGATATCGCCCGCCACCAGGTCGCGGAGCAACTGGCGCCAGGCCAGCGCCAGCGTCTTCATGCGGCCTCGCCCTGCAGGCGCCCGGCGTCCAGGCGCAGCAAACGCTGGCAACGCTCGGCCAAATGATCGTCATGCGTGACCAGGATCAACGTGGTGCCGGCATCGGCATTCAACGCGAACAACAGTTCGATGATCGCCTGGCCAGTGTGCGTGTCGAGGTTGCCGGTGGGTTCGTCGGCGAACAGCAGCGAGGGACGGGTGACGAACGCGCGCGCGAGCGCGACGCGCTGCTGTTCGCCGCCGGACAGCTGCCGCGGGTAGTGGCCCAGGCGCTGGCCCAGGCCGACCTTCTCGAGAATCTGTCGCGCGGGCCCGTCCACGTCTGCATCGCCCCGCAACTCCAGCGGCAGCATGACGTTCTCCAGCGCGGTCAGCGACGGCAGCAGCTGGAAACTCTGGAACACGAAGCCGACCTTCTCGCCGCGCACGCGTGCACGACCATCTTCATCCATATCGGAGATACGCTCGCCATCCAGCGTCACCGTGCCGGCACTGGGGACGTCCAGTCCCGCCAGCAACGACAACAGCGTGCTCTTGCCCGAGCCCGACGCGCCGACGATCGCGACGGTGTCGCCGTGGCCGATGCGGAAGCCGATGTCGTCGAGTATCGTCAGTTCGCCGCCGGGCAGCGTCACGTGTTTGCCCAAGCCTTGCACGTCGAGGACGGCGCGTGCGGTGGTGCGGGCTTCAGTGTGCAGTCTGCTGGCGTCGGCCATGATCATCTCGTCGGTCATTTCGTGAATCATCGGGAGCGCGGATTAAATGTTTCTTAATTCAAACAGGTATGGGGCCAAACGCACGCGCATGCAATGGGCCGCGGGCCTGGCCTTGCTTCTGCTCGTCGCGTTGTTCGCACGGCCCGTCGCAGCACAGGCCGGGAAGGCCGCACCCGCGAAGAGCGCACGCACCATCCTGGTGATGGGCGATTCGCTGTCGGCCGCATACGGACTGGCGCCGGCACAGGGCTGGGTGGCCCTCACGGCCGATCGCGTCGGCAAGACGAAGTCCGGCTGGCGCGTCGTCAACGCCAGCATCAGCGGCGAGACCACGGCGGGAGGTGCGGCCCGCATGGCGGCGGAACTGCAGCGCCATCGTCCGGCCGTGGTCGTCATCGCCCTGGGGGCGAACGACGGCCTGCGTGGCCTGCCGCTGGCGCAGACCCGCGCCAACCTGGCGAAGATGATCGCGGCCGCCCAAGCGGGCAAGGCCAAGGTCCTGCTGGTCGGCATGCGCATGCCGCCCAACTACGGCCCGGACTACACGCGCGGCTTCGAACAGAACTACAGCGCACTGTCGAAGCAGTACGGCACCGCTCTGTTGCCCTTCCTGCTGGAACCCATCGCGCTGGACCGCGATGCCTACCAGGCCGACAACCTCCACCCTGTCGCCGCGGCGCAACCCAAGCTGCGGGACCACGTATGGAAGGCGCTGGAGCCGCTGCTTCGCTGAGACACGTAGGAATTTTCCTACGCCGATCCGCGGCATCCGCCGAATGTGATAGCTGACACTTTCACGCACAGTAGCTCTGCCGGTTCCCTGCCCGGCATTGCGACTGGAGTGTTCCATGCCCCGCCTGCTTTTCACCATCGCCGCCGCCGCCAGCGGATGGCAGCTCTACGAGGGCCAGTACGGCCGCAACTGGTTCGACAACCTGGGCGACGCCCGGGAGAACGCGAAGCTGCTCGCCGCCACCCTGCACCAGCACCACGGCATCCCCACCGCCGTCGTCATCGAGATGCCCAGCAACGAGGCCATCCTGCTGGCCCGGCACGGCTGATCCCGCTTAACCCGCGAGCCCCGACAGCTGCCGCAGGGCCTGCTCGAAGGTCTCCGGCGGCTGCCCGCCCTGCACTAGGTGGCGCCCGTTGAAGATCACCGACGGCACCGCCTGGATGCCGTGCTGCTGATAGAAGCGTTCGCGCTCGCGGACCTCCGTGGCGAATCGGTTGGTCTCGAGGATGCGCCGCGCCTCGTCGATATCCAGTCCAGCGCGGCCAACGATCGCGACCAGCGCGTCGCGATCGGACACATTGCGCCCCTCGCCGTGGTAAGCCTGCAGCAGCGCGCGCTTCAAGTCGTGCTGCTGCGTGGTGCCAAGCCCTCCCGCCCAATGCAGCAGACGGTGCGCATCGAAGGTGTTGTAGATGCGGTCGCGCTTCTGAAGGTCGAAGTGAAAGCCCAAGGCTTCACCGCGCCTTCTCAGCGCTTCGCCGTTCTGCGCCAGCTGCTCAGGTGACAGGCCGTACTTGCGGCCCAAGTGGTCGGCGATCGACTCGCCCTCGGGACCCATGTCCGGATTGAGCTCGAAGGGTTGGAAATGCAGCTCGACCTCGAGACCTTCACCGATGTTGGCAATCGCGCGTTCCAAAGACGCCAGGCCGATCGCGCACCAGGGGCAGGCGACGTCGGAAACGAAATCGATCTTCACGGGGTTCGACATGCGGTCGTTCTCACTCACGGGTGTTCTTGTAGACGCGGCCCTGCTTCATCACGAAGCCGACGTTCTCCAGCACCGCCACGTCCTGCAGCGGATCGCCATCCACGGCGATCAGGTCGGCGAAGTAACCCGGCTTGAGCACGCCGACGTCCTTGTCGATGCCGAACAGGCGCGCGTTCACGACGGTGGCCGAACGGATCGCCTGCAGTGGGGTCATGCCGAACTGCACCATGCGCGAAAACTGGCGCGCATTGAGGCCATGCGGATACACGCCGCCATCGGTACCGAAGCCCATGATCGCGCCAGCCTGATGGGCCTTGCGGAAGTTCTCGCGCTGGGTGGTGCCCACGCGGCGTTCCTTCTCCAGCGACTCGGGCAGGAAGCCGGCCTTCTCCCCTTCGCCGAGGATGTATTCGGTGTTGTAGATGTCCATCACCAGTACGGCGCCGTTCTTCTTCGCCAACGCAATGCCTTCGTCGTCGATGAAGCTGGCATGCTCGATCGAATCCACGCCGGCGAGCAGCGCATTGCGGATGCCCGTGGCGCCATGCGCGTGCGAGGCGACCTTACGGCCTAGCGCGTGCGCCTCGTCGACCAGCGCCTTCAGTTCTTCCAACGAGTACTGCGGCGCGCCGACCTCGGTGCCCTTGGACAGCACGCCGCCGGTGGAGCAGGTCTTGATGAAGTCGGCACCGAACTTGACGTTCTGCCGTACCTTCTGCCGCGCGGCCCAGGGACCGTCGGCCACGCCCTCGCCCACCGCCTTGTACTCGGCCGGCAACAGGTTGTTGTCGCTGCAGTGCCCGCCGGTGATGCCGATGGACACGCCGCCGGCGAGGATGCGCGGACCTTCGACTTCGCCCGTGGCGATCGCGTCGCGCAGGGCGACGTCCGCGTAACCGGGCGAACCCGGCACGCGCACGGTGGTGAAGCCGGCCAGCAGCGTGGTGCGCGCGTTCTTCGCGCCCTTGATGGCGGCGGCCGGCAGCGAGATCGCCAGCCGCCGGTAGCCCTGCAGGTCCGCATCGCCGTGCAGGTGCACGTGCGCGTCCATCAGGCCCGGCAGCACGGTCTTGTCGGACAGGTCGTGCACGGTCGCGCCGGCCGGTACCGGCGTCGTTGCGGCGGGGCCGATGGCGGTGATGCGTGCGTCCTCGATGACGATGGCCTGGTCGGTCAGCATGCGACCGGATTCGACATCGAGCAGGCGCCCGGCCTTCACGTAGGTCGTCGCCGCGAACGCGGGCGCGCAGGCGATGGACAGGGCAGCGGCGAGGACACTCACCATACGAGCGTGCAGGCGCATCGGAACTCCGGGCAGAGAAAGGGGCCGCGCGACTCTAGCAGCCGCACGCAATCGATGACGAAGCAAGGCGGGCGATCCCGCCCTGCGCATGCGCATCAGACCGGCGTGGGATTGCGGTAGGCGAAGCCCGCCTGGTGCCAGTACGGATACGGCTTCGGCCGCTGGCTCGCCGCATCCAGCTTGGCGACCTGCTCGGCCGTGAGGCTCCAGCCCACCGCGCCCAGGTTCTGCTTCAGCTGCTCCTCGTTGCGCGCACCGATTACCACGGTGCTGACGGTGGGACGCTGCAGCAGCCAGTTCAGTGCGACCTGCGGGATCGTCTTGCCGGCTTCCTGCGCAACTTCGTCCAACGCGTCGACCACGTCGTACAGGTACTCGAGGTCGACCTGCGGACCGGCATCGTTCGCGGTTTGCGATTGCAGGCGGCTGTTCTCGGGCAGTGGCTGCCCGCGGCGGATCTTGCCGGTCAAGCGACCCCAGCCCAGCGGACTCCAGACCACCGCGCCCACGCCCTGGTCGGCGGCCAGCGGCATCAGCTCCCATTCGTAGTCGCGACCGACCAGCGAGTAGTACGCCTGATGCGCCACGTAGCGCGTCCAGCCATGGCGGTCGGCGGCGGCGAGCGACTTCATCAGGTGCCAGCCGGAGAAGTTCGATACGCCCAGGTAACGGATCTTGCCGGCCTTCACCAGCGTATCGAGCGTGGACAGCACTTCCTCGACCGGCGGACGCGCATCGAAGCCGTGCAGCTGGAACAGGTCGATGTAGTCCGTGCCGAGCCGCTTGAGTGCGGCATCGACGGCATTGATCAGGTGATGGCGCGACGAGCCCACCTGGTTCTCGCCGTCGCCGAAGCGGAACGTAGCCTTGGTGGAGATAAGCAGCGAGTCGCGCGGTCGGCCCTTGATGGCCTCGCCGAGGATCTCCTCGGCGGCGCCCTTCGAATAGACATCGGCGCTGTCGAACAGGGTGAGGCCCGCATCGAGGCAGATGTCGACCAGGCGGCGCGCTTCGGCCACGTCGGTGCTGCCCCACGCGCTGAACAACGCGCCTTGGCCACCGAAGGTGCCGGTACCGAAGGAGAGGACGGGGACGCGCAGGCCGGACGCGCCGAGATAGCGGTATTCCATGAGGGGGAATTCCTGAAGCGGGGGAGTGCGCCATTGCACTCCCCCGCTCCGCCAGCGGCAACCCCTGAGCGCGGAAAACTTTGTTGCTTGCCGACGAAGACTCAGTTCGGGCTGGCGGCCGGCCGCACGATGACCTCGCTGACGTCGACGTCGTCGGGCTGTTCCACGGCATACGCGATCGCGCGCGCAATGGCCTCGGCGGGAATCGCGACCTGGCGGAAATCCTCGAGCCACGCCTTGATGCCGGCATCGCTGGTGGTTTCAGCCAGTTCGCTGGTGGTCACGCCGGGCGACACCACGGTGACGCGCAGCTTGTCGTGCTCCTGGCGCAGGCCTTCGGAAATGGCCAGTACCGCGTGCTTCGTGGCGCAGTACACCGACGCACTGGGCCACACGCGATGACCGGCCGTGGAGGCGATGTTGACCACCTGGCCTCCGCCCTGCGCCTGCATGACCGGCAACGCGGCAGCGATGCCGTGCAACACGCCCCGGATGTTGACGTCGATCATGGCGTTCCATTCGTCGATCTTCAGTGCGGCCAGCGGCGACAGCGGCATGACGCCGGCATTGTTGACGATCACGTCGAGCCGGCCGTACTCGGCCTGGGCGAAGGCCACGAACGCCTGCACGTCTTCGATGCGGGTGACGTCGAGCGCACGGCAGCGCGCGCTGCCGCCTGCGGCGGTGATCTCGGCGACCAGCCGCTCCAGCCGGTCGGTGCGACGCGCACCGAGCACGACGTGGGCCCCGCGACGGGCGAGCTCGCGCGCGGCGGCGTCGCCGATGCCGCTGCTGGCGCCGGTGATGGCGATGACTTTTCCTTGGATTCCGGACATGGGGTTACCTCGTTTGGGGGAAGCGCGGCACGGGGCGTGCCGCGACGGGGCGCAGTCTCCGTCCGGCTGCCGCAGCGTCGATATCCGGTTCCTCCGCGATCCTTGCCTGATCCTGCCCCGGCCCTGTCGAAGCCATTCCATCCCGCGGCACGCTGCGTAGACTCGCCTCATCCCCCAAGCCCGTAGCGACGGCCCCTGCCATGACCCACACCGCTTCCATCCATGCCGACCGCCTGCGCGAGCTGGCCACCCTGATTGAACGATCCACCGGCGGCGATGGCCTGCACACGACCGCGATCCCGGCCCTGCAGTTCTCCCGGCTCAGCGCGCCGATGCCGCTCCCGATGCGTGGCGTGCAGGAAGCCGCGCTGTGCCTGATCGTCCAGGGGGCCAAACGCGCCATCCTCGCCGACGAGGTGTACGAGTACGACGCCAGTCGCTTCGTCGTCGCCTCGGTCGACCTGCCCGTCACCGGCCAGGTCACCCAGGCCTCCGCCGACGCGCCCTACCTGTGCCTGATCCTGAAGCTATCGCCCGCGACCATCGCCGAGCTGGTGACCGAAGCGGAATCGGCACGGGCGCCGTTGCCGCCGCCATCGCGTGGCCTGTTCCTGCAACCCAGCAGCGTGGAGATGCTGGATGCGGCGATCCGGCTGGTAAAGCTGCTCGATACGCCGCACGACATCCCGTTGCTGGGTCCGCTGATCGAGCGCGAGATCCTGTACCGCGTGCTGTGCAGCCCGCAGGGGGCGATGCTGCGCCACATCGGCATCGCCGACAGCCAGGGCCAGCGCGTGGCGAAGGCGATCCACTGGCTGCGGCAGCACTACGCGCAGCCGCTGCGCATCGACCACATTGCCCGCGAAGTGCATATGAGCGCCTCCGCGCTTCACCACCATTTCAAGGCGGTGACCGCGATGAGCCCCCTGCAGTACCAGAAGCAGCTGCGCCTGCAGGAAGCCCGCCGACTGATGCTGAGCGAAGTCATGGACGCCGCCAGCGCCGGCCATCGCGTGGGCTACGAGAGCCCCTCGCAATTCAGCCGCGAATACAGCCGCATGTTCGGTGCCCCGCCCGTGCGCGACGTGGAGCGCCTACGCAGCCTCTGAACGGCGTGGAAACCGGCGCTGAACGCAGCGTCGGCGCGACCCGAGGTGGCGTTGCCGCGCTTCCCGGCGCGGGCGCACAATCCCGGCGGATACCTCCCGAGGAATGGCCATGAAAGCCCCCGCCCTGCTGCTCACCGCCCTCGTTGCGCTCACCGCCGCGCTGCCCGGCGAAGCGCGGCAGAAGAACGTCACCGATCCCGGCACACCCCGCAGCGTGCCTGCCGAAGGCGGCGCCGTCAGCGTCCAGTGGACCGATCCCGCGCAGTTCAGCGAGATCAAGTTCAGCGGCAATCGTTGGGAATCGAAACGCGGCACCTGGGTGACCGACTTGGCGACGTACCTGCGCGATGAAGCGGGCCAGCGCCTCGCCCGCGGCCAGACGCTCGACGTCACCATCACCGACATCGACCGCGCCGGTCGCTATGAGCCGATCGTGCGCAACGGCATGGAGGACATCCGTATCGTCAAGGACATCTATCCGCCGCGGATGACGCTGAACTTCGTCGTGAAGGGTCCCGATGGCCAGGTGGTCGCCGAAGGCGAGCGCAAGCTGGTGGACCATGGCTTCCTGATGGGCGCCAATCTCAACAACACCGACAACCTGCGTTACGAGAAGCGCCTGATCGACGACTGGCTGCGCCGCGAGTTCAAGAGCAACGCAGCGCTGACATCCACGCCCTGATCCGCTGACTCAGGGGGCCGGCGCCGTGTTGCGCGACGCCGGCTCGTGCGGGTAGACCGCCGACACCGAGCACTGCACGCGGATCCCGCGGCGCGACCAGCGCCGCTCGTCGCCGGGGATGAGCGCATCCGCATTGCCCGAATCGAAGAGGCTGTTGCCGCCGCTGTCCTGCGCGACCACCCGGTCGCCGGGATTGCCGCAGATGAGGCCGATGCCGACGCCTGAGCGGAAGGTGATGGCGGGCGAGGAATCCAGATCGGGGCACCCGTGCGCGAGTTCGACGCGGTAGTAGCGATGGCCGCCCGAGCGACGTGGCGAGAGTTCCACCAACATGCCTTCGTTGTCTTCCGACCATGCGCGCATGTAACGCGGGTTGAAGCAGAAACTCGAGGAACCGGCGAAGCCCCGCCGTTGCGGCGCGCGCACTTCCACCGTCTCCAGCGTGGTCACGCCGTCATCCGTCTGCATCGACGCCGCGCGCGCCATCGCGGCATACTCGCGGGCGTCGATCGCCGCGATGCCGGTCACGGCGCAGGTCGCCTCGCCGATGCGCACGTATTCCTGGCCGGTCCCGCACACCCAGCCCTCGCGGGCGAGCAGGACGGCATCGGCCCGACCGGCGCCGGGACAGCCTTCTGACAGGGTGATGCGGAAACGCTGCCCATCGCGACCTTGAACGGCGAGCTCCGTGGACGAGGCCTGGCGTACTTCCGCCATCTGCCGCGCATCCAGGCAGCCGGGCGCCGGCGGCACGCGCGGCGGCGTCTCAGGCGCTTGCGCATGCGTTGCCTGGGGCAGCGCCAGCGTCGTCATCAAAGCCAGTACCAGTCGCATCCGTGCCATCTCCTGGGAAACCACGCGATGGTAAACCAGGGTTGTGGCGCGCAATAGGCGGCACCATATCGGCGGCATCCCTCACCAGGAACACGTCCATGACGACCTTCGACCTGACCCCGCCCTCCGATACCCAACGGACGGCGCTGATCGCCAGCCTCAGCGAAGACGAGCGCCGGGTGCTGCTGCAGCATGGCACCGAGGCACCGTTCTGCGGCGTGTTCCTGGACAACAAGCAGGACGGCACCTACACCTGCCGCCTGTGCGGCTTGCCGCTGTTCCGCTCCAGCGCGAAGTTCGATTCCGGCACGGGCTGGCCGAGCTTCTTCCAGCCGGTGGACGAAGCGCACGTCGGCCGCATCCGCGACAGCAGCTACGGCATGATCCGCACCGAAATCGTGTGCGCGCGTTGCCACAGCCACCTGGGCCATGTGTTTCCGGACGGCCCGCCGCCGACCGGCGAGCGGCACTGCCTGAACTCGGTCTCGCTGGCCTTCACGCCGCAGGGCGCGCCGCTGCCGGACCCGTTGCAGCGCGGCGGAGCGGAGTCGCAACCGGCGGGATGATGCGGCCGGGGCTGTCACGAGACGGGCATATGACGGCGGTAGCCTGACCGTCACCCAACCGTCGCCTGGCTGTCATGCATGGCCGCATCCATCGAAACGAACGCGACCGCGGCCATGCTTTGCGGCCTGCCTGGTGCGCTCTGGCTGTACCGGTTCGATGACGAAGGTCGGGCGAAAGCGCTCGACGCCGGCGCGTGCGACGACAGCGCACTTCGGAGCGCCGATGGCGACGATTGGCATTGGCTGCACCTGGACCTGAGCGATGTGCGCAGCGCGCAGATCGTCGCCAGACTGCCGCTGCCCGACGAAGCGCATGCGACGCTGTTGTCGCCGGATTCCCACGTCAATCTGCAGCTCGATGAGGACGTGGCGCACGGCGCGTTCGTCGATTGGGCGCACCAGCGCGGCGTGGACCTCGCCGCCGAAGGCCCGTTGCGCGGCGACGATGGCATCGGCTGGCTGCATTTCGCGATGACGGCGCACCTGCTCGTCACCGCGCGGCGGCAACCCTTGCGCTCGCTGGAAGCCGCGCGTCGCGCGGTGATCGCGGGCGCGCCGGCCGATACGCCGGTGCGCCTGCTGGAAATGGTGGCGGGGCGCTTCGCCGACACCGTGGAGCGCAGCAGCGACGGGCTGTCCGCGCGACTGGACCGCATCGAGGACCGCGTGCTGGCGGACAGCATCGGTGAGGAGCGCCGCGACCTCGCGCAGCTGCGCCACCAGACCGTGCGCCTGCATCGGCCACTCACCGCGATGCGGCGCGTGCTGAAACCGTTCGAGCAACGTCATGCCGGCGACACCGACCACGAACTGCTGCCCGCCGTCGCACGGCTCAACCAGCGCTTCGACGATCTCGATGGCGACGTGGGCACCCTGCAGGAGCGTGCGCGCCTGCTGCAGGACGAAGTGGCCGCGAAACTCGCCGAGCGCACGAACCGCCATCTGTACGTGCTCTCGATGATCACCGCCCTGCTGCTGCCGCCCAGCCTGGTCGCCGGCCTGTTTGGCATGAACCTGCCCGGGCTGCCATTCGCGCACAGCACGCATGGGCTGGCGTTCGCGCTGCTGCTCGGCGCGGCCTCGAGCGTGGGGGTCTATCTGTTGCTGCGGCGCATGGGCGTGGCACGCTCGACCTGAGCGCGGCACGCCGCCGCGCTATCCTAGCGGCCTGATGACGCTTTCTCTCCGCACCGCCACCCGTTACGTCACCCCGCTGCGCGAAGGTGGCTCGATGCCCGCCGTGGTCGAGGCCGACGACGAAGGCCTGTACGTGCTGAAGTTCCGCGGCGCCGGCCAGGGACCGAAGGCGCTAGTAGCCGAAGCGATCGCCGGCGGCCTGGCCAAGGCGCTGCAGCTGCCGATGCCGGACCTCGCCCTGATCGAGCTCGACGCGGACCTCGGCCGCACCGAAGGCGATCCGGAGATCCAGGACCTGATCAAGGCCAGCGCCGGCATCAACCTGGCGATGGACTACCTGCCGGGCGCGGTGAACTTCGATCCCGTGGCCGAACAGCCCGATGCGGACCTGGCGTCGCGCATCGTCTGGTTCGACGCCTTCATCAGCAATGTCGACCGCACTGCGCGCAACACCAACCTGCTGATGTGGCACCGCACGCTGTACCTGATCGACCACGGCGCGGCGCTGTACTTCCACCACGGCTGGGACGGCGACGCGTCCGGTGCCGGCAAGCCGTTCGCGCTGATCCGCGACCATGTGCTGCTGCGCTGGGCCTCGCGCGTGGCCGACGTCGATGTCGAAATGGCAGGCAGGCTGACGGAAGCCACGATCGCCGGCATCGTCGCCGACGTGCCCGACGCGTGGCTGCAAGGACCCGATGCGTTCGGCGATCCGGCGGCCCAACGCGCTGCCTACGTCGAGTACCTGGTCCGCCGCGTGGCGCAACGCGACGCCTTCGTGCAGGAGGCGATCCGTGCGCGCGCATGACACCTACGACTACGCAGTGATCCGCGTCGTCCCGCGCGTGGAGCGGGAGGAGTTCGTCAACGTCGGCATCATCCTGTCGTGCGAGCGCGCGGGTTTCCTCGAAGCGCGGATCGAAGTGGACGAAGCGCGACTGCGCATGCTCGATCCCTCGTTGGACATCGAATCGCTGCGCCGCCACCTGGATACCCTGCCCGCGATCTGCCGCGGTGGCGACGCCGCCGCGCCGATCGGGCTGCTGCCGCCACGCGCGCGCTTTCACTGGCTCACCGCCAAACGCAGCTCGATCATCCAGACCTCGCCGGTGCACATGGGCCGCTGCGGCGACCTGCCCGCCACGCTCGAGCACCTGATGGACCGCATGGTGCGGCCCCCGAAGGCCACCACGCCGCGATGAGCGTCTACGTGGACGATGCCGTCACGCTCTGGCGGGGGAAACGCTGGGCCCACCTGATGGCCGATACGCTGGACGAACTGCATGCGATGGCCGCGCGCCTGGGCATGCCGCGGCGCGCCTTCCAGGACAAGCGCAGCGGCGCGCACTACGACCTGACCGAAGAACTCCGCGAGCAGGCCCTGCAGTTCGGTGCGGTCGCGATCTCGCGCCACCGCGACCGCGAGCAGGTCCGCGCCATCATCCGCATCGCCCGCTCGCAGTGGAGCGGGCTGCGAACGGACGACTGACGCTCCGTCAGAGCCGCTGTGCCTTGCCGCTGCGGATGGCCTCGCCGACCAGGCGATCCACATCGCGCTGCATCCGCACGGCGGCAGCACCCTGCTGGCGGGCCAAGACTTCCTGCTGGCGCGCGAGCGGTTCCTGCTGGCGGGCCAATGCCTCCTGCCGCTTCGCCAGCGCCTCCTGTTCCCGCGCCAGCGAGTCCATCTTGCGGTCGAGCTCCACCTGACGACCCTCGCCGCCACGCATCGCGGCCGACGCTTGTTCGCTGGCGATCGCCGCCATCTTCACGCCGAGCTCGCCCTGCTTGGCACCCAGGTCGCCCTGGCGTTCGCCGAGCGCGCCCTGCTGTTCCCCGAGCTTGCCCTGTTGCGCACCCAACGCTTCCATCGGTGCGTGCGCGGCCTTGATCTGCTTCAGCGTGGCGGTGTCGCGCACGACGTACTGCTTGCCGTCCTGGCGCACCCACAGCACCGGCGCGTTGCCTTGCTGCTGCTTGCGCGCGATGACGATGTCGTCGCTGCGGCCGGCCATCGTGACTTCATTGCCGTCAATGAGGACGTAGGCATCGCCGCCGCCTTCGCGATCGATGTTGATCACGTGCGTGCTGCTGTGGGCGGGATGCTTCGGCGGCGCAGGTGGGGCGGGAGGCGCGGGCGGGGCTACCTTGGGTACAGCCGGGACGGCCGGCGCGGGCGGCGGCGGCGGCGGTGCAGGCACGGCGTACGGACTGGCGGCGGCGACGGCGCGCGGCGCGACGGCCGGGCGCGCCTGCGGTGTCGCGGTGGCGGTCGCTGCCGCGACAGGCGCGATGGCGGCGGTAGGAGCAGCGGCAGGGGTCGGTGCGACCGGGGCGACGGGCGCGCTGGCGGTGACCTGGTACGGCACGGCGCCCAGCAGGACCAGGCCGATGGTCAGGGCCAGGGCGCTGCTGCGCAGGGGCGATGCGGTGTGCTGGAGCATGAGCAGTCTCCTCTTGAGAATGCGGAACGTGGGGGAGGCGCCGGCGAGCGCCGGCGACGGTGCGGTGGAAACGCCCAGCTTCACCAGCAGGCGTCCGTAGTCGTGGGGCGCATGGCGCTCGTCGGCCAGCACCGCGGCATCGCAGGCGACTTCGCGGGCCAGGCCGTATTCGCGTGCCGCGAGGTGGGCGACGGGATGGAAGAAGAACAGGTGCTGCGCCAGCGCCGGCATCCACGCCCACCAGAGATCACGGCGCTGCAGGTGCGCGAGTTCGTGGTGTAACGCCATCCGCAGGTCGTCGCCGCGCATCCGCGCCAGGCCGGCCGCGGGCAGCAGCAGTACCGGGCGCCACGGGCCGGCGAGCATCGGCGAATCGATCTCGTCGCTGACGCGCAGCGTCGGCAAGGTGGAGAGGCCGAGGTGGCGACCGAGCGCGGCGTACTCCTCGTTCGCACGCAGGTCGGCGCAGGGTCGCGCGCGCTTCAACTGTCCGCGCAGGCGAAGTGCGTGGCGTGCGGAATTCACCAGCATCACCGCCACGCCTGCGAGCCACGCCGCGAGCAGCCAGACGTACCAGGCGATCGGCGTACCCGCGTCCTGCGCAGGCAGGGACGTCGCCGCGTCGAATGTCGCCGGAACCGTCGCCAGGTGCACGGCGGTGTCGGCGGCCGACGGGGCGGCTTGCACGGCGACCACGGCGGGTTCGGCGGGCAGCAGCGGCAGCGCGATAGGCGCATGCCACAGCAGGCCTACCACCATCTGCGTGGCGACCAGCCACCACAGCCAGGCCCGCGTGCGCGCATCGAGGCGGGGCAGGAAACGGCACAGCGCCCAGACCAGAGCGGCCAGCAGCACGGCTTGCCCGCCGACAGCGAGCAGGCGCGACGCGATCAGGTCAGCGAAGGCGTCCAGGCCCATCTCAGCTCTCCTTCCGCTTGGATTGCAGGTTGGCGACGAGGGCTTCGAGTTCGGCCAGTTCGTCGTCGCTCACTTCCGAGCGCTGCGACATCCACGCGACGAAGGGGGAGAGCGAGCCCTGCAGGGTCTTCTCCACGAAACTGCCCACCGCCGTGCGCATGACATCGTCGGACTGGGCCACCGGCGCGTAGCGGTACACCCCGTCCACGGGACGACGGCGCAGATAGGCCTTGGCCCGCAACCGCTCCATCATCGTCAGCACAGTGGAACGGGCCAGGCCGCGCGGTTCGCCGAACGCAGCGGCTACCTCGCCGACGCTGGCCTCGCCGTGTTCGGACAGGTGCTGCAGCAGCGCCAGTTCCTGGTCGCCGATGGACTTGCGGGCCTTGCCGGGCATGGGATCGCCTTGTGACTACAGTTGTCGTCAACATGCCCGTGACGACAACTGTAGTCAACCCTGCCGAAGGTCACTCCCGGGCCCGCCCCGACGAACGGTCGGCCCTCAAGAAACCGGTGGACGGGCCGATCCAGAGGAGACCCCACCCCTGCCTCGTGTCGCCATGCTCATCATCGTCGGCTTCATCATCGTCACCCTGAGCGTGATCGGCGGCTACCTCGGCTCGCACGGCAAGCTCGGCGCCCTGTGGCAGCCTTTCGAACTGGTCATCATCGGCGGTGCCGCGCTGGGCGCGTTCATGGCCAGCAATCCGACCAAGGTGGTCAAGAGCACGATCTCGGCGACCTTGTCGGTCTTCAAGGGCGCGAAGTACAAGTCGTCCGACTACCTCGACGTGCTGACGCTGATCCACGAAATGCTCAACAAGGCGCGCCGCGATGGCTTCATGTCGCTGGAAGAGCACATCGAGAACCCGACCAACAGTCCGCTGTTCCAGAAGTACCCCAAGATCCTCGCCGACCACCATCTGCTCGACTTCCTGACCGAGTGCCTGCGCCTGATGGTGGGCAGCAACATCGAACCGCACGAACTGGAGCCGCTGCTAGAGCTAGAGCTGGAGAAGCACCACCACGAAGCGATGGCGCCGGCGCATGCGCTGCAGAAAGTCTCCGACGGCCTGCCCGGCTTCGGCATCGTCGCTGCAGTGCTCGGCATCATCGTGACGATGGGCTCGATCGGCGGCGACATCGCCGCGGTCGGCGCGCACGTCGCCGCCGCGCTGGTCGGCACCTTCCTCGGCATCCTGCTGGCCTATGGTTTCGTCTCGCCGCTGGCCGCCGCCATCGAGGCGCAGGTGGAACAGGACAGCCGCATGTACGAGTCGGTGAAGACCGCCCTGCTCGCCTGCCTGCGCGGCTACAACCCGGCCGTCGCGCTGGAGTTCGCCCGCAAGACGCTGCCCTCGGACGTGCGCCCGCCGTTCGCCGAGTTCGAAGCGCACCTGAAGGCCAACAAGTAAGCCACGGCGATGAGCGAGCAACGCCCCACCATCATCGTCCGCCGGGTCAAGAAGGTCGCCGGCGGCGGCCATCACGGCGGCTCGTGGAAAGTGGCGTACGCCGACTTCGTCACCGCGATGATGGCGTTCTTCCTGGTGATGTGGCTGATGGGCGCCACCACCAACAAGGACCGTGCCGCGATCTCGGAATACTTCCGCAATCCCAGCCCGCTGAGCGGCAAGAGCTTCTCGCCCGCCCCTGGCCCGGCCGGTCCGGGCGGTGCCAGTACGTCGATGATCAAGCTCGGCGGCACGATGGACCTGCCCAAGGGCGAGAGCGACAACCCGTTCGACAAGCCGTCGGGCGATGCGCAGCAGGCCTCCGAGGAGCAGCAGAAGGCGCAGGAGAAGCAGCGCCTCGAGACGCTGATGCAGGCGCTACAGGAAGCCATCGGCAAGAGCCAGGCGCTGGAACCGTTCAAGGACCAACTGTTGCTCGATCTGACGCCGGAAGGCCTGCGCATCCAGATCGTCGACCAGCAGAACCGGCCGATGTTCGATCTCGGCGGCACGGTGTTGAAGCCCTACACGCAGGCGATCCTGGCGGAGCTGGCCACCTTCATCAACCAGGTGCCGAACCACATCAGCATCACCGGTCATACCGATACGACGCAGTACACGACGAACCGCGGCTACACCAACTGGGAACTCAGCGCCGAGCGTGCCAACGCCGCGCGCCGCGCGCTGGTGGTCGGCGGCATGCACGAGGACAAGGTCTCGCGCGTCGTGGGCCTGTCGTCGTCGGTGCTGTTCGACAAGCAGAATCCGCAGAACCCGATCAACCGCCGCATCAGCATCGTGGTGATGACCAAGGCCGCGGAAGAAGCGCTGCAGGGCGAAGGCCAGCTGCTCGCCCCCGGCGCACCCAAGCCGGACGCCGATACCGCCATGCCCGACGCGCCGGTGCAGGCGACAGCGACCACGGCGCCGACACCGGCAGCCACCGCACAGGATTCCGCAGCGCCCTGAAGCATTCGCGACACGTGTTCACTGCGACGGCCCCTTCAGTTCGATGGTGTTGCCGTCCGGATCCGTGAAGTAGAGCGACGGGCCATCGCCTTCCGCGCCGAAGTTGATCGCTGTCGGCGATGGCGTGATGCCTGCGTTCGCCAGATGGGCACGCAGCGCCGCTTCGTCGAACGGTTCGATGCGCAGACAGAGGTGATCGACATTTCGACCTCCGTCGCTTGCTGGCGCGCCACCGCGGGCACCCAGCGTTCCGTCCACGCTCACCAGATCGATCATCGATGCGCCCGCGCGCAGGTGCGCCAGGCCGAGGTGTTCGCGTTGCCGCTCGACATCGCACCCCAGCACATCGCGGTAGAAGCAGATGCTGCGTGCGAGGTCGCGCACACGCAGGACAAGGTGGTCGATCCGCTGGACATCGAAGAGCCGGGTCATCGGAACACTCCTGGGAAGTTGCAGATGCGACGATCCACGCGATGCGATCTCGACATGCAACGCGCCATCGCGGCGTTGACGCAGCTGAACAGAGCGCGCACAATCCGCGCCGATCAGCCAGCACCGAGTCGCTTCATCGAAGTTCTCACCGCCAGCGGAATGTGCCCACCGGGCCCCCACTCGCTCCGAGAACTCGATGAAACTCCTGACCCTGGCCATCCTGTCGGCGTTGTCCGCCGGCGCGCACGCGGCTGATGCCGCCCCCTCCGATGCTCCCGCTCCGGCGTCCACGACGCCGCTGGCCAACTCGCCGGAATACCTCAAGCCCACCACCCTGGACACGCTGAAGGTCGTGGGTCAGCGCTTGTTCCCGTATCAGGAAGGCATGGTGCTCAACGAGCGCTACATCGAGGACCAGGTGAAGGGCAACGGCGACATCGGCACGTTGCTGCGGATCAACCCGAACGTGCAGTTCGACGATTCCGCCTTCGCGTCGTCCAACCGCATGGGCGAGATCCGTCCCGCCAACATCAGCATCAACGGCGGACAGTACTACCAGAACCTGCTTCAGCTGGACGGCACCAGCTTCAACAACGACATCGATCCGCAAGCCGCCAATCCGCACGATCTGGCCGACGTGCCCAGCGCCACCCAGGGCATCGCGCTGGACACCGAGCTGATCGGCCAGTTGACTGTCTACGACAGCAACGTGCCCGCTGCCTTCGGCGGCTTCAGCGGCGGCGTGGTGGATGCCGAGAGCCGGAAGGCGCGCGACACGCTCGGGGGCAAGGTGTCGTTCCGCATGTCGCGCTCGGTATGGGATGAGATCAATCTTCCGGAAGGCGATGACATCTCGCAGTCCTCGATGTATACGAACCAGCCGGTGTACGACAAATACCGGCTCTCGGCGATGCTTGAAGGCCGTACCGATGGCGGCGTGGGCTGGATCGCGAACCTCATCCGCACGCGCTCCGACATCCCGCTACGCGGCTACTCAGCGGGCAACGTCAGCGTCAGCGACGAACTGATCAAGGAGCAGCGCCGCGAGAACACCAGCGCCAGCGTGAGGCTGGACTGGGCCGGCGATGGCATCACCCTGTCGGGCAGCTTCACGCATGCGCCGACGGACGAGCGCTACTTCACCCAGAACGCCAAGAATTCGTACTTCGACCTCAAGCAGGGCGGGCCCGTCGGCAGCCTGCGCATGGGACTGGATATCGGCGCATGGGACCTGGATCAGGTACTGAGCTACAGCGACCTGGAGAGCTCCCGCCGCGTGCCCGATGGCGTGGACTACTGGAAGGCCTGGGCGCGATCGCCCGCGTACGACTGGGGCGTCAACAACAGCAGCTTCGAGGGCAACTGGGGCGACATCGACCAGCGCAACCGGACCGTCGGGTACGCACTCACCGCGCGTCGTGATGCGCTCCAATGGGGTAGCAGCCATCACGCGCTGCAGTTCGGCCTGCAGTATCGCGATCGCCTGGGCACCTATCATCGCCTCAACGACCATTACAGCTTCCTGAGCCCTGGCCGGACGACGTCCTGCACCGATGCCAACGGCGTGGTCGACACCGAGGCCTGCTCGTTGTCGCCGGTCTACACCACTGTCAGCGGCGCCGGCAGCGTGGTCGCAGGACAGGGCCAGTTCTTCCGCACACGCAACATCTACTCCGCAGGCTACTTCGAAGTGAAGCTCAAGGAATGGGGCGTATTCGCCGAAGACGACATCCGGCTGGGACGCTGGAGCTTCCGGCCCGGCATCCGCGTGGACGGCGACGACATGATGGACAAGACCACCGTGGCGCCGCGCTTCGCGATGTCATGGGACGTGCGGGGCAACCAGGCTACGTTGCTGACCGCCGGTGCCAACCGCTACTACGGCCGCAGCTTCTTCACTTACAAGCTGCGCGAAGGCCGGGACAACCTGCAGACCACCTATACCCGCACGGCGCCGTCGCTGCTGTGGTCCCCCAGCCGCACCTACACGGCGAACAACCGCTTCGAGACGCTCGACATTCCATACAGCGACGAGCTGAACATCGGCATCAACCAGCGCTGGGCCGGCCTGGATTTCAACCTGAAGCATGTCCGCCGGGACGGGCGCGACGAGATCCTCCGCCGCCGCGTCGCGAGCGACGACACCAGCGGCTACTACTCGGCCAACGTCTACGAGTACATCAACGCCGGCCGCAGCCGCAGCGACACCAGCACGCTCAGCGTCGGCCTGCAGCGGCCTTTCACCTGGCGGGGCAGCGAAACGCACGCGCAGTTCGCGTTCGACCACACCGACGTGCGCCGCAACTACGTGGACTACGAAAGCAGCTACACGGACAGCGCCTACAACCGCCTGGTCCGCTACGAAGGCAGCGTGATCCACGCCTATGAACTACCGCAGGCGAGCTACAACCGCCCTTGGACGGCGCGCCTTTCCACCCAGACGCGGCTGCCGGCATGGGGGCTGATGTGGAGCAACTTCCTGCGCTACCGCGCCGGCTTCACCGGGTTCACCGTCACGGGCGCGGAGGATTACCAGGGCGAAACGATCGACGTGATCGAAAGCTACGACGCACCGCGCACCTTCACCTGGGACACCACGCTGGAATACAGCCTGGCCTTGCCACGCCAACAGGAGGCCTACGTGCGCGTGGAGGCCATGAACGTCTTCAACCGCCGGAATCCGCTGAGCGGGAGCATCAGCACCACGTCCTACTACGAACCCGGCCGCAGCTACTGGCTGGAACTGGGCTATCGCTTCTAGGCCATGACGAGGCGCGCACGATGAAGAACCCGTCCTTCGTCCCGCACTGGCTGCTGTGGTGCCTGCCCGCCACCGTGTCGGTGCAGGTCGTGCTGATGCTCGTGTCTTCCGGACCTCATGCGACGTGGCGTGGGAGCGACTACACGGCGGCGATGGCGGCATGCACCGTCGCTGCCGGATGCGCTGGTCTCTGGGCCCTCTGGCGCCTGCGCGACTGGCCGGTCACGTTGCGCCTCTTCATCGCGCTCGTGCAGGCACCCTTGCTGGCCGGTGCACTGTTGATGGCGGGCGCCTGAGCATGCGTCGCTGGCTGCCCGCCCTGGTGTTCCTGCTGCCCGGCTCGCTGCTCGTGGCGGCGACCGCCGCGCAATCGCAAAACGAGGGCGTGACAGCGGCACCCTCCATCGGCGAATGCCGCCAGCGTATTGCCGTCAGCGCGCCTTCGATGGATGCGGACTGCCTGCGTCGCGTTTACGCATTGCCCATCGCCGAATGGCCCGCACCCACGGTCGATGCGGGCGCGGCCTGGCAGGAACTGGCGCCGCTGCCCGACACGCCGCCGGTGCCTGCGGACAATCCCCAGACGCCCGAGAAGATCGCATTGGGCAAGCGGTTGTTCGAAGATCCGCGCCTCTCGCGCAGCGGGCAGATCGCGTGCGCGAGTTGCCACGACCGGCAACTGGGCTGGGGCGATGGCCGCAGCGTGTCGTTCGGCCACGACCGGCAGGCGGGCAAGCGCAATGCGATGAACGTGTCGATGGCGGCGTTCTCCAGTCCGCTGTTCTGGGACGGGCGCGCGGCGACGCTCGAAGCGCAGGCGCTGCACCCGATCCAGGATTCGGCGGAGATGGCGTTCGCCCCGCGCGCGCTGGAGAAGCGGCTCAACCGGGAGACCGACTACCCCGTCGCATTCGCGCAGGTGTTCGGCGACAAACGGATCAGCATGCCGCGCGTCGCGCAAGCTTTGGCCAGCTACCAGCGTAGCCTGGTGCCGCGCTTCAACCGTTTCGATCGCTTCCTGGAGGGCCAGCGCGATGTGCTGACCGACCAGCAACTGTGGGGACTGCACCTGTTCCGCACGCAGGCGCGTTGCATGAACTGCCACAGCGGACCCGCGCTGACCGACAACCGCTTCCACAACCTCGGCCTGCACTTCTACGGCCGATCGAAGGAAGACCTGGGCCGCTACCGGGTGACCGGCGACCCGGCCGACAGCGGCAAGTTCCGCACGCCGACGCTGCGCAACGTGGGCAAGACCGGGCCGTACATGCACAGCGGTGGGTTCATGGAGCTGCGCGGCGTGGTGAACATGTACAACGTCGGCATGCCGCGGCCGGGGCGCAAACCGGAGCAGTTGAACGATCCCCTGTTCCCGCAGGTCGATCCGTTGCTCAAGCCGCTGGACCTGCACAAGACGGAACTCGAGGCCATCACCGAGTTCCTGCGCACGCTCTGACGCGTTCGCCTAGAACGCGTCGCTGCCGGGGCGGATCTCCACGCCCATCACCGCGGCGAGCTGTTGCATGCCTTCGTCGTCGCGGCGCAACGCCATCCAGCCGGCGTAGGCGTCGCCGCCGGTGTTCCAGTTCCACAGCGTGTAGCCGTGCTCGCGGAGCCGGTCGTAGGCGGTCGCCATCAGCACCGGCACCTCGACCTCGTCCATGAAATCCTCGTCGCTGGTATCGCCGCCCCAGTCGATCTCGATGGCATAGCGCGCGGCCAGCTGGTTGACGCAATCGACGAAGGATTCCGCGTCCTTCCAGTCCACGTAGAACCCCGACGTCCAGTCGATCGCATCCTTCAGCGTCCACAGCACCTGGTCCGGTTCCGCGGGCTCCTCGCCGGTGGCGTCGCGGTACGCCGCGAACTGGCGCAGCGCGGTCTCCTCATCGCCGGGATTGATCAGGACGAGCAGGTTCCATACCAGCGCCTCGGTGTCGTCCAGGTCCATGTCGTCTTCATCGTCGAAGGCGTGGCGGAAGTTGTCGTCCGGATCGAATTCATGGTCGGGCGTGTGCATGGCGGCTCCATCGGTGATGCATGTCGAGATTGGCTGAATATTAAGGCCATGTGATGCATCCGAGCAGACTACGTGCGGCGTAAGCGCATCCGTAACTGCAACGCAACACCCCACCCTCAGGAGAGCCCAATGAACCGCACTTGCCTATCCATCGCGCTGCTGTCGATCTTCGCCGCGGCCGCTTGTTCCCCCAAGACCGCCGATGCTGAAGCGACCGCGGCGCCTGAGCCCGTTCCCGAAGCCGCGGATCCCATGCCTGCCGCGGCCGAACCTGCGATGGCGAAGGACATCGTCGATACCGCCGTGGGCTCACCCGATCACACGACCCTGGTCAGCGCCGTGCAGGCCGCAGGCCTGGCCGAAACGCTCAAGGGCGCAGGACCGTTTACCGTCTTCGCTCCGACCAACGCCGCCTTCAGCGCGCTACCGGCCGGTACCGTCGATACGCTGCTGAAGCCCGAGAGCAAGGCTGACCTCACTGCCGTGCTGACCTATCACGTGGTCGCCGGCAACGTGGATGCCGCCGCGCTGACTTCGCAGATCGAAGCCGGCGGTGGCACTGCGACGTTGAAGACCGTGCAGGGCGGTGAACTGAAAGCCCGGCTGGCCGACGGTGGCGTCACCCTTACCGATGCCAAGGGCAACACCGCCAAGGTCACGACGGCCGATCTGAGGGCCAGCAACGGCGTCATCCACGTGGTCGACAAGGTGCTGATGCCGTAATTCCTCGACGGCAGCACACGCCGGGCCGGCCGTGGTGGGCCGCCCCGGCGTTCTCTTGGTGGATCGCCCCGGTAGGGTCTAAGGTGATGCGGCCGGCGCACGCCGGCATGCCGGGAGCCGGCGCATGTTCAATCCGCGTCCGCAGGTACAGGCGATCGCCGTCGGCGACGGGCATGCGTGCGTCGTGATCGACGATGCGCTGGTGGGCCCCGAGCGCCTGCCCGCCTTCGCCCATGCCTATCGCGAAGATTTCCAGCAGGCACCGGCGAACCAGTTCCCCGGCCAGCAGTTGCGCATGCCTGAGGAGTTCACCCAGTTGCTGGGCGAGGTCTTCCGCGAGCATGCGCGGCATACGCTCGGCGTGCGCCGCGTGCTGTTCGGCGCCAGCCGTCTTTCGTTGGTCACGTCACCGCCGCAATCGCTGACGCCCGTCCACTGGCATCCGCGCCGCGTGCGCGCGTTCGAACCGGAGCAGCGCATCGTGCTCGCGGAGCTGTTCCTGTTCCACGACGTGGCGCTGGGGGGCATGCAGTTCTTCCTGCCGCGCGTTTCGCCGCAGCACATCGAACAACTCGAGCACGACGCCGAGGCGCTGGCGCCGGACGAATTTTCTCGCCGCCACGGCGTGACCGCCGGCTACCCGCGGGGCAGCGACGCATGTTTCACCGAGTCACTGACTATCCCGGCGAGATGGAATCGCCTGGTCTTCCACGACGGCGCCAGCTTCCACGCGCGGGCCATCGGTGACCCCGCGCGCCTGCTCGCGGATCCGCGTACCGGGCGCCTTAGCCTGACGGCAACGTTCACCTGCAGCCGCCCGCGCGTGGCGTGGTGAGGCGCCGCTTCGGGTATTCTTGCGCTCCCGAAGCACGCACGACGCACCGCCATGTCCGACACGCCTCCCGACCGACTGTCCTCCGATCCGCGCAGCCCGTTCCACAACGCCGAGGCGATGGACCGCGGCGTGGGCATCCGCTTCAACGGCGTGGAGCGCGACAACGTGGAGGAGTACTGCATCAGCGAAGGCTGGGTGCGCGTGCCGGTGGGCAAGTCGAAGGACCGTCGCGGCAATCCGATGACAATGAAGGTCAAGGGCACCGTGGAAGCCTGGTTCCGCTCGCCGGCCGCCGAGTAACCGCAGGCGCGGCGCGTCACGCCGCGGGAACATCGACCGCCACGGACCCGTGGCACAATCCCGGCCTGCATGACACGCCGGGAGGGCGCATGAAGTTCCTGCTGATGGTCTACACGGACGATTCCCTGATCGAAGCGCTGCCCGAGGGCGCGTTCGACCGGATGATGCACGGCTGCATCACCCACGCCGACGAACTGAAAGCCGGCGGTACGCTGATCGAATCCCAGCAGCTGGAACACGGCAGCACCGCCCGCACGGTCCGTGTGCGCGATGGCAAGACCAGCGTCGTCGATGGCCCCTTCGCCGAGACCAAGGAAATCCTGGGCGGCTACAACCTGATCGAGGCCGACAGTCTCGAAGAAGCCGTGAAGATCGCGCAGGAATTCCCGTGGATCGGCACCGGCAGCATCGAAGTGCGGCCGGTGCGCGATTTCGACGCGGTACGCAGGCGCGTCGGCGCCTGAGTCCGCCCTACTTCGCTTTCGCGCCGCCGAGGTGGCGCGACAGGAAGCCCAACAACTGCGTGTAATAAGTACGCCGATTGGCTTCGGCATAGAAGCCGTGGCCCTCGGTACGCACATACAGGGTCTCCACCGGCACGCCCGCCGCCTTCAGCGCCTTTTCCATGCGCTCCGTATGCGCCTGCGGGGCGATCTCGTCCTTGCCTCCCGCTGCGAGGAACACCGGCACACGGATCTTCGCCGCCAACGATGTAGGCGAAATGTCGGCCAGCGCCGTGCGATCGGCGCCCACCCAATCGTTCATATAGTTGCCGACCCATTTGGCATTGCGCGATTTCTGCCGGTGCATCAGTTCCAGGTCGTACACGCCGACATAGCCGGCCGCGCAGCGGTACATCGCCGGTTCCTTGGCCACGCCCATCAGGGCCGCATAGCCGCCATAGCTCGCGCCGTAGAGGCAGATCCGCTGCGGGTCGGCGATCTTCTGCTCGATCGCCCAGCGCGTGGCGTCGGTGAGGTCGTCCTGCATCGCACCGCCCCACTCGCGCGCGGCGGCCTGCATATGCGCACGCCCGTAGTTACCCGAGCCACGGAAATTCAACCGCAACACGGCGTAGCCCGCGCGCGCGAGCATCTGCGCTTCGTCGTCGACCTCCCAGCGATCGAAGATGCCGATCGGTCCGCCGTGCGGCATCACCACCAGCGGCAGCGGACCCTGGCTGCCGCGCGGACGCGTCAGGTAGCCGTGCAGCGGCAAGCCGTCGCGCGCTTTCAACGACACCGATTCGCTGGGCGCCAGCGTCGCCGGATCCAGCCAGTTGCGACGACTGAAGATCAGGTCGGCGGCGTTCGTCTCGGTATTGAAGAGATAGAAATCACCCGGGCTGGTGTCGTTCCAGATGTGGACGATCTTCAGCTTGCCATCGCGCGTGCCGGACGTGATCGAGATCGAGTGGCCGGGGAACGACCGCTCCAGCTTGCGGTAGAGGCGCGCCGTCTCGGACTTGTCGTCGAAGAACACGGTGCGGAGCTTGTCGTGCATGAAGAAGCTGCCCACCGGTGTGCGTCCACCCGGTGCGCGGATGATCCGGTAGGGATCGACCACCGCATCGCGCAGCACCTGGGTGCGCTCGCCGGTCACCGTATCCAGCGCCATGATCGCGTCCGGCCCTTCGCGCTGCTCGACCTGCAGGTAGGCCGTGCGACCGTCGGGCGCGAAGCCCAGCGGCACTTCGACACGCCGCGTCGCGTTCTCGTCGTTGATCAGCGCCCAGGGCGTATCGCCGTTGGCGCGATGGTAGAGCTTGCTGGCATTGTCCTCGCCCGCGCCGAGCGCGAAACGGACCTCGCCGGTCGCATCCACCGTGAAATCCGCGCGCCTGATGGGCGCAGTGGCCAGCGTATCCAGGCTGCCGTTGTAGGCGTCCAGGCTCATCAACCGGGTGTTCGGCATCGATGTGTCCAGCGCGTACATGCTGATCAGCACCTTGCGCGGGTCGTTCGGCATCGGATCGACCAGCTCGGCCGCGCGCGGTTGCAGCTCATTGCCGTCCAGTCCGTAGCGACCGAAGATCTGCCGGCGCACGGTGCCGTCCACATTGGTGGCGTACAGCTCGCCAGTGGCATAGGGCTGGTCGCGTGAACCGTACTTCTTGGCGACCGAGACGACGACGCGCTCATCGCTGACCCACCAAACATCGTCGATGATGCTGTCGGCGCCGGCGCTGATCTTGGCGGTGACCTGGCGGTCGCTACGGCGCTGCACGGCAAGGATCGTCTGATCCTCCAGCGGCACGGTCAGCGCGTAGTACTCGCCGGTAGGCGAGATCTTCAGGGTTTCCAGCACGTCCTGCTTAAGGAACGGCTCCAGGTCGACCTGCGCGTGCGCCCACGGCGCCAACAGGCATCCCAGCAGGATGCCCACACTCCTTGTTCCCCATTCCATGGATGCCTCCCGTGGCATCGTTGTCCCCGGGCGGATTAAACCGCAGGGCGACGGGAAGCGACAAGCACAGGCTCAGCGCGCGAGCACGGGGGGGTCGCGCTGTGGTTCCACCGGCACCGCAGGCAGGGCCGGCTGCAGTTCCTGCAAGCGCTGCTGTCCACCCCGCAGCCACGCCTGTCCCTGCTCGCTGTACAGGTGTTCGCGCCCGATCCGGTCGATCGCGGCGGCATCGCCCTGCTTCGCCGCCTGCAAAAGCTGCTCAACCGGGTTCGTAGGCGCCGCCGCTACCGGCAGCGGTCCGATCTCGACCGGACGCCACCGCAACCCTTCCGCCATCGCGGCATTGCGTGGTTGGGCATCGAGGCAGTCGATCCTGCACAGGTTCGACGGCGCGAGTTCTTCCTGTCTCCCACGGACGCCTTCCTTGTCGTACACGGAGGTGCGGTAGAAGAACTGGTGGTCTTCGGAATGGTGGATGACGTTGCGCGCAGGGTCGGTGGGTTCTTCCCGCTTCTGCAGGAACGGCGGATCGCTCAGCGCGTTGAGGTAGTCGATCATCAGGTTGCCGCTGCGGATCGACAGGCCGTCCAGCGAGTAGCTCCCACCGATGTCGCTGTGCGCACCCGCCACGGTGACGTTGAGGAAGCGCCCGCCATCGGTCACGCCAGGGTCCAGCACGCGCGTGGACTGGAAGAGATTGCGTCGCTCGTCCTCGGCGGTGATCTGGAAGCCCGACACCACCGAAGGCGGCAGCCGGCGATCATGATTGCGCGGCTCGCCGGTGCCCACCGGATCGAACAGGCCGACAGCCTGGATCACGGTGCCGGGTTCGCGCAGGGGTGGGCGCACCGGCTCAAGTCTTTCGATGTGACCGTTGTGGTCGCGCAAGATGCTCATACCTCTGGGATCCTGGATTCCGCGTTCCTCCACAATGCGCGTGAATCCCGCGGCCTGCTCCGCTCCGCGGCTGAATCCAACCGCGACCACGCGGATATCGGCACTCGGATGCTCGTTCAGCCACTCGGCCGCCTTTTGTATGAACTGAAAATACATCTGCTCCATGCGGGATTCATACGACTGACCTTTTGCAAGGTCGACATAGCCGGCTAAACCTCCCTGCGTACCCGGCCCTTCAACGTAGCCATAGCTGATCGCAGGATCCCGCAACTCTTCGACCTGCCTCGCAATCCGCGCCACGTTGGTGTGATTCTCTGGGGCATCGCTGAACATGCTATTGCCAGTCCCATCGAACGCCGCGACAAACAGCCGCTCATCCAATCTACCGGCGTCGCGCAGCACAGGTGCGGAGAACGCATCCAGTTCCCTCCCGGCATGCTGGTAGCCTTCTAGATCCTCGGACGTGGCCGGTGTTGTTCCCACACCGTCTTGATGCCGCTCGCCTCCCATCCCCCCTCCTTTGGGCGATTGCCTCAATAGGTCTTGGTCCAAGCTAGAACCAGATCATTGCGAAAGCCGCTGTACTTGTTTCCAGGAACCTGCAAGCTCCGCGTCGAAACGAACGCCCGCATGTACACATTGATCGTCCTGTCATTCACCTCCAGGATGATCGCGGGATCTCCAACGTCGCCAAGCACTTCTTCACGAGGCACGTTATGCAAGACGAGGCGATCTTTGAATATTTCGCCGATATCGACGTCTGCCTCGTGCGATGTACCGTCCTTGGACCGCCAGATGACGCGCGCCGGCTCAGGGAAGTTCCTGCGGGCGATATGGCCCGCACTTAGAATCTGCTCACGCGTGCCGCGATATGAAGAAAGTGGCGGGCTCACGACGTCAATGCTATCGACGCCATGCGTGAACCCGGAATAGAGGATCCGACAGCCTATCGTGTCGAAACAATGTGCCCCGAAGCTATGTTGAACGAACCTCAGCGGCCATTGCGCGGTCTCTGCACCCGCAACATCCCCGCCGGGAGATTTCACTTCCTGTTTAGTCGTCATGCCATGGCACCCTGATGTCAAGACAAGCGATGCGACCAGACTCGCAAGCAATCGGCATCCACCGTCGCTTCCAGCATCCGACAATCTGCCGAACATCGCCAGGCCTCCTGTCAAAACCAGACATATCTGTAAAGCACACTCGGAAGTTCCGCAAGGAGCGTCGCATTAGTGTGAGCGATATCGCGTGATGCATTCATTTACATCAACGCACGACTCGACAATAGCGCCCACCTACTCCATAGACGAATCGTTGGGTGATATCTGTTGGCGCCATAGCTTGAGCGAGCCCAGCATCGCTCCAACACCATCTGGATAGGCCATCCTTGCACTCGGGCTCTTTCGCGGCAATCCCACTAGTAGGCCTTGCTCCACGCCAAAGTCAGGTCGTCCCGGAAATAGCTGTGCTTGTTCCCCGAAACCTGTGGTTCCCGTGTGGGGACGAACGCCTTCATGTAGACGTTGATCGTCCTGTCGTTCACTTCCAGGATGATTCCGGGATCTCCGATGTCGCCGTCCACGCCACCTTTCGGCACGTGGTGCAAGACGCGCTGATCTCGGAATACGCTTGCGATGTCAACGAATGTCGAATGCTTCACGCCATCCTTCGACCTCCACACCACGCTTGCGGGTTCGGGGAAGTTACCCACCGAGAGATAACTTGCATCCAAGTTTGCCGGATATTTGTCGCCCAGCGACGCTGAAGACAACTGAAGCACATCGCCTGGCTCGGAGACGTGCGTGAACCCGTTGTAGGTCACGTGGCAGCCATAGGTCGAGTAGCAGAACGCACCGAAGTTGTGCCGCTTGAACGTCAGCGACTCACTGCTCGCTAGGCTGCCTGCTCCTGGGTGGGCGTAACTATCTTGTTGCGTCATCGCGATCCCCTGGCATCCAGTTCCGAGGCTAGTTATCGTCATCATGAACATTAAAGCCCGACACCGCACAGCCTGACGGGCACCTGGCGATCTCCTCACCACAACACGACCTCCAGCCTGCGTCTTGCATCTGTCGAATAGTACTCAGAGCATCGGAACCGACGTCGCACGGAAGGCTCCGGGGCGCCACACTAATAGTTACTGCTTGAAACAAGAATCAAATCTTCGCGCGAGTACCTACGCGCACTGGCTGACAAATGCTCAGTCTTGGTAGGAATGAGGGCTCGCATGTAGACGTTGACGGTACGGCCGTTGACTTCCAGCACGATATCCGGGTCCGCGATGCCAAGATCCTCGCGATAATCTTCCCTAGGGACGTTGTGCCGAACGACTCGATCTTTGAATATCTCGCCGATATCCACGTCCGCCTCATGGGGAACGCCATCCTTGGAACGCCAGCTCAGGTGGGCAGCCGGCGGAAAGTTTCGCTTTCCGACATGTCCCGCTCGTAGCAGTTGTTCACGAGAGCCTTTGTACGAAGACATCGGCGGACTCACTTCGTCGTCGCGATCAACTCCATGAGTGAATCCCGCGTATGTAACGCGGCAGCCAATCGTGTCGAAGCAATGCGCCCCGAAGTTGTGCTGGGCGAACCTAAGTGGCCACGCCGTGGTGGCCACGCCGCTCTCTCCAGTCTTCGACACCCTCGTCTCCTGCGTCATCGCCATACCCTGGCACCCTGCGGTTAATACAACCAATGCGATCAGCCCCACAATCCAACGCGGACCATCATCCTCTTTCCTGCATCGCGATACTTTGACCATTTCAAGGCCTCCTGCCAGAACGACCACTAGTACATCTCGCTCCACACGCGCACGAGTTCGGCACGATGTCCGCTGTAGGGATTCCCAGGAACCTGCAACACTTTTGTCGGAATGAAGGCCCGCATGTACACGCTTATCGTGCGGTCTTCCACCTCCAGGATGATGTCGGGATCGGTGATGGATACGCCTTCCCGAATATCCTCGCGTGCAACGTTATGAACAATTAGTTGGCCGGGAAACAAGGCTCGGATATCGATTTCCGTTTCGTGCGCCACACCATTCCGTGATCGCCAGGCGATGCGAACGGGCGGCGGGAAGTTCGTGCGGGCGATATGTCCCGCACTGAGAATCTGCTCGCGTGCCCCTCGATACGACGACAGCGGCGGACTTACTTCACCTTCGTCAGCGCCATGCGTGAAGCCGGAGTACGTAATCCGACATCCAATCGTGTCGAAGCAATGCGCACCGAAATTGTGTCGCACGAATTTCAGCGGCCAGTCCGCAACCGTGTTATCGGCCCTGATCGAGCCTTCGGTTCTCGTTTCCTGCGTCATCGCCATGCCTTGGCATCCTGCGGCGAGGACTATCGATGCGATCAATCCTACGAATACAAGGGAGCCACCCCTCCTTTCAGTACTCGCTGATCTCCAGATCATCGCAAGGCCTCCTGCCAGAAACAGTCCTATCTGTACGGCACGACGCCACGCAGTGCAAGGCGCGACGCCCTAATGTGAGTAAGTCGCGCACTGCATTCATTTACATCAATGTCCGACCTTGCGCTTTACTCGGCCGGCGGACCGCTCTCATCCATGTGCACGACCTCCCAGAGATGACCGTCTAGGTCTTCGAAGCCGCGCTGGTACATGAAGCCGTAGTCTTTCGCCTCCATCGGTTCGCGACCGCCGGCGGCCAGCGCCTTGGCGACCATCGCATCCACCTCGTTGCGACTGCCCATCGACAGGCAGAGCAGAACTTCGGTGTGCGTGCGCGCATCGCACAGCGACTTGCGGGTGAAGCCCTGGAAGAACGGCTCCACCAGCAGCATCACGTAGATGCTGTCGCTGATGACCACGCAAGCTGCGTTCTCATCGGTGAACTGGGGATTCGAGGCGTAATCCAGCGCGCCGAAGAAGGCCTTGGCCTTGTCCAGGTCGCGCACGGGAAGGTTGACGAAGATCTGAGTGCTCATGCGCGGCGCCTCACTGCGGGTTGCGGGATGAAAGGTCGGCCGCCAACCGCGCTTCTTGTTCGCGTAGCTCGGGCGTCAGCGCGTCGCCGAAATCATCGGCTTCGAACACCGGGCGCAGTTCGATTTCGGCGCCACCATCGAAGGGTGCGCGCTTGATCCACTCGATGGCTTCGTCGAGATTGCGGACCTGCCAGAGCCAGAAGCCGGCGATGAGTTCCTTCGTCTCGCCGAACGGCCCGTCGATCACGGTCCGCTGCTTACCGTCGAAGCGCACCCGGGCGCCGCGCGACGTGGGGTGCAGGCCTTCGCCCGCCAGCATGATGCCGGCCCTGACCAGCGCCTCATTGAACTTGCCCATCTCGGTCAGCAGCTCGGTGCTCGGCATTTCGCCGGCTTCGGACTCGGGGCTGGCCTTCACGATGACCATCACTTTCATGGGGTTCTCCTGTCTTCCAGGCCGGACCATCCGGCCGCTCTTGTCCTTACGACGAGCGGGGGCAACGGAGATCGACAGGGTGCCAGCAAGAAATCGCCGACGGACGCTCGCCTACGGCAGCCGCAGCTTCAGGTCGCGCCGCCCCTGCGCCTCGTTGCCGCTGTGGTCGCGTGCGGAGACGCGCAACAGGTAGTCGCCCGGCGGAAGCGTGTCGGGTTGCCACGTGCCCTCGGCCCACATCCCGTCGCGCACGGTGTTGGTGACGCTGTAACGGAATCGGGTGACCGCGCTGCCGTGCACGGTGATGCCGCTACCGGGCGCGTAGGCGACCTGCACCGCGTCGTCAGACGGCAGTCGCTGGAAGTCGATATTCATGCGCGGCGCTTCGTAACCCGCCACCGGCGTGCCGTCGTCGTGCAGCACTTGATAGCCCAGCGTGTACAAGCCCAGACGACGACGCGGCAGGTTGCGGTCCACCTGGTCCCAAGCTTCCACCACGATCCGCACGCCCTGCAGCGCGCGCGGCACGACGATGCGACCGTCCTGTTTCGCGTCGATGGGCTGGTCCAGCGTGTCGAACAGCGCCACTTCGTCGATGCGCGGCGGATACGCATCGGTGAAACCGGTGAAGCCGAGCCCGATGGCGTTGCGCTCATAGCCGGAGGGGCCGATCGACAGGTGCACGTGCGCCATCCGGTTTACCGTCCCCAGCGGATCGCCCGCTGCGAAGCGGGTACCCCGCCGCACCCGAATGCGGCTCGGATCACCGCTGAGGTCGTGCAACAACTGAAAGCGTGCGGGATCGAGCAAGTCGCCGCGCGGCGTACGTCCTACCCGCATGTGGATGTAGTCCAGCGCGCCCACGCCCAGACCTT
This sequence comes from Pseudoxanthomonas sp. YR558, assembly GCF_900116385.1. Classification (NCBI taxonomy): domain Bacteria; kingdom Pseudomonadati; phylum Pseudomonadota; class Gammaproteobacteria; order Lysobacterales; family Lysobacteraceae; genus Pseudoxanthomonas; species Pseudoxanthomonas sp. YR558. The sequence goes on along the minus strand of NZ_FPCI01000002.1, from coordinate 87,704 downwards.
CGCCCAGGCCGTCGAATCCCCATGCCGCGGATGGACTGCTGACCTTGCCGTCGGTGATCGCGAGCACCGTTGCGCCGACATCGCCGCGGATGTCTAGCCCGCCATGCAGGTGGTGCCGGCTCTCGCCTTCGTAGTCGCCACGCACTTCGCCCAGCGTACCGACGACTTCATGCCAGCCATCCTGGGGCGCGAGGGGCCAGCGACCGGCGGTGTCGGGCAGTGGATCGTCGGGCGAGGGGCCTACTGGCGAAGCGGTCGGCGCCGCGCCCGCGGTCAATGGCGCCAGGCGGTGCACGCGATGGCTGCCTGCATCGGTGAAGTGCACGCGTCCGGCGGCGTCGACCGCAAGGCCCGCCGGGCGCGAGAGGCGCTGGCCGGGCAGATGGCCCGCCAGCACGTGCCAGCGGCCGTCGCGCATCACCTGCATCACGCGCCCGGTGTACAGCTCGCCAACGTAAAGATGCCCCTCGTGCGTGAGCGCGAGGGCAAGCGGGCGACGCGGACCCATCGTCGTGTCCGTGTCGGGCCGCAGCGGCAACGTGCTGACGCCACCGTGCGGTTCGATGCGACGGATCGCGTCGTTGCGCAGGTCGGCGACCCAGACGATGCCGGTCGCATCGACCGCCACCGCCGTCGGTGTGTCGAAGCGCGCATCGCTGCCGGTGCCGTCGAGGAATCCCGGCGCATCGCCACCCGCCAGCGTCGTGACCTGGCCATCGCGACCGATGATGCGGATGCGGTCGTTGTAGGTGTCGGCGACGACGATGCGTCCTCGCCCGTCCACCGCAATGCCGACCGGCCCATTGAACTGGGCTTGCGCGCCCGGTCCGTCGCGGTATCCCGGTTCGCCGGTGCCGGCGACGGTGGTCACCACGCCCTGCGGCGTGATCCTGCGGATGGCATGGTTGCCCGTGTCGGCGACATACAGGTTGTCGTCGAGGTCGCGCGCGAGAGCCGAAGGCGTATTGAACGCGGCAGCCATGCCGGTGCCGTCCGCGAAGCCTTCGACGCCACCCGCTAGCGTGGCGACCGTACCGTCCGGGGCGATGCGGCGGATGCGGTTGTTGTCGCCCGCGTCGGCCACGTACCGCGTGCCGTCCTCCATGACGACGATGCCCCACGGATCATCGAAGCGCGCCTGGGTACCCGCACCATCACGCGCCCCGCGAATGCCATCGCCCGCCGCCAGCGTCCGCTCCGCCGACCATGCGAATGGCGTCAGCGGCGGACCCGCATCGGGCACCGGTACCGGGAATCGGGGGGTGAACAGGAAGGTGGTGGCGATCGCTGTGGTCGTCAGCACCACGACCACCCACATCCATGCGGTCCGGCTCATTGCGTCGATGCGGCGAAGAAGGTCGCCGCACGATAGTCACTCGCTGCCGGGAAAGGAAGCGCGTCCGGGGTGCGCTGCATGCGAACCCCGGTTTTCCTTCAGGGTTGACCGGTCGCCGTTACACGGCAGGGCACCAGGAACGTCACCGTGCCGCCGGACGGCAGAGTCGGGATTGCAACCCCGCTGCCCACCAGGCCCGCGATCACGCCGGAACCCGGGCATTGGGCACCGCCACCGGCACTGCAAGTGATCGGATTGCCCGCCGGCGGACAGGTCAGTCCGGTGCCCGGCGTGTCGGCGACGATGGCGCCATCGGCCGCTTCCGGGCCCGTGTTCGTCACCAGCACGGTGAACGTGCGCAGGTCGCCGGACACAGCGGATCCCGCGCCCGTCGTCTTGCTGATCGACAGATCCACCAGGCGCGCGGTGTTGGTGATGGTGCAGACGATGTCCAGGCCCGTGTGCGCTGTCGTCAACGTCAGCGTGTTGCCACTGAGGTTGCCACCTGTGCAGCTCCAAGCACTGGCGTTGTAGATGCGCGCGTTCGCCGCACCCAATGTCTCGCTCAGGGTGATGACGTTGCCGGCGGCGACCGCAACGGCCGTGCCCGTGTCGGTTTCGGCGGCCGTGTTGGCCGTGGACGCCAGGCTGGCGGCGTTGGTGCCGCCGGTCGCGGACAGGGCAGCGGTATCGTTGATCGCGGCGTTCACCCAGCGCTTGGCGAGCGCCAGCGTCGACTGCCGCGTATTGGTCAGCGTGCAGGTCAGGGTCTGGTTGGCGCGGTAGTTCGCGACCGGAATCACCACCTGTCGCGCAGCAGTATTGACCGTCGACGACACCGCAGTACCGCTCTGGTCGACGCACGTGGCGCCAGTCAGCACGTAGCCGGCCACCTGCGACTCGGTGAGCGTGATCGGGGCGGCGTGGTTGGTGAGCGCATAAGTACTCGAGGCTACCGGCGTGTTCGTCGCCGTCGTAGTCAGGTTGAAGGTCTGCGCGACTGCGTCGCTGGCGGTCAAGGCGAACGTTCCAGTGCCACCGACGGTCTGCTTGCGCACGATCACCTTGGAACCTTCAAAGCTCCAACGCATCTCCAGCTCGTCGCCGCCGGTCGGGCCGGTCAGGTCGATGCTGAAGGTCAGGCTGGTGACGCCGGTACCGTTGAACTGCACCGAACCGCATGCCGTGCCGCGCGCGACCGATGCGTTGTTGCCGGTGCGGCATTCCGCATCGGCGTCGCCAGAGAACGCACCCAACTGGCGGAAGAACCGGTTCTGCGCCGGCTGCACGACGAACTGCGTGTTGCCGCTGAGGCGGGTCAGCGAGACCGAGCCGCCCTGCGACGCGGAGCCGGTCAACGTCCAGCGCGAGCTGTTGGGATCGCTGTCGATCGCACCGCCCAGGCGATCGATATGCAACACCGGGTTGTCGACCGGCTTGCTGAAGGTGGCGGTGTAGGTGCGGGTACCGGTGTCGTGCAGCATCACCAGCGATGCGCCGTTGTTGACGGTGCCGCCGTAGGGGTCGGTCCACCAGCTGTTGTTGCTGGCGTTGAACGTGCCGTTGGCGTAGTTCTGGTTGGCGGTGCCGGTCCAGGTCACGGTGATGCCACTCGCCGTCGTCGCGGCGGAACTGGACCCGTTCGTGGTCCAGGTACCGGTCAACAGGGCGAATGCCGAGCCGGCGGCGAACAGCCCCGCAACGACCAGTCCGGCCTGTCCAAGCAGGCGCGACAGCCGGCGCCGCGACGGCTTGGCCGTGCGGCGGATCGAGGTGACGGGAAGAGATACACACGAAGCGCCCCGCAGGCGCAGACCCAAGACATTGCGCGACATCGACGAACAGATCCCCCAACGACCTTCCGGAAAGACAACGCCTTCCTGGCTGGCGCCCGCCGCGATGCGGCAGCACGCCGCGGATCGGTCGGATACACCCCCTGTAGTGCCGCCCGGCACCCGGGACCCGGCCTGCCGTCGACACTAATGTGATCCGTATCTTAGCTTACAGACCGGGGTAATGAGAGTTTCATCACATAACAATTGAGGCGCGGTGCACGCGCGGCTGGCCGGGAGCGCCGGCGGCGCGGTCAACTGGTGGACAGCGGCTTGAAGGGCGAATCCAGCACGACCGGTGTCGTGGGATCTTCCTGCTGACCCGACCCGGCCGCCGCCGCGCATTCGGGCGATCGTGCTTCTGCCGCTTTACGCGCCATCGCGTTCTCGCGCTCGTAGTCGAATGCAAAACTCACCGGAATTCGCACCTGGGTGGCGATGGGACGACCATCCACCTCCTCCGGCACCAACCGCAGGGAATCCGCCCATGCGGTCAGGCCCTCCTTGAAATCCTTGAGCCGGCCACGACGCGCCTTCAGTGACTGCAATGTGGTGCGCCCATCGGCTTCGACCCTGATGAGCACGTCGAAGCGTCCTTCCGACCCCAACTGGAACGCCGGTTGCGGATAGCGGGGGGGAGGCAGGCGCAGCGCATCGTCTGCATACCCGGGGCCGTTTGACTGATAGTCCATGCCCACCCGAAGGCTTCCGTCGGGTTGCGGGATCGCGCAGGCCTGCAATTTGACATGGGTGACACCGGGGCGAGGCGCACCTTCCACCCGGGCGGGCTCGAACCGCCACTGTGCAACACGCGTCTCGATGGCCTGCCGGACAATCCCCGGCAACTTGGCGTTGGCCTGCACCTGCTGGGGCACGCCCTCCTCATCCAGCACGACACGCGCCGTCGCCGGGAAACGCACCGGGTCCTTGGCCTCGCCTGCCTGCAGCGACGCGCTGACCAGCAGCAGGCCGATCGCAATTTCCCTTCTCATCGCCCTTCTCCTCGCGGACGTGGTGAACCCGACTAGCCCGTCGTAACCGGCTTGAAGGGCGAATCGAGCACCACGGGACGCGCGGGCGCATCCTCCGTCTCCTTGCCCATCGCGGCCACGCACTCGGGGGAACGTTGCTTGGCCTCGCGCTCCTGGCGAATGTACTCGCGCGTGCTGAGCGATCCGCCCCCCATCGCGAAATCCACCGGGATCGCGACACGCGTGACGACGGGCGCGCCTTCGATTTCCTCCGGCACGTACCGCAACGCCGCCACCCACGTGCGCAAGGCCTGGTCGAACAGTCTCAGCTGGCCCTTCCGCGCTTCAATGTTCTCGACGGTTGCACGGCCATCGGCACCCACCTGCAGGATCACGCGAAAATCCCCCTCAGCCCCGCGCTTGGCGGCATCGACGGGGTAGCGCGGCGCCGGATGGAAGTAGCGTCCATCCGCATAACCCGGACCGTTCCAGCCGTAGTCCACCGCCAGCCGCATATCGCCGTTCGCTGAAGGCACGGCGCACGCATCCAGGAAGACGGTCGTAGCGCCCGCCCGCGGCTGGTCGCCGACGCGGGCCGGCTCGAAGCGCCATTGGGCCACGCGCTGCGCGATCGCATCGCGGATCACCGCCGGCAGCTTCGGGTCCACATCGACCTGCTGCGGCACGCCGTGCGCATCCAACGCGACGCGCGCATGCGCACGAAAATGGATCGGCTTGGATGCCGGCTCTGCCGACGACGCGTTGAAGGCCACCAGCAGCAGCCCGATTCCCCACATCTTGCGCATGGCTTCGTCTCTCCCCAGGGACAGACGAAGCATAGCGCCATCCGGCTCAGCGCGCGGGCAGCGCGTCTTCCTTGTAGATCGCCACGTGAGGCACGCCATCGGCGCCGATCCAGCCGCGGTACATGCCCTCGGTGTTGAATGGGAAGGCGATCGTGCCGTCGGCGCCCAGCGCGATCGCGCCGCCGTCGCCACCCGCCTTCGGGATGTCGCGGTTGATCACGCCGTCCGCGGCACGCACCAGGCCCTCGCCGGACAGCCGCACGCGTGCGCAGACTTCGTGCGCGGCGGCGGCGCGGATGTAGTACTCGCCCCAGCCCGTACCGGAGAACGCGCAACGATCGTCGGCCCACGTGCCGGCGCCGATGATCGGCGAATCGCCCACGCGGCCGTAGCGTTTGTTGGTCATGCCGCCGGTGGACGTGCCCGCGGCCAGCAAGCCCTTCGCGTCCAATGCCAGCGCGCCGACCGTGCCGAAGTAGGCCTTGCCCGGCAGTTCCAGCGGCGTGTTGCTCGCCTGCGCCTGCTTCTCTTCCTTCAGTGCGTTCTGCAGCTGCTGCCAGCGCTTCTCGGTACGGAAGTACGACGGATCGACCAGGGTGATGCCCTGTTCCTTCGCGAACGCCTCGGCGCCGCCGCCGACCATCATCACGTGGCGCGATTTGTCCATCACCGCGCGCGCCAGCGTGATCGGGTTCTTCACCCGGTGCACGCCGGCGACCGCGCCGGCCTTGCCGGTGGCGCCATCCATGATCGAGGAATCGAGCTCATTCTTGCCGTCGTGGGTGAACACCGCGCCGCGGCCCGCGTTGAATTGCGGCGCATCCTCGAGCACGGTGATGGCGGCGGTCACGGCCTCCAGCGCGGGCTTGCCCGCCTTCAACTGCGCGTGGCCGGCGCGCAGCGCGGCTTCCAGCGCCGTGCGGGCGGCGGCTTCATCGGCCGGCGTCATGCCGGCGCGCTCGACGCCTGCACCGCCATGGATCACCAGCACCGGCGCATCCACCGCCACCAGCACGCCGTTGCGCACGGCATAGCGGCGCTCGGCGGCAGGCTTGTCCACGCGACCACTCGGCAGGTGCAGCACGGAATCGACACCGGCGATCACGGTATCGACGCGGTCCAGGTTCATCGCTTCGTCTTCCACCTGCTTCTGCGCGAAGCCGCCCTTCACCACGGTCGCACCGGCACCCGGCGCGGTGGCGTACACGCGCGCCGTGCCATCGCCTTCGACGGCCACCGCTGCGTCTTCGTCCACGCCCAGGCCGAGGATCGGGCGGCCCGCCATCGACTCGGCTTTGGCGACGAACGCGATCAGGCGCCCCAGGCGATTGCGTTCGCTGAAGTGCGTATCGGTCAGCACGCCCTTCAGCAGCGCCAGTTGCAGGAAGCCGGTCTCGATCGTGTTGTCCGGTCCCAGCGGATCGGCCAGCGCGCGCGGGCTGATCTGGCTGCCGCCATCCATCGCGCCGTAAAGGTATTCGCCCTGCATGGCCAGGCCGGCACTGGTGCCGCCCAGCGGCTTGCCCGCGCGCACGTGCGCATCGAGCGCCGCGCCCACCGGCGTACCGCGCCAGTAGCGCACATAGCGCGACTGGTCGCCGCCGGCCAGGAAGATGCCGTCGGCGCGCTTCAGGCTGCGCAGCACGGCGGGATCGCTCGCGCTTTCGCGGTCGTTGAAGACGTACGTTTCCACCGAGGCGATGCCGCCGACCTCGTTGAAGAATTCCTCGCCGATCTCGCCCGCCAGCGACGCGCGCAGCACGACGATATGGCCGTTGCCTGCCTTCTTCATGAACCAGCGCATGGCGTCGAAGTTCCGGTCCCCGCCGCCCATCAGCAGCAGGCCCGGTTCGACCTTGCCCGGTGTCTTGGCTGAAACATCGCCGAGCACGTAGTGGGCGGGCTTGGCCGCGAACGCCGGCAGCGCCAGCACGAGCACCAGCATGCCGAGCGCGCTGCGCCGCACTGCACCAAGGACAGACACCATGCCATTCACTCCACGTCGAAGGTGGCGGCAGGATGCCACGCACCGGTGACTTGTGGAGACGAAGCGGCGGCGCGCTTCCCCCATGCCGGACGGTGCGCGCTTGGGCTAGAGTGCGGGCATGCCCACCGAATTCGATGCGTGGTTCATCCGCGAGGTGCTCGTCCATGAACGGGCGCTGGTGCTGTTCCTGCAACGCCACTGGCCGCATCGAGACGAGTGGCACGACCTGCGCCAGGAGGTCTACGCACGGGTGTACGAAGCCGCCGGACGCGTACGCCCGGACTCGCCCAAGGCCTTCCTGTTCACCACCGCGCGCCACCTGATGACCGACCGCCTGCGCCGCAGCCGGGTGGTGTCGATCGAGCCGGTGGGTGATTTCGAGTCCTCGAACGTCTACCTGATCGACGAGGTGTCGCCCGAGCGCTGGGCCGGGACCCGCCAGGCGCTCAGGCGCCTGGTCGAGGCCCTGGACCGACTCCCCGACCGTTGCCGCGAAGTGGTATGGCTGCGGCGCGTGGAGGAATTGCCGCAGAAGGCGGTGGCCGCGCGCCTGGGCATCAGCGAGAAGACTGTGGAAAAACATCTGGCCAAGGGGATGCGCCTGCTCGCCGATCATCTGTATGGCGGCGACGAGGCGTATGCGCCTGGCGGGCGAAGGAATGCCCGCCTTGTCATGGACGAGGACGACGGACATGACCGACAGCAGACAGATTGAACAACAGGCGGCCGACTGGCTGGTCCGCCGCGACGCAGGAGACTGGACGCCACACGACCAGCAGGTGCTGGAGGCGTGGCTGGCCGCGTCCACGCGCCACAAGGTCGCCTTCTTGCGGCTCGAATCCGCGTGGTCCGAGGCCGGTCGCCTGCAGGCGTTCGCGGCCGGCCTGCCAGCCGGAGGCCCACCACCGCGTGCGACGACCGATGCACCTGGACGTCCCGACCTGCGCGATCTCCGCTTCGCGCCCCGCGACGTGATCGCAAGCCCCGGCCGCTGGCGGCACGGCATCGCCGCCACGCTGGCCGTGCTGGCAGTGGGCTCCGCCGCCTGGGGCGGCTGGCAGCTGACCGGGCGCGAGGAAGCGCACTACGTGAGCGCCGTCGGCCAAGTGCAGACGGTGACCCTGCCGGATGGCTCCACCGCCACGCTCAGCAGCGACAGCCAGCTCGACGTGCAGATCAGTCGGCAGGAACGCAGCATCGCGCTGACGCGCGGCGAAGCCTTCTTCGACGTGGCACACGACACGCGTCGCCCCTTCGCGGTGGAGGCGCAGGGCCGGCGTGTGGTCGCTGTCGGCACGCGCTTCTCCGTGCGCCGCAACAGCGACGAACTGCGCGTGGTGGTGACCGAAGGCAAGGTGCGTCTGGACAGCGGCCCGGCCGCCGATGGTCGCGCCCAACCCGTCGCCCTGCTACCCGCCGGCAGCGTAGCCACCGCCGGGCGCAACGGCGTGCTGGTGCGCTCGGTCCCGGTGGCCGATGCCGAACGCTTCCTCGAGTGGCGCGAGGGCTTCCTGACCTTCGACGACACTTCGCTGGCCGACGCCGCCGCCGAGTTCAACCGCTTCAATACGCGCAAGCTGGAGCTGGGGGATGCCGCGGTGGCCGACCTGCGCGTGGGCGGCAATTTCCGCTGGTCCAATGCCGACGGCTTCGTGCGCCTGCTCGAACAGGGGTTCCCGGTGCGCGCCGAGCGGCATGAGGACCGCATCGTGCTGCACGCGCGCTAGGCCGCCGCCCGACTGACGAAGGTCACGGGGGGATTTGTCCGGTTCGTTCGTCCTGATGTCCAGAAGGTGCCATCCCGAGCACCCCCGGGGAGAGTCGTCCATGCGGTATCCAATGCGAGTCCTGCTGTTGAGCATGGCCTGTAGCGCGGCCCTGGCTGCGCAGGCCCAGGCGGCCCCCGGCCGTATCGACCTGCCTGCGGGCGAACTGGCGACGGCGCTGAACACGCTGGCCAAGCAGTCCGGCACGCAGTTGGTGTATCGCGCCGACCAGATGAAGGGCCGCCGCACCACCGGCGTGCAAGGCGCGGCGAACACCGACCAGGCGCTGGAACGGCTGCTCAAGGGCAGCGGCTTCGAAGCCAAGCGCGACGCCTCCGGCGCGGTCCTGATCGTGCAAGCCGACGCTACGCCGCGTCGCGCACCGGCGCCGCGGCCCGCGCCTCAGGAGGCGCCTCCCGGGGGCGGCTCCGCACAGGCCGAAGAACCCGTAACCCAGCTGGAGACCCTGCAGGTCACCGGCTCGCGCATCCCGCGCGCGCAGATCGAAGGTCCTGCACCGATCACCGTCGTGACCGCGGAGCAGATCCAGTCGGCCGGCCTGACCACCGTCGCTGAAGTGCTGCGCTCGCTGAGCCAGAACAGCGGCAGCGTACAGGGCCAGCAGAACACCACCAGCGCGCAGTCCACGCCCGGCGCACAAGCCGTCGACCTGCGCGGCCTCGGCCCCAACCACACGCTGGTGCTGATCAACGGCCGCCGTATCGCCGACTTCCCGCTGCCGCTCAATGGCCGCAGCAACTTCACCGACATCGGCAACATCCCGCTGGGCATGATCGACCGCATCGAAGTGCTGACCGGCAGCGCGTCGGCGGTCTACGGCTCGGACGCGATGGCCGGCGTGATCAACTTCATCCTGAAGAAGTCCACCGACGGCACCATCATCGACTACCGCTTCGGCGACACCGAGCGCGGCGGCGGCGAATCGCACAAGCTCACGCTGACCACGGGCTTCGAGCGCGATGCGTTCAGCGGCATCGTCGGCCTGGAACTGATCGACAAGCGTCCGCTGTGGGGCTACGAGCGCAGCAATCAGGACTCCACCCTCGATGCGCCGACCTCGCGTCGCCGCCTGCCGCGCCTCACCGCGCAGCTCTACGACTGGGACGACGACGTCAACATCGCGCCTGCCGATGGCTGCGCCGCGATGGCAGGCCTGAACGACGGCACCACCGTGCTGGCCGAGGACCGCTTCGGCGAACCCTACTGCGGCAGCGAGCGCGCCATCGCCTACCGGACCATCCAGAACGAGCGCAAGGGTTTCAACGCCTACGGCTCGTTCGAGTACCGCTTCTCCGACAACCTGTCATGGTTCGCCGATGTCCAGCTGGGCCGCCAGGACGTGAGGCTGCTCACCGGCACCAATGGCAACGACGTGGTGAGCGACGTCATGGGCTGGGAGTTCCACGACCCGAACTCCACCGACAACAACGACAAGGTGTTCTACAACGCCGTCACCGGGCACTACGAAACGTGGTCGCGCCAGTTCACGCCCGAGGAAATGGGCGGCCTGCGCAACCGCATGAACAAGACCACCCAGAAGACGTTCGGGGTGACGACCGGTCTGCAGGGCGCATTCGGCGACAACTGGAACTGGGAAGCGGCCTACAACCATTCGCAGTACAAGGCCGACGTGGGCATGCCCCGCATCCGCGCCGAGGCCGCCAACGAACTGTTCCTCGGTGAGCGCCAGGGCTACGACGCCGACGGCTACGCGATCTACAGCCCGGATCCGGCGCGCCTGTTCACGCCGCTGACCCCGGCCGAGTTCGCGACCATCGCGGCGATGTCCACCTTCCATCCGAAGGCCGACAACGACAACCTCAGCTTCACCCTCGACACGCCGGCGCTGTTCACGATGCCGGCCGGCGACGTCGGTTTCGCCGCCGCGATCGAGTACGGCCAGCAGTCGTACGAGATCAATCCCGATCCGCTCGCCCTGACCGCCGATGCCTACTACGGCCCGCGCTACGGCGATGGCAAGGGCGATCGCGACCGCTGGAGCGTGGCCGGCGAATTCCGCCTGCCGCTGTTGTCCTCGCTGCAGGCCAGCCTGGCCGGCCGCTACGATCGCTACGAGTACGGCAACAAGAACCCGGGCAAGTTCACCTACAGCGCGGGCCTGGAATGGCGCCCGGTCGACACGCTGCTGGTACGCAGCTCGTACGGCACCGGCTTCCGCGCGCCGGACATGCACTACCTGTTCGCCGGCGACGATTACTACCGCACGCTGTCGACCGACTACTACCAGTGCCGCACCGACGAGCCCGGCTTCACCGACGGCGAGTGCTACGACGACGGCACCTGGGACATCAACACGTTCGACGTGTACACCGGCAACATGGACCTGGACGTGGAGACCAGCAAGTCGTTCTCGGCCGGCTTCGTGTGGTCGCCGTTCGCCAACTTCGACCTGGCGGTGGACTATTACCGCATCCGCGTGTCGAACCAGGTGCAGGCCCAGAGCCGCGAGCAGTTGCGCATCGACGAGGCCAACTGCCGCCTCGGCGTCACCGACAGCGGCGCCACCGTGGACGTCAACTCGCCGACCTGCGTCGACGCACTCGCCCGCGTGATCCGCGACGCCGACGGCTACATCACCAGCGTCCGCTTCGCGCCGATCAACATCGCCAACGAGGAAACCTCCGGCGTCGACGTCACGGCCAACTACCGCCTGCAGACGGCGAGCGCGGGCGACTTCCGCTTCACCGGCAGCTACACCTGGACCGACAAGCACACGCGCCAGCAGTACCCGGGCGATCCGGAAGAAGACATGCTGGACGTCAGCTTCAGCGCCACCACGCTGCCGCGCCAGAAGGGCAACCTGGGCATCAGCTGGGATCGCGATGCATGGGGCGCCAGCGTGTTCGGCAACTACCTGGGCCGCGTCGCGAACTACGACAACGACGCGTGGACGAAGGCGAGCTGGCGCTTCAATGCCGGTGCGCGCTACGACGTGAACGACCACCTGCGCGTGTCGCTGACCGTCAACAACCTGCTAGACGACATGCCGCCGAAGGACGCGACCTGGGCGAACTATCCGTACTACGACACGTCCTGGTTCGATTCCACCGGCCGCAGCTACTTCCTGCAGGTCACCTGGAAGCTGGGCGGCGCGCCGCTGTAAGCGATCGCCGGCACGAAGCTGAAACGAAAACCCCGCCGTCAGGCGGGGTTCTTCGTTGCGTCGCTAGGCAGGTCGATCACACCGTCCCGCGGTTCTTCCCCTGCCACGGCTGGTACCAGGCGCGGATCGCCGCCATGTCGGTATCCATGTCGCCGGTCGGGTAGTACACGTCGCCGATGCCGACGACCTTGTCCGGGTAGTGGAAGTACGCCATCAGGATCGGCACCTGCGCCTGCTGGGCGATCTTCAGAAAGCCGCCCTTCCACTTGTCCACACGCTTGCGGGTGCCTTCCGGTGTCAGCGCGAACCACATCTTCTCGGACTGTCGGATCATCCGCACGGCCTGCTCCACCGTGCCCTGCGGCGAGCTGCGGTCCACCGGTACCACGCCCAACTTGCGCAGCAGCGGCGACAGCGGCCACCAGAACAGTTGCGCCTTGCCCAGCACGCGCACCTGGAAGCCCATCGCGATCTTCGCCGCCATGCCCCAGATGCCGTCCCAGTTGGACGAGTGCGGCGCCACGATCATCACCAGCTTCGGGATATCCGGCAGCGTGCCGACGATCTTCCAGCCGAACACGCGCAGGAACGTGCGCCCCATCCAGCGGGTGAAGCGGTTCGGCGGCACCTGCGGCATGTTCGGCGGGATGCGCGGGACGATGTCGTGGCTCAAACGGTTACTCCCATTGGTTCTTCTGCGAACGGCCGCGCTTGACCTGGCTGCGCTCGCGCTTGGCGTCCAGCCGGCGCGCCTTGGCGGCGCGCGAGGGCTTGGTGGCGATGCGCTTCTTCGGCACCACCAGCGCGGCGGCGATCAGCGCGGCCAGGCGCTCTCGCGCATCCTGGCGGTTGCGGTCCTGCGTGCGGAAGCGCTGCGCGTCGATCACCAGCACGCCCTCGTCGGTGAGCCGGCGGTCGCGCTTGGCCAACAGGCGCTCGCGCAGTGCGTCGGGCAGCGACGGCGAGCCGGCCACATCGAAGCGTAGCTCCACCGCCGTGGCGACCTTGTTGACGTTCTGCCCGCCCGCACCACTGGCGCGCACGAACCGTTCGACGAGTTCGTCGTCCGGTATCGCCAGCGTCGGCGTGATCTCGAGTGCGGTGCTCCCCATGCGCGGATTGTAGTCAGGATGCGGGTCCGTTCGCAGCGCGCTGGCGCCCGGATCGCCGTCGATTAACACCAGATTTACTCCCGGGCAGGCACCCTACGACCCCGTTCCATGCCGTCCACGCCGCATGTCCCAGCTTCCGTCGATCACGGCCCGCGCCTTGCTGCGCCTCCTGCTCACCCTCGCCCTGGCGGCGTCCGCACCGGCCTTCGCCGCCGAGCCCACCGACGCGGACATCGACCGCCTGCTCAAGGCTTCGCGCGCGGAAAGCCTGCTCGCCGGCGTGGTGCCGCAGATGGAAGCGGTGCAGCAGCAGGAGTTCGACAAGCACTTCGCCGGCCGGGAGATGACCGACGAGCAGAAGGCCGAGGTCGCCCGCATCCAGGCCAAGACGCAGGAGATCGTCCGCACCGCGCTGTCGTGGGAAGAGATGCGCCCGGTGTACCTGGACGTCTACAAGAAAACCTACACGCGCGAAGACGTGCGCGCGATCACGAAGTTCTACGAAAGCGCCGCCGGCAAGCGGATGCTCGACAAGAACCCCGCGCTGATGCAGAACATCATGTCGGCCGTGCAGCAGAAGATGGTGCCGATGCTGGAAGCCCTGCAGGCGGAGATCAAGAACATCCCGGTCACACCGCCTCCGCCGGTATCCCCGCCGCAGAAGCGTCGCCGTACGCGCTGAGCGCGCGGCGCGCGTGGTTGAAAAGGGAGCGCCCGTGACGGACGCTCCCTTCCGGATCAGGGCTTCGCGACAGAAGCATCCCCGGCCGACAGCGTGCGCTGCGCGAGGTCCGCGGCGCTCTTCTTGTTCCAGACGGCCAGATAGTCCGCCTGCTTCTCGACGATGGACGCCCGGTTCGCCTTGAACCACGCCTCGCCTTCCGGCGTGTTCTGCACATGCTTGGCGTTGGCGATCCACTTCGCCACATCCGCATTGCGCCAGTTGAACTCGTTCTCCGAGGCCGCCTTGATCGGCCACAACGAGAAGCGCGCCTTCCACGCGCCCATGCGCGGCGTCACCACCGCGTAGTACGTCTGGCCCGGGGCCAGGTCGGCTTCCATGAAATCCGCTGCCTCGGACACCACCATGAACCGGTGGCGGCCCGGCGCAACGTCGTGCACGACCTGGGTTCCGGTAGAACTGACTCCGATGAAGCGGGTCTCGTCGCCGGAGATGTCGAACAGGGAGGCCTGGATCGCGCCACCGAACGAGGACGGGCGCAGGAACACCACGCGACTGTTCTCACCGGGCGGGGCCACCAGGGCACTGCCGTCCGCAGGCTTCATCAACGACGACGCACATCCCTGCAGGAACAGGAACGACAGAACCACCAACACCTTCATTGCTTTCATGCACCCCTCCCCATTGGTGCGCATGGCATCGCGCCGCACGCAGAATCCGGGCCCGACGGACCCGGGACGAATCAGACGTCCAACGCATCCTTCGACGGCAGTCGCCAGTCGATAGGCGGCAGCCCCCGCTGCGCCAGGTAATGGTTGGTCGCCGAAAAATGCCCGCAACCCAAGAAACCGCGGTGCGCCGACAGTGGCGAAGGGTGCGGCGCGCGCAGCACGCGGTGACGCCGCGTGTCGATCACCTTGCCCTTGGCCTGCGCGTAGCTGCCCCACAACAGGAACACAAGGCCTTCGCGCTCACGCGCGAGCGTCTCGATGGCATGGTCGGTGAAGCCTTCCCAGCCTTTGCCCTGGTGGGCGCCGGCGCGGCCCTCCTCCACCGTCAGCACCGCGTTGAGCAGTAGTACGCCTTGGCGTGCCCACGGCAGCAGGCAGCCGTGACCTGGCGGCGGGATACCGAGGTCGGCGTTGATTTCCTTGTAGATGTTCACCAGCGACGGCGGTACCGGCACGCCCGGCAGCACGGAGAAGCACAGCCCATGCGCCTGGCCCGGGCCGTGGTAGGGGTCCTGCCCGAGGATAACGACCTTCACCGCGTCGAACGGCGTGGCGTCGAAGGCCGCGAAGATCTGCGGGCCCGGTGGATAGATGCGTGCGCCGGCGGCCTTGCGCTGGCGTAGGAACGCGGACAGTTCGCGCATCTCCGGCCGCTGCAGCCAGTCGCCGATGCGCGCCTTCCAGGAAGGTTCCAGCTTGGTGCGGTCTTCTTCCGTCATGCAGGAGGCAGCGGTCTCAGACCAGCGCGCGCGATTCGTCCATGCGCGCCAGGCGCAGCTGGAACAACACCTTCGTCACCAGCAGGCGTTCCTCGATCGGCTTGAGCACCAGGTCGTTGGCGCCGGCCTGCAGCAGCTCCGCCTGGTTGTCGCGGTTGCTGTCGCCGGTCATCACGAGGATGGGCAAGCGACGCTTGCCATAGACGAAGTCCACGCGGATTCGCTGCACGATGTCGCGGCCGCTCAATTCGCCTTTCAGGATCACGTCGGTCAGCACCAGGTCGAACTTGTGCGTGGACAAACCCAGCGATTCCGCGGTGAGCAGGGCGAAGGCATCCTCGGCCTTCAGCACGTGCACGACTTTCAGCGATTGCCGTTCCAGCATGCGGCGGGTGGTCTCGGCCACCACGCGGCTGTCCTCGATGAAAAGGATCGTCGCGCCGGGCACCGGCTCGGGCTGCACATAGCCGCGGATGAACGTTGCCAACGCCTCGTGGCCCAGCGATTTGTCGAAGTAATCGGTGACGAACTCGGTGAAGCGCCGCTCTTCCAGGTGCTGCTGCGCGTCGCCGGATACCACGATCACCGGCACGTAAGCTTGGCCCGCCGCTTCGCGCACGCTGCGCGCGATCTCCAACCCATCGCCGTCGGGCAACGCCAGCGCGGTGGTGACCAAGTGCACTTCGCCCTGCTCCAGCGCGGCGCGCGCCTCGGCGATGCTGGAACAACCGATGACCTGCACGCCGGGCACTTCGCGCCGCAGGACGTCCGCGATCAGCTTGCGCACCAGCTTCGAGCCGTCCACCACCATCACACGGGGGGCGTCACTGATCAGGTGCCGGAGTTCCTGGGCCATGAAGGAGACGAGTCTCAGGTTTCTGTGGGGCGAGTCTGACGCAAGAAATGCCCGGTCACCAGCCATGCGCCCAACCAGCCGATGACCGTCGCGGCTGCGACGACGGCGACCGCACCCACGGGGTCAAGCCCAACCAGGGCGAACGCGCTGCCATAGCTGCGCGCGAGCGTCGCCAGGGGTTCTCGAAGCGCAAAGGCGGCTAGGGTCAGCAGGCCAAGCGCCAACCCACCGGCTGCCAGGCCGTACCACGCACCCAGGTAGATGAAGGGGCGGCGGATGAA
Organism: Pseudoxanthomonas sp. YR558; assembly: GCF_900116385.1. Classification (NCBI taxonomy): domain Bacteria; kingdom Pseudomonadati; phylum Pseudomonadota; class Gammaproteobacteria; order Lysobacterales; family Lysobacteraceae; genus Pseudoxanthomonas; species Pseudoxanthomonas sp. YR558. The sequence continues at coordinate 71,480 of NZ_FPCI01000002.1, read as the reverse complement.
GCCATCGCTGGCGCCCAGCAACTGGAGCACGCCGATCTCCTCACGCCGCGACTGGATGTCCAGCCGCACGGTGTTGCCCACCACCAGCAGCGCGCCCAGGCCGAACAACGCCGCCAGTACCCATGCGAGTCGACGGCCGAAGCCCATCCAGCCCGCGAGCCGGTCGCGCCAGGCGGCATCGTGCTGCAGCAGGTCGGTCTCGGGCAGCGCCTGCAGGGCGGCGACCAGGCGCGCGTCGTCGCCTTCCGGCACCACAATCAACAGGCTCGGCAGCGGATTGCCTTCCAGCGTGTCGAGAGAGGCACCCAAGCCACTGCGTTCGCGGAACTCCGCCATACCCTGCTCTGGCGTGCGCAGTTCCACATCGGCAACGTCGTCGCGGCCGCGCAGTTCGAGCGCCAGCGCCTGCGCGCGCGCCACGGGCGTGTCGGGCTTGAGGAACAGGTCGATCTCGCGCGATTGCTGCACGTCGCCGGCGAAGTGCCCGACGTTCTGCAGCGCCAACCACAGGCCCAGCGGCAGCGCCAGCGCGATCGCCATCACCCCGATCGTCAGCAACGTCGCCCACGGACGACGCGCCGCACGGCCCAAGCTGGAGACGAAACTGTAGAGATGCTGGTCCAGCCAGATGCCGATGCCGGAGCGCGCCTGCGTCCGGGCGTTCTTCGCGTCGCTCATTCGGCCAGGTCCGCGGGAGAGATGTCGTCGGCCAGCTTGCCGTGGTCGAGGATCAGCACGCGCTTCTTCATGCGCTTGAGCAGCGAGAGATCATGGCTGACCACCAGCACGCTGGTGCCGCGCTCTGGCATAGACGCGAACAGCGACATGATTTCCGCCGCCAAAGTGGGGTCGAGGTTGCCGGTGGGTTCGTCCGCCACCAGCAGGCGCGGCTCGGCGACGATCGCGCGGGCGATGCCCACACGCTGCTGCTCGCCCGCCGACAGTTGCGTGGGCAGCGCGTTCTCGCGATGGCCCAGGCCGAGTCGCGCGAGCACCTCGCGCACGCGCTTGCCGATGTCGCCGCGACGGTCGCCGCGCAGGATCAGCGGCAGCGATACGTTTTCCATCACCGTGCGATCGGTCAGCAGGCGATGGTCCTGGTAGACCGCCCCCACCTCGCGCCGATGCAGCGGAATGCGACCGCCGCGCACCTTGAGCAGGTTGCGTCCGCCAAACAGCACCGCGCCCCGCGAGGGTCGCTCACTGAGATGGATGAGTTTCAGCAAGGTGCTCTTGCCGGCGCCGGAATGACCGGTGACGAAAAGCATCTCGCCCTCGGCCACCTCGAAGCTGACGTCGACCAGCGCCGGATGGCCGCCGGGATATTGCTTGCTGACGTTTTCGAATCGAAGGACGCTCATGTCCCTCGATTATGCCGGAGCGGTGGAGACGCTGGCGATGCCACGCGGACAAAAAGAAGCCGGGACATGCCCGGCTTCCATCGACCCGATGCGGTGGCGGTCAGCCGCCGACCAGCGAACGGATCTTGCGGCCGAGGCGCGTCAGGAAGCCCGCGTTCTCGTCCGGAACCTTCGTGGCGACGGGCTTCGGCGAAGACGGAGCGGCCGCACTCGCCACCACGCCCTCGGCGCCTTCCAGCGGCCGGCCATGACGGCGGCGACGTCGCTTGCGCGGCTTGCGGTCGCCTTCCGGTACGCCAGCGCCTTCCGGACGCACGTCGCTCGCGGGACGCGGCGCCTGGGGTTTCGCGGCGGCCTCGCCTTCCGGACGCGGCGCGCGCGGCGGGCGCGGCTTGCCATCGGCCGAGCGCGGGCCTTCGCGGCGTCCACCCTCGCGACGACCGCCTTCGCGACGGGGACCGCCGGCGCCGGTCTTGCGACCACCACCGCGACGCTCTTCGTCGGCCGCCTTCTGTTCGCGGGCTTCGCGGAAGATCTGGCCGATGCTCTCTTCTTCTTCGTCGCCTTCAACGGCTTCCGGCTTCGGGCGCTCCGGCCGCGGCAGCGCGGTCAGCAGCTCCGCGGTGACCGGCTCGGACGGGATCTTCTGCTCGATGTAGGCCTCGATGTCCGGCAGCGACATCGCGTAGCGCTCGCACGCGAAGCTGATCGCATCGCCCTCTGCGCCCAGACGCGCCGTGCGACCGATGCGATGCACGTAGTCTTCGGCATCGAACGGCAGGTCGTAGTTGAACACGTGCGACACGCCATCGATATGCAGGCCGCGCGCGGCCACGTCGGTGGCAACCAGCAATTCGAGCTGGCCGGCCTGGAAGCGCTTCAGCAACGACTCGCGCTTCTTCTGCGGCACGTCACCGGAGAGCACGCCGACGCGGTAGCCGGCGCGTTCCAGCGCGCGCGCCACGCGTTCGACGAACGCCTTCGTGTTGACGAACACCATCGTGCGCGCGCCTTCGCTGCGCGACAACAGGCCGATCAGCAGCGGGATCTTCTCGTCGTCGGCGGGGTAGTACAGCTTCTGCCGCACCTTCGCCGCCGTGATGAACTCGGTCTCGACGACGAGCTTCTCGGGCTCGTTCATGTGCTCGTACGCAAGCTCGAGCACGCGATGGGACAGCGTGGCCGAGAACAGCAGCGTCTGCCGCGTGGTGCGCTCGGGCATGCGGCGCAGCAAGAAGCGGATGTCCTTGATGAAGCCCAGGTCGAACATGCGGTCGGCTTCGTCGAGCACGCACATCTCGCAGGCGTGCAGGCTGACCACCTTGTGCTGCTTGACGTAGTCGATCAGGCGGCCGGGTGTGGCGATGATGACGTCGACACCCTTCTGCAGCAGCTCGCGCTGCTTGTCGTAGTCCACGCCGCCGTAGACGAGCGCGAAGCGCAGGCCCAGGTCGGCGCCGAACTTCACCGCGTCCTTGTGGATCTGGATGGCGAGTTCGCGCGTGGGCGCCAGGATCAGCGCGCGCGGATCCTCCGGCTTGCGTTCGGCCAGCGCCGGACGGCTCAGCAGGCGGTTCATCACCGCGACCAGGAAGGCCAGCGTCTTGCCGGTGCCGGTCTGCGCTTGTCCGGCGACGTCACCGCCGGCCAGTGCGACCGGCAGCGTCATGGCCTGGATCGGCGTGCAGCGGGAGAAGCCCGCGCCTTCGAGGCCTGCGAGCAGGGCCGGATGAAGGTCGAACGAGGAAAAAGTAATGTCGGTTAAAGGTTTGTCGCTCATGCCATCTTCTTTGCGCCGCAGTGTTCTGCGTGCGGCTGTGTGAATGCGGGTCGCTGTGCTTGCAACGGGGGGTCCGGCGTCGCACACTGCGCTCCCTGTGCCGGGCTGCGCGGCCGCCCAGGAGCTCCTTGAAATGGCCGCGGAACGCCCCAGTTTACCCCAAACAGACGGCCGACCCGGCCCGAACCCGTCCGTGGGACCCCGCGGACCCCGCAGGAGACCCCAGTGAGCGATAAAGTTTCCCACGTCGGCGATGCCGATTTCGATGCGGCCGTGCTGCAGTCCGGCGAGCCGGTACTGGTGGATTTCTGGGCCGAATGGTGCGGTCCGTGCAAGATGATTTCGCCTGTCCTGGATGAGCTGGCCGAAACCTACGGCGGCAAGCTGAAGGTGGCGAAGGTCAACGTGGACGAGAACCGCGCGACCGCCATCAAGTACCACGTCCGCTCGATCCCGATGCTGCTGCTGTTCAAGGACGGCCAGATCCAGGCGACCCAGATCGGCGCCGTCGGCAAGGGTCAGCTGACCCAGATGATCGACAAGGCCCTGGGCACCCAGGCGGCCTGATCCGGCAGCCCCCGGCAAGACGGGGGCGCTGGCTGAATCCGCTTGAACCCGCTGCGGCGGCCCGGCTTGCCGCCGTCGCAGGCCGGTGATAGTGTCGAATCCGAATCCGGCGCAGGGGATGCGCCGCACCCATCTGAAGCCCCACTTCTCTTTACTCACCCGCCGCCGCAACGCCGGCGCGCTCGCCACCTAGCGAGGAATCGCAACTTGTCCGACAGTAGCAACGAAACCGGCGCTCCCGCCGAGAAGCGCGTGCGCAAAGCCCGCGTCCCGAAGGCCCCCTCCGCCGACACTTCCGCCCCCCAGGCCGACGCCGCCCCGCAGCTCCCGCTGCCGCCGGTGAATGAATCGCCTGCGCCGGCACCCGCTTCCGCGCCCGCAGCGGCCCCCGCCCATGAAGGCGGCGAATCCGCGCACGGCGGCGGCCAACAGGGCCAGGACGGTGGCCAGGACGCGCGCGAGCCGCGCGACGGCAACCGCTTCGGCAACAACCGCCGCGAACGCTTCCGTAATCGCCGCGAGCGCAACCGCGAACGTTACGGCAACGACGGCATGCCGCAGGAAGGCGGTGGCAACAACGGTGGCGGCCAGGAGAATTTCGCGCCGCGTCAGCCGCCCAGCGTGCCGGAAGGCTTCCCGCAGTATTCGCTGGGCGACCTCAAGCGCATGCCCGCGCCCAAGCTGCTGGACATCGCCGAGCAGCTGAACATCCAGGAAGGCGTCGCCCGCGCCCGCAAGCAGGACGTCATCTTCGCCCTGCTGAAGGTGCTGACCCGCCACGGTGAAGGCGTCGCCGCCGACGGCGTGCTGGAAATCCTGCCGGACGGCTTCGGCTTCCTGCGCGCGGCCGAGGCCAGCTACCTGGCCGGCCCGGACGACGTCTACATCAGCCCCAGCCAGATCCGCCGCTTTAACCTGCGCACCGGCGACCACCTGGCCGGCCGCATCCGCTGGCCGAAGGACGGTGAGCGCTACTTCGCGCTGTCGACGATCGACACGATCAACGGCGAACCGCTGGAAGCGTCGAAGAACAAGGTGCTGTTCGAGAACCTGACCCCGCTGTTCCCGCGCCGCCGCTTCACGCTGGAGCGCGGCAACGGTTCGTCGGAAGACATCGCCGGCCGCATCCTCGACCTGATGGCGCCGCAGGGCAAGGGCCAGCGCGCGCTGATCGTGTCGCCGCCGAAGGCCGGTAAGACGATCATGATGCAGCAGATCGCCACCGCCATCACGACCAACCACCCGGACGTGCACCTGATCGTGCTGCTGGTGGACGAGCGTCCGGAAGAAGTGACCGAAATGCAGCGCACCGTGCGTGGCGAAGTGGTCAGCTCGACCTTCGACGAGCCCGCCGCGCGCCACGTGCAGGTCGCCGAAATGGTGATCGAGCGCGCCAAGCGTTTGGTGGAGCACAAGAAGGACGTGGTGATCATGCTGGACTCGATCACCCGCCTGGCTCGCGCCTACAACAACGTCGTGCCCAGCTCCGGCAAGGTGCTGACCGGCGGCGTGGACGCCAACGCCCTGCACCGCCCGAAGCGCTTCTTCGGCGCCGCGCGCAACGTGGAAGAAGGCGGCTCGCTGACCATCATCGCCACCGCGCTGGTCGAGACGGGCAGCAAGATGGATGAGGTGATCTACGAAGAGTTCAAGGGCACCGGCAACAGCGAAGTGCACCTGAACCGCCGCATCACCGAGAAGCGCGTCTATCCGGCCATCGACATCAACCGCTCCGGCACGCGCCGCGAGGACCTGCTGATCGAACCGGAACTGCTGCAGAAGATCTGGATCCTGCGCAAGCTGCTGCATCCGATGGACGAGATCGCGGCGATGGAATTCCTGTTGGACAAGATGAAGAACACCAAGTCCAACGACGAGTTCTTCAGCTCGATGAAGCGCTGATCCGGCAACGGAGACGCCAGAGAGAACGCCCCGCATCGCGGGGCGTTTTCGTTACCGGCAATGAAAATCGTCAGGGCCCACCGGCTCGCAGCCATCGCCCCAACGCCCGGTCTGGCGCCAATAGTCCGCGACACCCGCTTGCACGAGCAGCGCCTTGAAGTCCGGATGCGCGCGCATACCGGAATACGGCGCATTCCAGAAAGAAACGTACGGATACTGCGGCATGCGGCCTTCATCGAAGCCCGGCTGCAGCGCAAGCTCGTTCCGTAGCGCGCGTACCGCCAATCCGGGATCGCCCAGCGCATCGGCGACGCTGGTCTGCACGTAGGCGGCGTCCTGCCCCCCGGCGTAGGCCCCATCCGCCAACGCCTTGCGGACAAGCGCGAGCATCGCGCCGCGGTCGTCGAGCACCGTGCCGAGATCGCGGAAGAACGGCGTGTCGAAGCCTTCTTGCCGCTGCAGACGCTGGTGCAGATCGCGCAGTTCGGGCAGACCGCCGCTCCGCTTGCCCGCCAATTGCCGGAAGAACGCCACCGAGTCCGTTTCGCGCTGGCTGCCTTCCATCTCCAGACCGCGCCGGTACTCGGCTTCCGCGTCCGCGTAACGGCGCGCGGCGGTGTAGTCGTACTGCAGGTCGCGCGACAGGAACAACGCCCTCGGCTCGACCGCGCGCACCTGCTCCACCAATGCGATGGTGTCTTCCAGGTGGCCCATGGCATACAGCATGTAGGCGTAGTCCCATGCGCGCTCCTTCGTCGGCGGCCCCGCCTCGGCGACCTGTCTCGCGAGTGCGATGGCCTCCGCGCGCCGACCCTCACGCCACCACGCATTCGCACGATCGCGCCTGGCGACCCAACTGTCCGGCGCGAGGCGAGCGATATCGTCTCGGACCTGCGCGGCTTCGGCGCGCAATCCGTCTGCCTGCGGCCCATCGAGCTCCTGCGCCATCGCGATGAGCGAAGACGCCAGCGCGTCCCGGCACAACACGCACTGCGGATCCAGCACGATCATTTCGCGGGCGAGCTGCAAGCGCAGGCGATCATGCTCGACATCGAACTGTTCGCGCATGACGATGCTGCGCCAGCGCAGGAAGCGCTCATAGGCATCGACCTGGGTCGTACCGCCCTGCTCGCGATTGAACCTCGCCACGTCCAGCCTCACGCTCAAGGCATGCGCCACGTCGCGCGACAGCGCATCCTGTACCGCGAAGACATCGCGCAACTCGCGCGCATAGGTCTTCGACCACAGTTGCGATCCATCCTCGGCGTGCACCAGTCGCGCGGTGATGCGCAGGTGCGCACCCTGCCGCCGGACGCTGCCTTCCAGCAGATACGCCACGTCCAGTGCACGGCCGATGCCGCGCAGGTCGTCCGTGTCCTTGAATGCATCGCTCGACGTGCGCCCTACCACGCGTAGCGCCGGCGACTGCGCCAACTGGTTGCGGATCTCTTCGGCCAGGCCATCGGCAAGATGGGCCTGGTCGCCTGCCTGGGAGAGGTCGGCGAAGGGCAGCACGGCAAGCGAAGGCCGGGCCTGCGTAGCGATACCGTCGCTAGGCACGTCGTGCGCAACGTCCCGCTGCGTCCAGACCACCGCACTCAAGCCCAGCAGCAAGGCGCACGCCGACCCGATGACCCAGGGTTGGCGCCAACGCGGCGCACCTTCCGGCTTCCCGGGCGAAGCAGCGATGTGTCCAGCGGCCGGCAGGTCGAAGCGATAGCCGATGCCGTACACGGTGTGCAGCAGGCGCGGACGCTGCGCGTCTTCGCCCACCGCCTGGCGCAACAAGCTCATGACCCGGTTGATCACGCTTTGGGTGACGTGCCGGTGGCCCCAGACCTCATCGAGGATCTCGTCCCGCGTGAACACCCGGCCAGGCGATCCCGCCAGCAAGGCCAGCACGGCGAACGCCTTGGGTTCCAGCGTCTGCTCGCGTCCTGCTCGCAACAGTCGCCGGCCAACGAAGTCGATGACCACGTCGTCGAACGCCAGGCGACTGGAATCGGTCTGCGGCATGCGCTCCCCCGCGGGACGATGCCCGCGCGCGCCAGTATAGGTGCGGTCCGCAGGCGCGCCCTCATGACTTCCTGCGCCTGGCCTAACGACCTGGACCGGTCTATGCGGAACGCTTCGCGCGGCGGAAGCAGTCCGCAGCCCATCCAGGACAGACCCGATGAACACCACGCGCATGCGCCTTCCCGCCCGGCCGGACATCCGGCAATACCTGCTCGGGTGGATCGGCCGCGCCATCCAGGTCGTCGCGCTTGCCGGATTGCTGGCCTTCGGCGCTTACATCGTCCTCCGGGCGACCGGCGCCACTCCCGGCAACTTCGAACAATGGCGCGTCCTGGTGGACGGTTTGCCGATGCAAAGCGCGCAGGTCTGGGTCGCCAACCTCGGCATCGGCCTGCATTTCGCAATGGGCACGATCCTGGTGCTGGCTTGGCCGATCCTGCTGTCGTCGCGCATCCGCGCCCGCCACCGCGCCGTGCATCGCTGGACCGGGCGTGTCTACGTCACCGCCGGCGTGTTGGCCGGCGTGGGCGGCCTGTCGTTCATCCTGACCCACGGCGCTTACACGCGCGCGGCGTCGATCGCGTTCGCGGTCTGGGGCGCGGTGATGATGCTGTGCGCGACGATGGCCTTCGTACACGCGCGCGCAAAGCGCTTCGACCGGCATCGCGCGTGGGCCATCCGGTTGTTCGCGATGGTGTTGGGCTCATGGGTGTTCGACCTGGAGATCCGCGCATGGAAGGATCTCACCGGCGGCGTCGGCATGGGCGCGGGCAACACCAGCGGCCCATTCGACTACGCCATCCTCTACCTGTTCTTCGTGCCCAACCTGCTGGTGGCGGAGTGCTTCATCCGCAATCTGCACAGGCGCATCACGCTACCGCGCCGCTTGGCCTGGCCGGCCGTCGCAGGGTTCGCGTTGGCCGGCGGGCTGTTTGCCTATGCGGTCGTGACGGTGACGGCCACACCGTCGGGAAAGTACGGCAAGCATCTGTTGCAAGCCTTCGGCGGTGGGTGATCATGCGCCTCCGCCACATGGACACGGGTGCCGGCTACGAGCCTCCACCCAGCGGCGTCAGCAAACGCAGCCCTTTGCCCACTTCATACAGGCCGCCCGCAAGCATCGCTTCAGGACTCTCATCCCTGGCCCTATCGTCCTGGATCCACGGTATGGTCTCCCTGGGTCCTGGAATGTACGCATCCCACTGCCCATACGAGGGCCTGCTGTTGCCTGCGAACTCATAATCGACCGGCACACGCACCAACGTGAATCCATGTTCCCGGACCAGGTCATTGGCCGACATGGAGAACAACCAGTTCTTGGCTGCGGTAACGGTGGAGCGGGAGAAGGCGCTCCTCATCCGCTTCATCTCGTTGACATTGCCGATCGTCCGCAGATTGACCTGCTCGACCGCGGCGTCCATCACCTTGCCATCCGGCCCGATCTTCAGCACCACGTAGGCGGTGCCACGCGCGCCCACTTCCAGCGCGCTCATGGGATAGGACGGAGGCTTCATGTCCAGGCCCTTGAGGGCACCGGACTCCTGCTGGCGCTCCTCCGGCGTCATCGCGTCCTTGCCGAAGTAGCCGTCGCGGATACCGACCCGATAGCCGCCTTCCTCGAGCTTGTTCGCGACCACAAGCAGGCTCATGCGCGCTTTGACCTTCCTGGGCTCGCCCTCGACCAGCACGGGTTCGAACTTCCATGCCGGACCCGATTTCTCCACCAGCGTCGCCACCACGTCAGGCAGCTTGTCGCGCTGATCGACTTCAAGCCCGCTGACACTGCCATCCCGCTCGATGAGGATCGAGCCCGTCACCAACATGCTCGATTCAGCCTGCTTCCGGATCGCTTGTGGACTCTGGGCAAAAACCGGTTCCGCACACACCAGGAGCAACAAACCCCAGACCAACGCATTGCACCATCCGATTGAGTGCCTCACACGCCCTCCTCGTTCCGTGGAAGTAGGCCTCTCCGGCCCCGTCCGCCGCATACTATCCCCACGAGGTGACGCATGCACGGTAGTGGTCTGGAGTTGGCGCTGGTGTTCCTGCTGGCCGCGGTGATCGCGGTGCCGGTCTTCAAGCGTTTCGGGTTGGGGGCGGTACTGGCGTACCTCGTGGCCGGCGTGGTGCTGGGCCCGGACGGGTTGGCACTGGTGCGGGATGCCGACCGCATCCTCAACGCCGCCGAGATCGGCGTGGTGATGATGCTCTTCGTCATCGGCCTGGAACTCTCGCCCTCGCGCCTGCGGGTGATGCGCAAGCCGGTGTTCGGCGCCGGCGGCCTGCAGGTGCTGCTCAGTGCGCTGCTGCTGGGCGGCATCGCGCTGCTGTTCGAACATCACTGGAAGACCGCGCTCGTCGTCGGCCTCGGCCTGGCCCTGTCGTCCACGGCGGTCAGCCTGCAACTGTTGTCAGAGCGCAAGGAGCTGACCAGCGAACACGGGCGTCTCGGCTTTGCGATCCTGCTGTTCCAGGACCTGGTCGCGATCCCGTTGCTGGCTGCCATTCCGCTGCTGGGCGGCGCGAAGAACGAAACGCTCACCTGGACGATGGTGTTCCATGCCGTCGGTGCGATCGCCATCGTGGTCCTCGGCGGGCGGCTTGTGCTGCGCCACCTGTTCCGCGTGGTCGCGCGCACGCGCATGCCGGAAGTGTTCACCGCCACTGCTCTACTGGTGGTGCTGGGCATCGCCTGGTTCATGCAGCTGGCTGGGCTGAGCGCGGGCCTGGGCGCGTTCCTGGCCGGCGTGCTGCTGTCCGACTCCGAGTTCCGCCACGAACTGGAATCGCAGATCGATCCGTTCAAGGGCCTGCTGTTGGGCCTGTTCTTCATCGCCGTCGGCATGGACATCGATCTCGACGCGGTGGTGAAGCAGCCCGAGCTGATCGCCTTCGGTGTGCTGACGCTGCTTGCGGTGAAGTTCAGCGTCCTGTTCGGCATCGGCCGCTGGCCGGGACGCCTCGACCCGAAGGGCGCGCTGCTGATGGCGGGTACGCTCTGGCTGGGTGGCGAGTTCGCCTTCGTGGTCTTCAGCGAAGCCTCGCGCGTGCGCCTGATCGATACGGAACTGCGCAACCAGCTGAGCGCCATCGTCGGCGTATCGATGGCGCTCACGCCGGTGTTGCTGCTCGGTTTGCATCGCCTGCTGGCCGGCGTGAACCGGCCCAAACCCACCACGCGCACCTTCGACGAGATTCCCGACGAGCAGCCGCAAGTGCTGATCGCCGGCATGGGCCGGTTCGGACAGATCGTGGCGCGTCTGCTGACGGCGCAGAAGATTCCGTTCGTCGCGCTTGAACACAGCCCCGAGACCGTGGACACGCTGCGCCGCTTCGGCAACATCCGCATCTACTACGGCGACCCGACCCGCCCGGACCTACTGCGCTCGGCCGGCGCGCAGCACGTGAAGGTCTTCGTGATCGCGATGGACGACCCCGACACCAACATCAAGGCCACGCGCCTGATCCGTCGCATGTTCCCCGAGGCACGCGTGCTGGCACGCGCGCGCAATCGCCAGCATGCCTGGCGGTTGATGGACCTGAGCGCGGAGGCCTATCGCGAAACGCTGGGCTCGAGCCTGGAAATGGCGGAGCAGGTGCTGGTCGAGCTGGGCGTGCCGACGCACACCGCCGCCGAACACACTCGCCGCTTCCGCCAGCACGACGAGAAACTGCTGCGCGCGCAATACCTGGTCTACGACGACGACGGCGCGGTGATTCAGACCGCGCGCGATGCGATCAGCGACCTGGAGAAACTGTTCGAAGCCGATGCGACCGGCGAGGACACGCCGCCGGCGCGATGAGCCGGCAGGTCAACTGCGATCGCGCAGGAAGCGGGCCATCGACGCTCCCGCACCGGGTGTGGCGGGCACGAACTCCGCCGCCACGTCGATGAAGCCGCGCATCACCGCGATCTCACGCGGCGTGCGGTTCAGCACATCGCGCAGTTCCGGATCGGCGCCGGCACGCAACAGGCGGCTAACCACGCGCAGCAAACCGTGCAGCGAGGCCAGATGCAGCGGGCCGAAGCCACGCGGATCCTGCACGTCCAGTGACACGCCTTCGTCGAGCAGGCGTTCCAGGCCGGCCAGCACGACTTCTTCGTCGCAGGCGGTACCCGGCTCGGCACGCGCGCCTAACAGCAGCAGCAAAGGCGTGACCGAACCTGCAGCCACCTGCTCCGATTCCGCGCCAGACAACAGCAGCGTATCGAGCAGCGCGACCAGGCGCGGCTTCTCGCGCGCCGTGAAGCCGTACAGCGTGGCGCAATGCAGCGGCGTGAGGCCCTGCGCATCGCCGGCATGCACGTTGGCGCCGGCGGTGATCAGGCGCGCGGCGATCTCGGGCAGGCCCAAGGCCGCCGCCAGCATCAGCACGGTCACACCACCGGGCAGCCGGTATTCGATATCCGCGCCCGCCGTCAGCAGCGCACCGACGATCTCCGCCTGGCGCATGCTGACCGCGGCCGACAACGGCGTCGCGCCGGTATGCGCGGCGCGCTGCGGGTCGGCGCCGCGCGCGATGAGCAGCTCCACGGTGGTAGTGAAGCCACCGCCGGCGGCGCGCAACAACGCGGTGCAGCCTTGCGCATCGGGCGAATCGACATCGAAGCCGAGGTCGAGCAGGCGACGCACCGCGTCGCGGTCGCCCATCATCGCGGCCGATGGCAGGTCGGCAGGTCGCAGCGCACGCTTCGGCAGCGACCAGATCCGCCAGTCCAGCCAATCGGCCAGGTCGCGACGTCCGCAGGCCAGCGCCACGCCCAGCGGTGTCTGCCCGTCGGCGGCACGCGCCTCGGGGGAAGCGCCTTTCGCAATCAGCTGCTTGAGAGCGGTCTCGCGACCGAGCACCGCCGCCAGGTGCAGCGCGGTCATGCCATGGCTGTCGCGCGCTTCGCGGTCTACGCCGATGTCGAGCAGGCGATCGAGCACTCGCTGCCAACCCAACCGCACGGCGAGCGAGAGCGCCGGATCGCCTTGCGGCGACACACCGAAGGGATCGGCGCCGCGTTCAAGCAGATCCAGCGCGCAGGATTCCAGCGTGCGCGCCGCCTGGTCGTCCGCCGCGCACGCGGCCAGGAAGCGCGCCAGGCCACCGGCGCCGGCCGGCGAAACGCCACGCGCGAGCACCGCAGCCAACGCAGGCGCGCCCACCGCACCCTGCGACAGCAGGGCGAACGCCAGCGTGTCGCCCGCCGCGTTGCGGACGTCTGCATCGGCACCATTGCGGAGCAACCATGCCAGGCGCGCCGGGCGTTGCAGGTCGGCTTCGTGCAACAACGCACCGAGCTCTTCGCGAGAGCACAGGCGCGCGAGCGCATCGAGACCTTCGAACTGCCCACTCGCCAGGCCCTCGCGCAGCAGCGCGGACGGCGCGCGGTCCGGCGGCGTCTCGTCCTCGGCGGCAGCCACGGCACTGGGCAGGGCATAGGCGGGATCGAGCGCGGAGACCAGCGCCCAGCGCCCGGCTTCGGCCGCGGCATCGACTGCACGCCGGCCCGCGGCGTCGGTATCGGCAGGATCCAGGCCCCATTCCAGCAGGCGGCGCACCAGCGCGGGCGATACCTGCTCCGCGCCGCACGCCAGCATCAATGCGTTACGACGCTCGGCATCCGTGGCCTGGCGATCCGCCCCGGCGTCGGCGAGCTTTTCCAGCACCGCGGCGCGGGCGCCGCGCGCGGCGTCGAGCCACGGCGTGCGCTGCTGCGCGTCGCGCGCATGCACGTCGGCACCGGCAGCGAGCAGCGTCGTGACGACTTCGGCGTGACCGGCGTAGGCCGCTTCGTGCAGGGCGCTGCGGCGCTGGGCGTCGCGCGCATCGACCTTGGCCTTGTGCTTGAGCAGCAACTGCACGCCGGCAGGATCGTCTTCTTCGGTCGCAGCCGCCGCCAACAGTACCGGCTGCCCGCCCTGCGGGTCCGGGCGTGCGCCGCGTTCGAGCAGGAATTTCGCCAGCCGCCAGTTGCCGGCCATGCAGGCCACGCCCAACGGGGTCAGGCCGTCATGGTTGAGCGCATCGAGTTCCGCCGCCGCATCGCGCAGCAGTGCGACCACGCCAGGGTCGGAACTGCGCGCGGCATGGTGCAGCGGTGTGTTGCCTTCCGCATCGGCGATGCGCGGGTCGGCGCCATTCGCCAGCAGCGTGGTCACCGCATCCGGCCGGCCATGCCAGCTGTCGCGGGTCGCGGCCAGCAGCGGGGTGACGCCGGCATGCGCGTGGTTGAGATCCACGCCGTGCGCGATCAGCGTGCGCAGCAGGCGCAGGTCCGGCAGCACGGCCGCCAGCGCGCCAAGGCTGCGTTGGTCGCGCGAGCCCTCCGCCGGCAGCGCATGCGCATCGGCGCCGGCTTCGATCAGCGACAGCGCGCGATCCACGCGCCCGGCGCGCGCCGCTTCGAACAAGGCCTGGTCCAGGTCGACGTCCGGGGCTGTGTCGGCTTCGACGACGGGCGCATCGAAGGTTTCCACCTCGCGCTCCGGCATCTCGACCACCGGCAGCACGCCCGCGCCCGCTACCCGCTGCACGCCCAGGTGCAGCAGCGGCAACAGCAGGGCATAGGCGATCGCGAGGCCGGTGCGGGCGCCGTCGGGTACCAGCCCTTGCCAGGCCAGGCAAAGGCCGCCGCCGATGGCCACGGCCAACGCCGTCGCCACCGCCAGGCCACGCCAGGCATGGAAGTCGTGCTCGACCAACCCACGCCAGTGGGCAGCCAACGCCCCACCGTCGCGCTCCAGGCCATGCCACAGCGGCCACGTGCGCCAGAGGCCCACGATCACCACACCGATCACCGCACTCACGCCCAATGCTGCCGGCAGGCTGCCGCTGTCGTGCAGCGAGGCGAGTGGCCAGGCCAGCAGCAGCGCGCTGCCGGCGAACGCTACCGCCCAGGCCAGCCCCAATGCCGGCAAGTCCTCGCGCCAGGCGCGGGACGGTGCGAGCACGCGGGTGCCGCGAAGCCAGGACACGCCCAGCGCCACCACCGGCTGCGCCAGCCACGCACCGAGGGCCGCCGGCACGCCGCCCAGCCATGCACCGGCGCCGGCCAGCAGCAGGCCTGCCAGCAAGGCGACCAGGGCGACGTGACGGGTCTGCAGCCGGGACTCAGGCATCGGGAAGGACAGTGGGATCGGGCTGCGGCGGGAATTGGATATGGAAGCCGCGCGCGGCGAGGTTGGTCCGGACCACCTCGGCATCTTCCCGCGCCAGTTTGCGCTCGGGCGTCAGGGCAACCTCGAGCACGAAAGCCAACTCGCCCAGTTGGGTACGCAGCGGCTCGGGGAGTCGGGCGAAATCGTCGCGCGTCGCCAGGTAGACGAACGTGTCGGCCTTGCGCTGGCTCTTGTAGACGTAGGCTTGCATCCGCGCTTTTCGCGCCCTGCCGATGGACAAGCGGGGATTGTGCGGGAAATACCGCATACGTGAAACCCGCATCGCGATCACGCCGGGCATGACGATCGGCGGCGGGAGGCACGCGGACGGACTGGTACTCTTCGCCCCTTCACCTCGCACTAACGGAAGCCCGATGCGCCCTGCCCTGTTCGCCCTGCTGCTGCCGCTCGCCCTTGCGCCGGCCGCACACGCCCAGACGCCCGCACCGCTCACGCTGGAACAAGTGATGGCCGAACCGGACTGGATCGGCCCGCCGGTCGAGCGCGCCTGGTGGGCATGGGACGGCAAGCAGGTGCAGTACGAACTCAAGCGCGATGGCAGCGTGGTGCGAGACACCTTCGAGCAATCCCTCGACGGCGCCGCCGCGCACCGTGTCGCCGACGACCAGCGCGCGCGTCTCGACGCCATCAACCCGGTCTACGACGCCACCCGCCAGCGCATGCTGCTCACGCGCAACGGCGACCTGTTCGTGCGCGACCTGCGCAGCGGGGCGCTCACCCAGCTGACCCGCACCAACGAGGCCGAGCAGCAGGCGCGCTTCGCCCGCGACGGCGCCGTGATCTGGCGCGCCGGCAACGCCTGGTATCGCTGGACCGCCGACGCGGGCACGGCGACGGTCGCCGAACTCAAGGCCGAGCGCGATCCGCTGGCCGCTCCCAAGCCGGACGCACTGCGCGAGCAGCAACTGCGCACGATCCGCACGCTGGCCGACGATCGCGCGCAACGCGAAGCCGCGCAGAAGCAGGCCGAAAGCTGGCGAAAGGCCGATGCGAGCCGCGCGCCCGCACCGATCTACCTCGGCACCGAGGTCGACATCGACGACAGCTCGCTTTCGCCGGACGGCCGCTGGCTGCTGGTGGTGACGCACAAGAAGGGCGCCGATGCCGGACAGGCCGGCAAGATGCCGAAGTACGTGACCGAATCGGGCTACGAGGAATTTCAGGAAGTCCGCACCCGCGTCGGCCGCAATGCCCCCGTGCCGCACACGCTGTGGCGCGTCGACCTCGCCGACGGCAGCGTCAAGGAAGTGACGTTCGACAGCCTGCCCGGGATCGACCGCGATCCGCTCGCTGCGCTGCGCAAGCAGGCAGGCAAGGAACCGTTGAAGGGATCGCGCGATGTGCGCGTGGAGAACGACAGCGACGGCGGTGC
The DNA here is from genome assembly GCF_900116385.1 of Pseudoxanthomonas sp. YR558. Taxonomy (NCBI): domain Bacteria; kingdom Pseudomonadati; phylum Pseudomonadota; class Gammaproteobacteria; order Lysobacterales; family Lysobacteraceae; genus Pseudoxanthomonas; species Pseudoxanthomonas sp. YR558. The sequence goes on along the minus strand of NZ_FPCI01000002.1, from coordinate 55,310 downwards.
CATCGCCTGGACCCCGGATGGCAGCCAGGTCGCCGTGCAGGTGCATGCCGTCGACAACAAGGACCGCTGGATCGCCACCGTCGACCTGCCCGGCGCGCGCCTGCAGCCGCGCCACCGGCTGACCGACGAGGCATGGATCAACTGGGGCTTCAACCAGTTCGGTTGGCTGCCGGACAACCGCACGCTGTGGCTGCTGTCGGAAGAATCCGGCTACTCGCACCTGTACACCGCGACCGGCAATGAAAAGCCCCGCGCGCGCACGTCGGGCAAGTGGGAAGTCTCCGCTCCGGAAGTCACCGCCGACGGCAACGGCTTCCTGTTCCTGTGCAATCGCAGCTGGCCAGGCGACTACGAGGTCTGCAAGCTCGACCTGGCCAGCAACCAGGTGAAGGAAGTCACCGCGCTCGACGGCGTGGAGGATTTCAGCCTGTCGCCGGATGGTCGCCAGCTGCTGGTCCGCCATTCGCGCAGTTATACGCCGGCCCAGCTGTCGGTGACGGGCGTGGACGGTGGCGACGTGCACACACTCACCGATACCCGCACCGCGGGCTTCAAGGCGCGCGAGTGGATCCAGCCGGAATACGTGCAAGTACGCTCGCGCCACGGCGCAGGCGTGGTGTGGGGCAAGTACTACGGCCCGAAGACGATGGAAGCCGGCAAGCGCTATCCCATCGTCATGTTCGTGCATGGCGCCGGCTATCTGCAGAACGTCACCGCGCGCTATCCCAACTACTTCCGCGAGCAGATGTTCCACCAGTTGCTGGTGGACCGCGGCTACATCGTGCTAGACCTCGATTACCGCGCCAGCGAAGGCTACGGCCGCGACTGGCGCACCGCCATCTACCGCAACATGGGCCACCCGGAACTCGAGGACTACCTCGACGGCCTGGAGTGGCTGGTCGCGCAGAAGCAGGGCGATCGCGACCGCGCCGGCATCTACGGCGGCAGCTACGGCGGCTTCATGACCTTCATGGCGCTGTTCCGCGCGCCCGGGGTGTTCAAGGCCGGCGCCGCGCTGCGCCCGGTGGTGGACTGGACGCAGTACAACCACGAATACACCAGCAACATCCTCAATACGCCGGAACTGGATCCTCAGGCCTACCGCACCTCTTCGCCGATCGAGTACGCCGACGGCCTGCAGGACCACCTGCTGATCGCGCACGGCATGATCGACGACAACGTGTTCTTCAAGGATTCGGTGGTGCTGTCGCAGAAGCTGATCGAACTGCGCAAGGACGATTGGGAGCTGGCGGCGTATCCGCTGGAACGGCACGGCTTCACGCGGTCGGACTCCTGGCTGGACGAGTACAAGCGCGTGCTGAAACTGTTCGAGCAGAACCTGAAGTAAGCCATGCGTCCTGCATCGCCCACCGCGAGCGGCTCCGCCTTCGTCACCGTGATGGCGAAGGTGTCGATCGTCGTGGGCGCCGGCGCCACCTTGTACGCGGCACTGCAGGTGCTGGCGGCACTGGTGATCCTGCGGGGCGAAGAGGTCGCGCGCTTCCTCGACTTCGTCGCGACGCAGCCGGTACCGGCATCCGCCCTGTGGGTGTTGTCCCACATCACCGCCCTTGCGGTCGTCTTCCTTTTAATGAGCGTGGCCTTCCTGGCGGTGTCGGTGGGCCTGCTTCGGCGGCGCGCTTGGGCGTGGTGGGGATTCGTGCTCTTCATGGTGCTGGGCGCGCTGGCCAACTTCGCCGGCATCGCCGTGATCGACCTCGTGTTCTCCTGGCTCGACCGGCTGCCCCAGATGCCCGACGCCGCGCCATTGCTGGCGGAACTGGCGTCGTTGCGCGCGATGTCGTTGACGATGGCCTGGGTGACCGCTCTCGTATTCGGCGTGCTGCACGCGCTGATCGTGTGGCAGCTGTGCCGTCCGGCCGTGCGCGTAGAGTTCGGATGGACGCAGCCGCCCCGGTAGAATGCGCGGCATGAACGACATCACGCCCGTCCGCGATTACCTCACCGACCTGCAGGACCGCATCTGCGCCGCCATCGAAGCGGCCGATGGGAGGGCGCGCTTCCACGAAGACGCCTGGAGCCGCGCACCCGACGACGCATCGCCGATCCGTGGCGGTGGACGCACCCGCATCCTGCGCGACGGCGCGGTGTTCGAGCAGGCCGGCATCGGCTTCTCCGATGTCTCCGGCGATCGCCTGCCGCCGTCCGCGTCCGCGCATCGCCCCGAGCTCGCCGGTGCATCCTGGCGCGCGGTCGGCGTATCGCTCGTGTTCCACCCGCGCAACCCGCACCTGCCCACAACCCATGCGAACGTGCGCCACTTCCGCGCCGAGCGCGATGGCGAAACGGTGGCGTGGTGGTTCGGCGGCGGCTTCGACCTGACCCCGTTCTATCCGGTCGACGAAGACGTGCAGCACTGGCATCGCACCGCGCGCGACCTGTGCGGACCGTACGGCGGCCAATCGCGCTACGACGCCCACAAGCGCTGGTGCGACGAGTACTTCTTCCTCAAGCATCGCAACGAGACGCGCGGCGTGGGTGGCCTGTTCTTCGACGACCTGGGCGAGGACTTCGAACGCGATTTCGGTTACCTGCGCGCCGTCGGCGACGGTTTCCTCGATGCGTACCTGCCCATCGTCGCGCGCCGAAAGGATGCGCCCTACGGCGAACGCGAACGACAGTTCCAGCTGTACCGGCGCGGCCGCTACGTGGAGTTCAACCTGGTCTACGACCGCGGCACGCTGTTCGGCCTGCAGAGTGGCGGGCGCGCCGAATCCATCCTCATGAGCCTGCCGCCCTTGGTCCGCTGGGAATACGGCTACGCACCGGAGGATGGCAGCGACGAACAGCGTCTGGCCGACTATCTGCGACCGCGCGATTGGCTGACCGACGCGGTCTGAATCCGCGACGGCGGCTCAGGTCGTTCCCACCTCGGTCTTCGGATCCTGTCGCGCCACCAGCGTGATGTGTCCGTTGTTCTCCAGCACGGCGAGCCGAATATCGGCCATGTCCAGGCAGCCGGCTTCGCGCATCGCCTTCTCGAAGTCCTCACGGCTGATCAGTTCGCGGCGCAGCACGTCGCGATAGACCTGGCCGTCGCGCGCCAGCAGCACGGGCGCGCCTTCCACCCAACGCTCCACCCGCGGCGATCGAGCGGATACGAGACCGACGAACCAGTTCAGGGTGATGAGCGTGGCCGCCAGCAGCAGGCCGCCGCCCACGGAGGTGTCTTCGCCGAGCAGCGCGTTCTGTACGGCGTTGCCGAGCAGCACGACCAGCAGCATGTCGAACGGGGTGAACTGGCCCATCGTGCGCTTGCCCGACAGACGGATCATCCCCAGCAGGATGAAGTACACCACGCACGCGCGGAGCACGAAGGCCCACCAGGGCATGGCCAGCTGGAACATCTGGTCGAACGGAGCGCTCATGCGTCACCCGGCAGGAGGGAGTGCGCGCACGGTAGCGCAGGTCGGGGCAAACGACAGGCAATAAAAAGCCCCGCAGACCAGGGGGAGATCGGCGGGGCCAGGGGAGCGGGACCTGGGGAGGGGTCGTCGCTCCGGGGGAGATCGCTCCAGGGGATGGGAGAGATCAGCGACAGACGTTGCATCTGTCGCGAGCTATATGACCACTCCGCACATGGATGGTTCGTGAAGATTCCGGTTAAAAAACCGTAAGATTCAGGAGGAATTCAGTTTATTGAACTGATCGGTATACAAATATACCTGACAGGGTTTCCCTGAACGTTTCGCAAGCCCATGTTCCGGAAGGGAAAACGTTTTCAGTCGCGGCTAATGGGCCTCTTCCCAGTTGTCGCCGACCCCGCTATCCACCACCAGCGGAACGCTCAATTGCGCGGCCGCCGCCATTCGGGTGGTCGCTTCCTCCAGCAACGTCGGAACGAAGTCCGCGTCGGCCTCGAACACCAGTTCGTCGTGCACCTGCAGGATCATCAGGGCGCGCTCGCGGTGGCCGGCCAGCCACGCGTCCACGCCGATCATCGCGCGCTTGATGATGTCCGCGGCGGTACCCTGCATGGGCGCGTTGATCGCGGCGCGCTCAGCACCCGCACGCTGGCCCTGCGTGCCCTTGTTGATGTACTCGAGGTACAGCCGCCGGCCGAACACGGTTTCGACGAACCCATGCTCGCGCGCCTGCTGGCGCGTGCGCTCCATGTAGTCGCGCACGCCCGGGTAGCGGCTGAAGTAGAGCGCGATGTAATCCTGTGCCTCACCGCGACCGATGCCCAGCTGCCGCGCCAGGCCGAACGCGCTCATGCCGTACATCAGGCCGAAGTTGATCGCCTTCGCGGCACGGCGCTCGTTGCCGGTCACGTCTTCCAGCTTGCGGCCGAACACTTCCGCCGCCGTCGCCTTGTGGATGTCGGCGCCGGATTCGAACGCGCGCACCAGCCCCGGGTCCTGCGACAGGTGGGCCATGATGCGTAGCTCGATCTGCGAGTAGTCGCATGCCACCAGCTTGCGGCCCGCGGGTGCGACGAAGGCCTTGCGGATGCGGCGCCCGTCTTCGGTGCGGATCGGGATGTTCTGCAGGTTCGGATCGGTGGACGACAGCCGTCCGGTCGCGGCGCCGGCCTGGTGGTAGCTGGTGTGAACGCGACCGGTATCGGGATTGACCATCTCCGGCAGCTTGTCGGTATAGGTGCTGCGCAGCTTGGCCAGGCCGCGGTACTCCAGTATCACGCGCGGCAGCTCGTGCTGGTCGGCGATGGCCTCGAGCGCTTCTTCGTTCGTGCTGGGCTGGCCGGTGGGCGTCTTCACCAGCACCGGCAGCTTGAGCTCGTCGAACAGCAGCGCCTGCAACTGCTTCGGCGAATCGAGGTTGAAGGTGCGCCCCGCGAGCTCGGTCGCTTTCTGCTGCGCGGCCAGCATGCGTTTGGACAGATCGGCGCTCTGGCGGCGAAGCTCGTCGCCATCGATCCTCACGCCGTTGGCCTCGATGCGCGCCAGCACCGGCACCAGCGGCATCTCGATATCGCGGTACACGCTTTCCAGTCCCGGCTCCTCCGCCAGCCTGGGCGCGATCGCCCGATGCAGGCGCAGGGTGATGTCGGCATCCTCGGCGGCGTAGCGGGTGGCGTCGTCGACCGCCACCTGCGAGAACGGGATCTGCTTGGCGCCTTTTCCAGCCACCTCCTCGTACTTGATCGTGTCGTAGCCGAGGAAGCGCTTGGCCAGACTGTCCATGTCGTGGCGGTTGCTGCCGGAGTTCAGCACGAAACTCTCCAGCATCGTGTCGTCGGCATAGCCCTGCACGTCCACGCCATGCCGGCGCAGCACATGCAGGTCGTATTTGCCATGCTGGCCCAGCTTGCGCTTCGCCGGATCGCACAGCACCGGCGCGAGCGCGTCCAGCACACGGGTGCGATCGAGCTGTGGCGGCGCGCCGGGATAGTCGTGTCCGACCGGCACGTACACGGCCTTGCCGGTCTCGGTGGCGAAACTCAGGCCGACCAAACGGGCTTGCATCGGATCGAGGCTGTCGGTCTCGGTGTCGAACGCGAATTCGTCGGCCGCGCGCAGCTCCGCGACCAGCGCGTCGAGCTGTGCGGATTCGGTCACGGCCGCGTACTCGCCCGCCACGCCCAGCGAGGGATCCACCGGACCTTCGTCGCTCGACGCCGGCGCGACGCGCCCCGTGCCGCGGGCTCGTCCTGGCTCCTTCTCCGCGACGGACGTCGCATCGGGCGCACCGCCCTCAAGTTCCTTCAACGCCTGGTTGAAGCCGTAGCGCGCGTAGAGTTCGCGCAGCGCTTCGACATGGCGGTCGCGTAGCGGAAGCGTCTCCGGGCCGCCGTCCAGCGCCACATCGGTCTTGATGGTCACCAGCGTGCGGTTCAACGGCAGGCGCGGCAAGGCGGCGCGCAGGTTTTCGCCGATCTTGCCCTTGATGTCGCCGGCCTTGTCGATGATCGCGTCGAGCGTGCCGTACTCGCCCAGCCACTTCGCCGCCGTCTTGGGGCCGCATTTCTCCACGCCGGGCACGTTGTCGACGGTATCGCCCATCAGGGCGAGGAAATCGACGATCTGGTCCGGTCGCACGCCGAACTTTTCCATCACGGACTCGGTGGAGTCCAAACGGCTGCCGCTCATCGTATTGACCAGCGCTACGCCCGGACGCACCAGTTGGGCGAAGTCCTTGTCGCTGGTGGAGATGGTCACCTCCATCCCCTGCGCCGCACCTTGCAATGCCAGCGTGCCGATCACGTCGTCGGCCTCGACCCCGTCGATGCACAGCAGCGGGAAGCCGAGCGCCTGGACGATGCGTCGCATGGGTTCGACCTGCGCGCGCAAGTCTTCCGGCATGGGCGGACGGTTCGCCTTGTAATCCGCGTAGAGCTCGTCGCGGAACGTCGGGCCACTGGCATCCAGCACGAAGGCCACATAGTCCGGCTTCTCCTTCAGCGTCGCGCGCAGCATGTTGACCACGCCGAACAGCGCACCGGTCGGTTCGCCGTGTGCGTTGGTGAGCGGAGGCAGCGCGTGGAAAGCGCGGAACAGGTAGCTGGAACCGTCGATCAGTACGAGTCGTGTCATGCCCGCATTCTACGCCGCGCCTCCCGGACGGGCGTCACGCGCGCACCACGCGTTGGGCGCATAATCCGGTCACTGCCCCCGCCAGGATGCCCCCATGACCCGCTCGCTGAAACGCGCCCTGCTGCTGTCCTGCGTGCTGGCCGTGGCCGGGTGCGCCTCTACCGGCGGCGCCAACGCACCGACCGGCGTCGATCTCGCCAACGCCCAGGTCGCGGTGCGCACCGAGAAGAACGGCGACACCATCGAGGAATACCGCGTGAGCGGCAATCTGCGCATGGTCAAGGTCACGCCGTCGCGCGGCGCGCCCTATTACCTGTACGACTCCGACGGCGACGGCCGCCTGGACAAGAGCAAGGACAATAGCGACATCTCGCCGGTGTACTGGAAGCTCTACGGCTGGTGACGGTCCGCGCTCAGCGGATCACCAGCACCGGCACGCCGCAGCGGGCCAGCACTTCACTGGTCTGGCTGCCCAGCAGCAGACGCCCCAGCGCGCGTCGCCCGTGCGATGCCATCACGATCAGGTCGCAACCCTGGCGTTCCGCGGTCTCCACGATGGCCTCTGCAGCGTAGCGCTCGGCGACGTGCAGCGTGGCCGCGTCCACGCCGATGCCGCCCGCCTGGGCGGATGCGCCCGCCAGCACCTTGCGTGCGGTTTCTTCACGGGCCGTCTGGAATTCCGGCAGCGAGGTGCCGATGGCGCTCCACCCCAGCGCGTCGTCGAACCCGGTGTTGATGGGCTCGCTGACGGTCAGCACGGTCGCGCGCGCCTGCAGGCGCGCCGCCAGGGTCAGGCCATGTTCCACGCCCTTGCCGGCCAGCTCGGAGCCGTCGGTGGCGATCAGGATATGCCGGTACATGCCGCACCTCATCACGATGGGATGCGGCCATTACACGCCCGGCGGGCTTAGCCCGCCGTGATCTGGATCAATCGGTCGATCAGACCGCCTGCAGGTTCGCGTAAGCCAGCACCAACCACTTGCTGCCCTCGCTGTCGAAGTTGACCTGCACGCGCGCATGCGCGCCGCTGCCTTCGTAGTCGGTCACCACGCCATGGCCGAACTTGGCATGGGTGACCGTCTGGCCCAGCTTGAGGCCCGGCGTCTCCAGGCTGGCGTGGCCCGCGACTGCACGGCTGGCGAATCCCGGTGCCGCGCGGCTGACCTGCACGCGCGGGCGCACTTCGCTCACCAGCGACGCGGGAATCTCGCGGAGGAACCGCGACGGGATGCCGTACATGTCCTGGCCGTGCAGGCGACGCGCCTCGGCGAACGTCAGTACGAGCTTCTGTCGGGCGCGGGTGATGCCGACGTACGCCAGGCGCCGCTCTTCTTCCAGCCGGCCGCTCTCGTCGAGCGAACGGTTGCTGGGAAACAAGCCCTCTTCCAGCCCGACCAGGAACACCAGTGGGAATTCCAGGCCCTTGGCCGAGTGCAGCGTCATCAGCTGCACGCCGTCTTCGCCCGCCTCCACCTGGCCTTCGCCGGCCTCCAGCGCCGCGTAGGACAGGAAGGCGACCAGCTCGCTCATGCCTTCGGTCGTTTCGTCGTCGTCGATGCGGCGCACGAAACGCGAGGCCACCGACACGAGCTCGTCCAGGTTCTCGGTGCGGGATTCGGAATCGAGCCCGCCGCGGCTCTCCTTCGCCCAATGCTCGCGCAGGCCCGAGCGCACCAGCACATGGTCCACGCGCTCGGCGAGATCCATGTCCGCGGTCTCGCCGGCCAGTTGCTCGACCAGCGACAGGAACGCAGCCAGCGCGTTGCGCGCGCGCCCGGCCAGTTCCGTGCCCTGCGTGGCCAGCATGGCCGCGCCCCACAGCGACACGCGCGCGCCGCGCGCCAGCCGGCGGACTTCATCCAGCGTGCGCTCGCCGATGCCGCGTGCCGGCGTGTTGACCGCGCGCTCGAACGCGGCGTCATCGGCGCGATTGGCGACGAGGCGCAGATAGGCCAGCGCGTCCTTGATTTCGGCGCGTTCGAAGAAGCGCATGCCGCCGTACACGCGGTATGGCAGCTGCTCCGACAGCAGCGCCTCTTCGAAAGCCCGCGACTGCGCGTTGCTGCGATACAGGATGGCCGCGTCGCCCAGGCTGCCGCCCTCGCGCACCCATTGCCGGATGCGCTCGACGACGAAGCGCGCTTCGTCCATCTCGTTGTAGGCGGCGTACAGATCGATCGGTTCGCCATCGCCGGTATCGGTCCACAGCTGCTTGCCGATGCGGCCGGGGTTGTGCGCGATCACCGCGTTCGCCGCGCCCAGGATGTTGGCGCTGGACCTGTAGTTCTGTTCCAGCCGGATCGTCTGCGCGCTGGGATAGTCGCGCAGGAACTGCTGCATGTTCTCGACTTTCGCGCCGCGCCAGCCGTAGATGCTCTGGTCGTCGTCGCCGACCACGAAGACCTGGCCCGTGTCGCCCGCAAGCACCCGCACGAACGCGTACTGGATGGCGTTGGTGTCCTGGAATTCGTCCACCAGGATCTGCCGGAACCGTGCGCGGTAGTGCGCCAGCAAGGCGGGCGTGTCGCGAAGCACTTCGTGCGCACGCAGCAGCAGTTCCGCGAAGTCCACCAACCCGGCGCGGTCGCAGCGCTCCTGGTAGCCCGCATAGACCTGCCGGCGTACGTCCAGCCAGTCGTCGTTGGGCGCGGGCTGGAGGTGCTCCGGACGACGGCCTTCGTCCTTCTGCTCGTTGATCCACCAGGCGAGCTGCTTGGGTGGGTACTTGGCCTCGTCCAGCTCCATGCCCTGTACCACGCGCTTGACCAGCCGCTGCTGGTCGTCGCTGTCCAGCACCTGGAAGGTCTCCGGCAGCTTCGCTTCCTGCCAGTGCAGGCGCAGCAGCCGGTGCGCCAGGCCGTGGAAGGTGCCGATCCACATCCCGCGGCTGCCGGTGCGCAGCTGCATGTCGGCGCGCGCGCGCATTTCGCCGGCGGCCTTGTTGGTGAAGGTCACCGCGAGGATGCCGTGCGCGGGTACGCCGTGAACTTCGTTCAGCCAGGCGATGCGGTGCGTCAGCACGCGGGTCTTGCCGGAGCCGGCGCCGGCGAGGACGAGGTAATGGCCCGGCGGGGCGGAGACGGCCTCGCGCTGGGCCGGATTCAGGTGGTCGAGCAGGTGGGAGACATCCATCCGCCCATTTTACGGCCTGCGCCGCCCAGGGCCTGAGACGGCGTACGGCTCAAGCGAGCTCGGCGACCTGCATCGAGACCTGTTTGCGGCCACCGTCGAGCCATTGACTGCCCGCTTCGACGAAACCGTGGCGGGCATGGAACAGGCGCGAGGGCTCGTTCGGCGGCACCACGTTGAACTCGCAGACGATGCGCGGGATGCCCTGTGCGCGGGCGAAGGCGAACAGGTCGCCGTACAGCGCCGAGCCCAACCGCAGGCCCTGGACCGACGCGTCCACGACGATGCGGTCCACGTACAGGAAATCCGGGTAGCGCGCGGCGAACCAGGCAAAGTTGTCGTTGCGGTAGTCCGCGCCGGCGCGCATCGCCAGCAGGAAGGCCGCGACGCGGCCTTCGACGTCGGCGACGCGATGGTAGGCAGCCAACGACGCCAGCACGCGCGTCCTGTCCGCGTCCATCGGGCTGGTGTGGCGGACTTCCGCCGCGTTCAGCGCCACGATGGCGTCGATGTCGCCCTCGTTCGCGTCGCGGATCAGCGCCTCGGCCGCCACGGGATCAGTGCGCGGCGTGCTTGGCGGGCGCGCCGTTGCTCATGATCCTGTCGGTATAGGCGATGCCGATCGCGGACAGGATGAAGGCGCCGTGGATGATGGTCTGCCACATCACCGCCGTGGTGGTGACCGACGTGCACTTGGAGGCGGCCATCGCATACCCCGCCTTCACCGCGTTTGCGACGGCATCGAGCGAGGCGAGGTGATCCGGCGAGCCGCACAGCGGCAGGCCAAGCTCACCCGCGCCGATGAAGGTCTTCAACAGGTGGACCGACGAAATGCCGATGATCGCCATCGCCAGCTTGACCTTCAGCACCGACGCGTTCACGTGGCTCAGCCATTCGGGCTGGTCCGGGTGTCCTTCCAGGCGCAGGCGCGACACGAAAGTCTCGTAGCCGCCGACGATCACCATGACCAGCAGGTTGGAGATCATCACCACGTCGATCAGGCCCAGCACCAGCAGCATGATGCCCTGCTCGGTGAGGCTGTTCGCGTCCATCACCAGGTGCTTGAGCTCCTTGAGAAACAGGAACACGTAGACACCCTGCGCGATGATCAGCCCCAGATACAGCGGCAGCTGCAACCAGCGTGAAGCGAAGATCAGGTTGGGCAGGAAGCCGAGACGGGCGTTGGTAGGTTGCGACATGGGCCGGGAACAGTGTTTTCCAAGGATGGCGCAGGGTAACGGCCGAATTTGACGCTGCCAAGTCCGCGGCCGCCGCTAGACTGCGGCTCTCCCCCGCGAGGAACCGACATGATCGATCTGTACTACTGGCCCACGCCCAACGGCCACAAGATCACCCTGATGCTGGAAGAACTGGCGGAGGCCGGCGCGAAGCTGGATTACCGCATCGTCCCGGTGAACATCGGCAAGGGCGACCAGTTCAAGCCGGAGTACCTCGCGTTCTCGCCCAACAACAAGATGCCGGCGATCATCGATCACGCGCCCGCCGACGGTGGAGAGCCCATCAGCGTGTTCGAATCCGGCGCCATCCTGCTGTACCTGGCCAACAAAGCCGGGCGCTTCTTCGGCACGGACACGCGCCAGAAGGTCGCGGTGAACCAGTGGCTGATGTGGCAGATGGGCGGGCTGGGCCCGATGACCGGGCAGTACGGCCATTTCACCGTGTACGCGCCGGAGAAGATCCCGTATGCCATCGATCGCTACACGCGCGAAGTGCAACGCCTGCTCGGCGTGCTGGATACGCAGCTGGCGAAGCATGCCTATATCGCCGGCGCCGATTACAGCATCGCCGACATGGCCACGCATCCGTGGATCAACGCCTACGACAAGGCGCCACTGGACCTGACGCCCTATCCCGCCCTGCAGCGCTGGCATGCGGAGATCGCCGCGCGTCCTGCCGTGCAGCGCGCGTATGCGCTGAAGTCGCAGGTCAATCCGAACGCCGGCCAGCCGCTCAGCGACGAAGAGCGCAAGCACCTGTTCGGGCAGGGCGCGCCGAAGGCCTGAGAACCGGCGCCGAGCGTTCGCGGCATAATCCGGGACTGACCGGCCCTGCCGCCCGAGAAGTCCCATGCGCCTTGCCCTGTTCGCCCTGATGACCTTCGCCACCGCCCTGCCCGCCCACGCCGAAAAACTCACCCTGGAAGCCATCACCGGCAGCGCGCCGCTGTCGGGCCCCACGTTGACCAAGCCGCAGGTCGCGCCGGACGGCGCGCGGGTGACCTTCCTGCGCGGCAAGGACCGCGACCGCAACCGGCTGGACCTGTGGGAGTACGACGTCGCCAGCGGGCAGACGCGCTTGCTGGTGGATTCGTCGGTGGTGCTGCCGGGCGAGGAAGTGCTGAGCGACGAAGAGAAGGCGCGCCGCGAGCGCCAGCGCATCGCGGCGCTGTCCGGCATCGTCGATTACCAATGGTCGCCCGACGGCAAGGCGCTGCTGTTCCCGCTGGGTGGCGAGCTGTACCTCTACGACCTGTCGAAGACCGGCAAGGCCGCGGTACGCAAGCTCACGAACGGCGGCGGCTTCGCCACCGATCCTAAGATCTCGCCGAAAGGCGGCTTCGTCAGCTTCATCCGCGACCGCAACCTGTGGGTCATCGCCCTGGCCGACGGCAAGGAAGTGCAGCTCACCCGCGACGGCAGCGACACGATCGGCAACGGCGTGGCCGAGTTCGTCGCTGACGAGGAAATGGACCGCCACACCGGCTACTGGTGGGCGCCGGACGATTCGGCCATCGCCTTCGCCCGCATCGACGAAACCCCGGTGCCGGTGCAGAAGCGCTACGAGGTCTACCCGGACCGCACCGACGTGGTCGAGCAACGCTACCCGGCCGCCGGCGACCACAACGTACTGGTGCAGCTGGGCACGATCGCACCGAAGACCGGCGCGACACCGCGCTGGATCGACCTGGGCAAGAACCCCGATATCTATCTGGCCCGCGTGGACTGGCGCGACCCGCAACGCCTGACGTTCCAGCGCCAATCGCGCGACCAGAAGCAGCTCGAGCTGATCGAAACCACGCTGGCGAACGGTGCGCAGCGCACGCTCGTGACCGAGACCTCGAAGACCTGGGTCCCCCTGCACAGCGACCTGCGCTTCCTGAAGGACGGGCGCTTCCTGTGGTCGTCGGAGCGCAGCGGATTCGAACACCTGTATGTCGCATCGGAGGATGGCTCGAAGCTGACCGCGCTGACGCAGGGTGAGTGGGTCGTCGACGGCCTGCTCGCCCTCGACGAAGCCGCCGGCTTGGCCTACGTGGGCGGCACGCGCGACGGCGTCACCGAAACGCATGTCTACGCCGTGCCACTGACCGGTGGCGAACCGCGTCGGCTGACACAGGCGCCCGGCATGCATGCCGCCGCATTTGCGCGCAACGCGAGCGTCTTCGTCGACAGCTGGTCCAGCGACACCGTGCTGCCACAGATCGAACTCTTCAAGGCTGACGGCACGAAGCTGGCCACGCTGCTCGCCAACGACGTGGCCGATGCCGCGCATCCCTACGCGAAATACCGCGCTGCGCACCAGCCGACCACCTACGGCACGCTGATGGCGGCCGATGGCACCACGCCACTGCACTACAGCCTGGTCAAGCCGGCCGGCTTCGATGCGAAGAAGCAGTACCCCGTCGTGGTCTTCGTCTACGGCGGTCCCGCCGCGCAGACCGTGACCCGTGCCTGGCCCGGCCGCAGCGATGCCTTCTTCAATCAGTACCTCGCTCAGCAGGGTTACGTGGTGTTCTCGCTCGACAACCGCGGCACGCCGCGCCGTGGCGCGGCCTTCGGCGGCGCGCTGTACGGCAAGCAGGGCACGGTGGAAGTGGACGACCAGCTGCGCGGCGTCGAATGGCTGAAGTCGCAGTCCTTCGTCGATCCCGCCCGCATCGGCGTGTACGGCTGGTCCAACGGCGGCTACATGACGCTGATGCTGCTGGCCAAGCACGACGAGGCGTACGCCTGCGGCGTGGCGGGCGCGCCGGTCACCGACTGGGCGCTGTACGACACCCACTACACCGAACGCTACATGGACCTGCCGAAGGCGAACGAAGCCGGTTACCGCGAAGCCAGCGTGTTCACCCATGTGGACGGCATCGGCGCCGGCAAGCTGCTGCTGATCCACGGCATGGCCGACGACAACGTGCTGTTCACCAACTCCACCAAGCTGATGAGCGAGCTGCAGAAACGCGGTACGCCGTTCGAGCTGATGACGTACCCCGGCGCCAAGCATGGCCTGCGCGGCACCGACCTGCTGCACCGCTATCGGCTGACCGAGGATTTCCTTGGCCGCTGCCTGAAGCCGTAAGCGTTCAACGGGGAACGACCGGAGCCCGCGCATGCACTCGACGACCCCACCTCCCTCCACGTGGCTGGGCCGCAACTGGAAATGGTGCGTGCCGGTGGTGGCCGCGCTGCTGCTGGCGCTGTTCGCCACCTTCATCCTCGGCATCGTGGCACTGGTCTTCGGTGCCATCAAATCCTCTACGCCCTACCAACACGCGATCGAACGCGCCCAGTCCGATCCCGCGGTGGTCGCCGCGCTCGGTGAACCCATCCAGGCCGGCTGGTTCGTTCAAGGCAACATCGGCACCAGCGGATCGGGTGGCGAAGCCGACCTGGCGATCCCGCTCGACGGTTCGCGTGCGGACGGTACGCTCTACGTGGTCGCGGAGAAGCGTGCCGGCGAGTGGCGCTACGAAACACTAGCCGTCAACGTGGACGGCGGCGAGCGGATCGTGCTGGAGGGCGGCGAGGCCGACACCGCGCCCACGCCTTGAAGGACGTGTCGAAAGCGGTCGGCGGGAACCTGCGATATCGCATCGTGCTTGCACTGCTGGTCTGGACGCTGCCTGCCATCGTCCACGCGCAGGAAGCCCGACCGTCGGATGCACGCGAAGGTACGCGTGCCTGGCTGCAACCCCTTCTCGTCCACTCGCCCTACAAGCTGTCGAGCGCCGCGCGGCATGGCGTCATCGAGTATCGATTGCGCGTGGATGGCATGCCGTGGTCGTGGCCCAGCACGTACGAACAACAGGTGGCCGCCGCGAGCGACACCGTGCTGGTGCGCATCTGCCGGGATTGCGGGGAAGAATCTCCACCCGACGCGGACGCGTTGGACCGATACAGCCGAGGCAACGCGTATGTGGACAGCGAGAATGCCTCCGTCCGAGCATTCGCGAGAACCCATTCGCGCGGCCGAAGCACTCACCTGCGTATGCGCTCACTCGCGAACGCAGTTCGTGAGCACATGACCGGGCGCATATCCTTTGGCGAGTACATGAGCGCCAGCGAGGCGCTGGCCGCACGGTCCGGGGATTGCACCGAAAGTGCGGTGCTGTTGGCAGCCGCCGCGCGTGCACGCGGGATTCCCGCCCGGGTGGTCTCCGGCATCGCGTATTCCAGCCGATTCACCGGACAGGCACACGTCTTCAGTCCGCACATGTGGGTACAGGCGTGGGATGGTCAGCGATGGACCAGCTACGACGCCGGCTTGGGCGAATTCGATGCCGGCCACATCGCGCTCCACGTGGGCGATGGCGACCCAGCCGGCATGCCTCCTTTGCTGGAAGGCATCCGCAAACTGCGCATCCTGGATGCTTACGCGCCGGTGTCTTCGGAGGGTGCGGGCGCGGCGGGCCGCGTCGTCCCTTCGGCGCGCGCTTCGAACGAACCTTCCACGTGACGCTGCGGCAGGTCCGGCAGGCCCGAGTCATCAATCCAATCGGCAGTGCCGGGTTCGCTGATACCGCCCACCATCACGAGCATCAGTAGCGGATTGGCCTCGTCGGGCGCATCCGCAACGGTGGCGACCGTTTCGCCTTGCCCTTGCTCGGCATCCGGCGACCCCGCCACTGCAGGTGCGGCCGCCAGCAACGCGGCGACCGCAAGCCCGGCCAGCGCGGGGCGCGGGAGACGGTAGGACACGCAGACGGGACCGGCCGCCTGCTTCATCCATGCGACTCGCTGATCCTCATCCAGGTCATCCAGGCGCTGGACCGACTTGCCGCACCGACCGCAGAAACCCGCGATGCAGCGCTGCTGTTCTGCGGGCAATGGGCAGGCGCTCTCGATCCTGGGGAACTTCGCCACCGTCGTCCCCTCAGCGCTTCGGCGCCGGTTCCGGCACCACGATGGACGGATCCACTGGCGTGCCAGGCGGCACGTAGATCGCCACGCCTGCGGCCTGCTTCTGGGTGGTCGGGATGCCCATGCTCAAGCCGCCGCCCGAGTGGCGGCCGTAGCTGCCGGCGCCGACCGACATGCCCACCGGCGAGCCGCTGGAGCCCACGCCCAGCAGGACGACACCGTTGGCGCCGAGGGCGGCGGCTTCGCGCTTCAGGCGCGCCACCGCGGCGTCGGTCTGGCCTTGGGTGCCGAAGCCGACCGCGCTCTTGGACTCGAGCTGGGCGATTTCGAGCGCACCTGCGGGCGGCGTGCGGTAGATCTGCACCTGAGCCGGATCGATCGGCGCGCGCGCCTGGCCCAGCATGACCTTGGAACTGCCGGCACACCCGGCGAGGAGCAGGACGGCGAACGCGATGGGGACGATGCGGAACGGCATGGCGGCTTCTCCCGATGGCCTTGCGGCGATCTTCCGCCGCACCGGCTGAATACTGGCATATCCCGTCATCGGGCGGCGTCACGGGGCGGCGGGTTATCATTTCACCCTGACCATGCGCCTGTTTTCCGCACGATGAGCTCTGCTCCCGACCTCCCGCCCGCGCCGCAGCGGCTGGCGGTCGACTACATCCACGCCCCGACGCCGCAGGCGCTGCTCGGCATGCCCGAGACGCTGGCCGTGTTCGGCTTCGGCACCCTGGCCCCGTCGTCGGCGGCCGTCGACGATGCCCGCTACCTGCACGTGCCCTTGTCGCCCCTGCGCGAAGCCGCGGCACCGTACGAGGTGTGGCGCTCGGCCGGGCCGGTGGCGACGGGACGCGAGGGCGCGATCCGCTACAGCCACGATGGCGCGCTGATGTTCGGCGTCATGGAGTGGGAAGAGCCCGAGGGCGGCATCCTGCATGCCAGCGCGAACGCTTATGCGGCCATGGTGGCGTTCTGGCGCGATAGCGGTTATCCGCACCTGCTGCGCATCTGGAACTACTTCGATGCGATCACCCTGGGCGAAGGCGACACCGAGCGCTACCGACAGTTCTGCGTCGGCCGTGTGCAGGGACTGGGCGACGTGGACACGCGCACGCTGCCCGCGGCGACGGCCATCGGTAGCCGCGACGGTCGTCGCGTGCTGCAGGTGTATTGGCTGGCCGCGCGCGAACCCGGCCTGCCACTGGAAAATCCGCGTCAGGTCAGCGCCTATCGCTATCCGCGCGAATACGGCCCGCAGTCGCCGAGTTTCGCGCGCGCGCTGCTGCCGCCTTCACCGCAGGTGCCCCTGCTGCTGTCGGGCACGGCAAGCATCGTCGGGCATGCGTCGCAGCATGCCGATTCGCTGCGCGCCCAGCTGGACGAAACGCTGACCAACCTCGACAGCCTGCTGGGCGCGGCGCGTGAGCGCGCACCGACGCTGTCGCCGCACCTCGATGGCACTTCGCGACTCAAGGTCTACGTGCGCGACGCCGCGGACGCCGATGCCGTCGCCGCACAACTGGAAGCGCGGCTGGGCACACGCGTACCGTGGTTGATGCTGCATGCAGACGTCTGTCGCCGCGAACTGCTGGTCGAAATCGAGGGCATGCACGGCGTCGGTGCTTGAAGCGCCACGGCAGCATCCGCATAGTGCAGACATGAGGCGCCGCGTCGCGGGCCATGTCGGAAGGACGCATCGATGGGACTGATCAGCCTGCTGTGGGGCATCGTGGCGATGCTGTGGATGGTGCTGGCACTGATTCCGCTGCTCGGCTGGGGCAATTGGTTCCTGATTCCCTTCGCCGCCGTCGGCGCGATCATCGCGGCGGTCGGCATCCTGTTCACGCGGACCGAGAATCGCGGTCGCGTCAAGGCCGGGCTGGTGCTCAACGGCATCGTCATCATCGTCGGCATCGTCCGCTTGTCGTTGGGCGGCGGCGTCATCTGACGCCCCGCCAGACACAGCGTTCCGCGCTGCGACCGCCGGTCGCAGGCCGCGCCCGGCCCTGCGGGCGTATCATGCGCCGCTCTGCCAGGAGCCCGTGATGGCCTACCCCTACACCCGCCCGCGCCGCATGCGCCGCGACGAGTTCTCCCGCCGCCTGATGCGCGAGAACGTGCTGACCACCAACGACCTGATCTATCCCGTGTTCGTGCACGAGGAGAAGGGCCGGGTGCCGGTGGCATCGATGCCGGGTGTCGAGCGGCTGTCCATCGATGAACTGCTGCGCGTGGGCGAAGAAGCGCTGGAACTGGGCGTGCCCGTCCTGGACCTGTTCGGCGTGCCGGACCCGGCGGCGAAGACCGCCGACGGCCGCATCGCGTGGGACGAGGACGGCATCATCCCGCGCGCGATCCGCGCGCTGAAAGCACGCTTCCCCGAACTCGGCGTGATGACCGACCAGGCACTGGACCCGTACACGACGCATGGCCAGGACGGGTTGATCGACGACACCGGCTACATCCTCAACGACGAGACGATCGAGGCGCTGGTGAAACAGTCCCTCGCACACGCCGCCGCCGGCGTGGACATCCTCTCGCCCAGCGACATGATGGATGGCCGCATCGGCGCGATCCGCGAAGCGCTGGAGAAGGCCGGCTACATCAACACCCGCATCATGTCGTACGCCGCCAAGTACGCCAGCGCGTTCTATGGCCCGTTCCGCAGCGCGGTGGGCAGCGCCGGCAACCTGGGCAAGGGCAACAAGTTCACCTACCAGATGGACCCGGCCAACTCGAACGAAGCACTGCACGAGATCGCGCTGGACCTGGACGAAGGCGCGGACATGGTGATGGTCAAGCCGGGCCTGCCGTACCTGGACGTGATCCGCCGGGTGAAGGACGAGTTCGGCGTGCCAACGTTCGCGTACCAGGTCAGCGGCGAGTACGCGATGATCAAGGCCGCCGCCGCGAACGGCTGGCTGGACGAAAAGGCGTGCGCGCTGGAGGCCCTGACCGCGTTCAAGCGCGCGGGCGCCGACGGCGTGCTGACCTACTTCGCGCTGGATGCGGCGCGCTGGCTGCGTGGCGGCTGACAGGCCCGAGCCCGATGCCTGCGTCGGGCTCGCCAAGACGCAACACGTGTACGTCTGCCGCCTCCACGCGCGGTAGACTGCGGGCGACCGCGGTGGCGACCCGGCTGTGTTCCCGGGACGTCCCTGCTCCGACATCACTTCACGACGGGGTCCTGCGCCATGTCCAGCCATCGCTATGCCGTGTTCGGCCACCCCGTCGCCCATTCGTTATCGCCCCGCATCCATGCGGCGTTCGCGCGGCAGGTCGGCATCGCGCTGGAGTACACGGCGATCGACACCGCGCCGCACGACTTCGTCGCCACGCTGGACCGGTTCGCCGGTGACGGCGGCGCGGGCGCCAACGTCACTCTGCCATTGAAGGAGGCGGCGTTCGCGATCTGCGCGCGGGTGACCGATCGCGCGCGTCGTGCCGGCGCGGTCAACACACTCACACGCAACGACGGCCAGTGGCATGGCGACAACACCGATGGCGCCGGCCTGGTGCGCGACCTCACCGGCCGCCATGGCTTGGACCTGCGCGCGCGACGCGCGGTGATGATCGGCGCGGGTGGTGCGGCGCGTGGCGTCGCACCGGCTCTGCTCGATGCCGGCGTCAGCGAGCTGATCATCGTCAACCGCACGCCAGAGCGCGCCGACGCACTCGCCGATGCGCTGGGCGAACCGGACCGCGCGCACTCGCGTTACTGGGACGACCTGCGCAACCTCGGCGACTTCTCGCTGATCATCAATGCGACCTCGGCCGCACGCCAGGACCAGGGCGAGTTCACCCTACCCTTTGGCCTGGCCACACCGCGCACGCTGGCGGTGGATCTCAACTACGGCGAGGCGGCGATCCCCTTCCTCGCCTGGGCGCGCGCCGCCGGTTGCCACGACGTCGTCGACGGCCTGGGCATGCTGGTCGAACAGGCCGCCGAGGCCTTCGAGCACTGGCACGGGGTGCGCCCGGAAACCGACGCGGTCTACGCCGCGTTGCGCGACAAGGACAAGGTGCTGGTGACGGCGGATTGAAAGCGCGCCTGCGTTCCCCTGCAAGCCATCACGAACGGAGTAGCGCATGGACGGCTTCCTCACCCAACTGCTGACGATGCTGGGCTACCAGCTTCCCGAACTGCTGGCCTGCGTGGCGGGCGTCGCGATGCTACTGATGTGGGCGCCCGCTGCACCGGGACGCACGCTCGCGCTGGCGGGCACGGGACTGATGCTGGCAGCCACCATCCTGCGCGGCGCCATGAGCGTCTGGCAGGCCTGGCTGATCCACAGCGCCGCCGACGGCTACAGCGCGATCAGCGGCATGATGTCGCTGTTCGGTGCGGTCGGCATGCTGCTTGGCGTGGTGTCCGCCGCGGGCCTGGTGATGCTGGCCTGGGGCGCCAGCAAGGCGATGCAGGCGGCCCGCGCACCCGCCTAGGCGATAACCGCATACCCGCGGCACGAATCGGAATAGCTGCACGCGTGCCGTGCATGGCCCCGGCCGTTAGCATCACGGCATGACCCGACGCCTGCTGATCCTCCTCGCCTGCCTCGCTGCGCTGCTGCCCGGCATCGCCTTCGCCCAGGGCCAGTTCAAGGTGCTGGTGGTGGCCATCCCCAACCGCTACCACCACGACTATGCCGTGGTCGCCAAGCCGCAGTTCGAACGCATGGCGCAGCGGCATGGCTTCGACCTGACGTGGTCGTGGAACAGCGCGCCCTTCGATGGCGATCTGTCGCCGTATGCCGCCATCGTGCTACTCAACACGCCGGGCGATGAATTGAAGGGTGCGCAGCGCGCGAACTTCGAGTCGTACGTGCGCAAGGGCGGCGGCGTGGTCGCGGTGCATCGCGCCCTGATCTTCAACCCGCCAGGCGAGTGGCCCTGGTTCGAGGGCCTGATAGGCCGCACGTTCCGCATCCACCCGATGGTGCAGACGGCGACCGTGCGCGTGGAAGACGCTGCGTTCCCCGCCGCGTTCGGCCTGCCAGCGCGTTGGGTATGGACGGACGAATGGTACGAGTTCAGCGCACCCGTCACGCGCGGCCTGCGCACCGTGCTGAGCGTGGACGAAACGACGTACGACCCCACCCGCATCTGGCCCGGGCAGACCGCCAAGGGCATGGGCGAACACCATCCCGTCGCGTGGTACCACCGTTACGACGGTGGACGCGTGTTTGTAACGGCGCTCGGCCACACACCGACGTTGTACGACGATCCGTTGTACCTAGAACACCTGTACGGCGGGCTCTGGTGGGCCGCGACCGGCAAGGGCATCGACGCGGCCCGCTGAGGCGTCATTCCGCCGTGGATGCGGCGCACAGCTGCATGCGGCTGCACAGGAAGGCAAGGTGCGCCTGTGGCGTATCCGCGCCGTCATACCGCAACACCGTCCAGCGTTCGCGCGCCTGCATGGCCTCGCCCGGCGCCAGCGTGCGGTAAGGCGCATGCACTTCCATCTCCAGCAGGCCGGCCGCGATGTCCTCGCCGTGGTCGAGGTAGAGCTCAACCTGTCCCTGCTGCGGATGGATGGCGCTGCGCGGCTGATGATCGAAACGAATGACGAACGCCTGGCCGTGCGCGAATCCGGCCATCCATCCCGCCGAAGGTTGCAACAGCACCTTCCCGCGGCGGAGGGTGCTCGCCGTCGGCGGCGGCAGGAAGGAGAACACGCCCGCATCGATGCGCCAGACGGGCGCCATCGCTTCCGCGGCTTCGATGCGCACATCGGCAGCATCGGCGACCGGCACGTAAACGCGGGTGGTGGCGGACGTGCGCGTGTTGAACCACAAATCTCGCGAGACAGATCGGTCGCGGATGTTGCGCGCAAGCGCGGTCACTGTGAGCGTGGCCGGATCGGTAGGATCGAAGACGAACGACTTCAACAACCGCACGCCGGTGACCGGGCTATCGATGCCCTCCAGCACCAGCCGGTCAGGCGACCGCGCCACCACTCGCGTGTGCGCGAATGCGAGGTACGGATCCGGCGGCCATACGGCACGCGCCTCGCGACGTGCGGAATTCACGTGTTGGTCGGACCACCAGTCGCTCTGGGGGCCCAGCCATACATCGTGGCCTAGGTAGCCGATGTCGTCCGCGGTCGCCGATACGTCTGGCACCGGCTGCGACACGACCGGGTCGCCGACCTTGATCAGGTTCGGGTGCCCAGCCAGGCCGAAGGCGAGCACGCGTCCGCCCAACGCCGGCGTGACCTCGAGGATCGCCTCGTGCGAGCGTAGCTGGATGCGTTCGACCTCCGCGGCATCGGCCACGAGAACCCGCGTGCAGATCGCCATCGCGACCAGGGAAATCACCGCCGCACGCAGACGTGCCACTACAGCGCGCCGTCCCGCTTGACCGCCAGGTAGCGCTCCACCAGCGCCCCCGGCAGCTCATCGGTGGTTACGTCCAGCACCATCACGCGATGACTGCGCAAGGCTTCGTGCGCCGCCGTGCGCTGTTCCAGGTAGCGGGCGACGGCACCGGCATGGATGGCGCCTTGCAGGTCGCGCACGTCGTGGCCGAGGGCGTCGTCCAGCGATGTCTCGCGCAGGCTGGCCACGCACACCAGGTGCCGGCGCTGCAGCAACCGCACGGCCGCCAGCAGATCCTCGATGTCCTCATCGCGGACGTTGGTCACCAGCATGACCAATGCGCGGCGACGTTGGCGCAGGCTCAGTTCAGTGGCGGCGGCAAGGTAATCCGTGGCGACGGCACGCGGCTGCAAGTCGTAGCTCGCGCGCAACAGCGTGTCGATGGCGCCCATGCCCCGCTGCGGTGCCACCCAACGACGGTCGCCACCGGCGGCGAGCAGGCCCACGCCATCGCCCTGCCGCAGCGCCAGATAGGACACCACCAGCGAGGCGTTGAGCACATGGTCGAAATGGCCCAACGCGTCCTCGCGCGCCATCATGCGGCGGCCGGTATCGATCAGCATCACCAGCTGCTGGTTCTTCTCGTCCTGGTATTCGCGAGAGATCAGCTTGCGCGAACGTGCGGTGGCCTTCCAGTCGATCTGGCGTAGGCTGTCGCCTACGCGGTACTCGCGCATCTGGTGGAAGTCGGTCCCCTCGCCGCGCCGGCGCTTTAGGTGGGCGCCCACCAGGCGCGACGCCTGTTCGGCGCTGAACAGTGCGAAGCGCGTCAGCGGCGCGAAATTCGGGTACACCCGCACGCGCTGCGGTGCACCGGCCACGCGTGTGTGCCGCCACAGCCACAGTAGGGACCGCAAGCGCAGCATCACGCCATCGAAGGCGGCATCGCCGCGTGCATTTGGCTGCAGGCGGTAGGTGATGCGCGTGGCCGACAGCGGCGCCAACGTCAGGCGGCGCGGTAGGCCCGACGCAGGCCAACCGCCAGGGTGCAGGTCGAACACGTCTACCCGCTGCCGCACATGCGATTCCAATTGCAGCCCCACCTCGCGCTCGATGCCCAGCGGCAGCGCCTCGGGGACCTCGCGCACCACCTCGGGCGTGGGCCGACCGTGCAGCCGCCACGCGTCGAATGCGGCCACCACCGCGATGACCGCGCCGACTACCTGCCAATGCCACAGCGGCCAGCCGAGGAACGGCACGGCGAGCCCGGCCAGTCCCCAACTGGACAGCAGCAGGATCAGGAGCGGCGCAGGCCTCACGTGCGTGGCCTGCCCGATGCGTGCGTCATGGCGTGACGGAGGCGGCGCGGGCTCATTTCCGTGGTGCGTCCACTTTGGCGAGCAGCGCGCGCAGGACGTCGTCGGGCGACTGGCCCTCGATCTGCAGTTCCGGCGCCAAGGTGATGCGGTGGCGCAGCGCCGGCCGCGCGATATCGCGTATGTCGTCCGGCGTGACGAAATCGCGCCCCTGCAGCACGGCCTGCGCGCGCGCCGCACGCACCAGCGCGAGGCTGCCGCGCGGTCCCGCGCCCAGCGCGATGCCTGGCCACTTGCGCGTCGCCGCGACGATGCGCACGGCGTAGTCGATCACCTGTTCGTCCACCTGCACGGCGGCGGTGTCGCGCTGCATCGCGATGATGTCGTCCGGCCCCAGCACGCGATTGACCCTCGACAGGTCGAAGTCGGCGGCGGTGCGCCCGGTGGTGATCGCATCGACCATGCGCTTCTCGTCCTCCAGCGCGGGGTAGTCGATCAGCACCTTCAGAAGGAAGCGGTCCAGCTGCGCTTCGGGGAGCGGATAGGTACCTTCCTGTTCCACCGGGTTCTGCGTGGCCAGGGTGATGAACGGCGGCGAAAGCTCGAAGGACTTGCCCTCGATCGTCACCTGGCCTTCCTGCATCACTTCGAGCAAAGCCGCCTGGGTCTTCGCCGGTGCGCGGTTGATCTCGTCGGCGAGCAGGATGTTGGTGAACACCGGGCCACGACGGATCTTGAAGCTCTCGGTTTTCGGGTCGTACACCGCATGTCCGCTGACGTCGCTCGGCATCAGGTCGGGGGTGAACTGGACACGTGCGTAGGTCAGTTCCAGGGCCTGCGCCAGCGCACGCACCAGCAGCGTCTTGCCCAGCCCGGGCACGCCCTCGATCAGCACATGGCCGCCGGCGAGCAGTGCGATCAGGATCTGGTCCAGCATGTCGGCCTGGCCGATGAAGGCCTTGGACACCTCGTCGCGCACGGCATCGGCGCGCGCCGACAACGCATTGCCGGGCGTCGGCGGGAGCGCGGGAGGCGCAGCGGCAGTCTCGTCGTTCATAGGCGGTTTCTCAGTTGGATCAGCAGGGAAATACGGTCGCGGAACGCCTTCCGGTCGTGCGAGGCGGGCGCGTTGAGGGCCGTGCGGATGCGCTCGGCAGGCAGACCGGTGCGCGCGGCGACCGCCTCGATCTGGGGTTCGCCCGACAGGGCAGCAGCCACCGGGTCGCGGCGGCGCAAGCGGGCCAGGAAGGCCTGGCGCACCGCGGCGTACAGCATGACGCCACGCCCATAGCGAAAGAGATGTTCGCCGCTGGCCCTTACATGCTCCAGCAGCGAACGACGCTCGCCAGCGGGCGTCGGTACCGGCGGACCGAAGCGCTGCATGCGCATCCACAACCAAGCGGCCAGTGCCAGCGCCAGCGGGATCCACACCATCCAGCCGCGGATCAGCAGAGTGCGCCACAACGTGGGCATCTGCGCGGCGTACACGAGGTGCATCGTGCCCTGGCCGTAGTTGGGCGCCAACACCTGTCGCGCCAGCGCGCGATGCGGACCGTCGCGAAGGCCGCCCTTCGGCGGCGTGCCGAGCGCGTCGCCGAGCGCCGGGCGATGCTCGGCATTCATCAGGAAATCGAGATCGGCCAGCACGTCGACCTGCCCGCGTCCGTGCGAGATCCGCGCATAGACGAAGCCCGCCTGGAGGTCGCCCCACGAGAGCGCCGGCACGACGCCGTCGAATGCGAAGCGGCGACCACGGCAGAACTCGACGTGAGGGTCCTCACCTTCGACCTGGAAGGCTTCGCAGTCGGGGGTTTCTTCCACCAGCCACACGGAGAGGTGTTCCAGGAGGTCCGCGTGTGGCACCTCTTCTTCGACCAGATCCTCTTCGTAGGAACCGAGCGGTGTGCGCACGATCAGGTGCCCGCCCCGCTCCACCCACGCCAGCAGTTCTTCCGTTTCCGGTGGCGAAAGCGCGCGCGGATCGTTGAAGAGCAGCAGTGTGTCGCGTGCGCCCAGCGCGTTGTCGTCCAGCATCAGGCGCTGGCGCGCATTCACCTTGATGCCGTCGGCCTCTAGCGTTCGCGCGAGCGCATACAGCGGGTTGTACGCGGCCTCGCCATTCGGCGGGAGGTACAGCGTCTTCTCCACGCGCACATAGGTGTGGCGGAACCATGCCACGACCAGGGCCAGCACGACGAACGTCACGACCAGTCCCCCGCCGACGATACGCCCGTTGCGACGCGCGCCGCTCATGACGCCCATCCATAGCGCTGCTGGAGTTCACCCACCAGCGCATCGAATTCGTGCTCGGCGGGAAGGCGCTGTCCATAGGCCGCGTACTGCCACACCCTGACTATCAGCGCGAACGCCTGACGGTCCTCGGCTCGGGGCATGCGCCGCGAGGCGCGCAGGCATTCGGCCTCGGTCGCGCCCGGCGGCAATGCGATCTCGGCGCGCGCGCTCATGCTTTCCACGCTCGCGCGGTAGAGCAGCGCCAGGGCATGCCGCGGGCGGCCATCGCGCCACAGCGCGCGCGCGGCAGCGGCGATGTCGTCGGGCAAGGTTTCGGGGAGCACCAGGGCCTCGACTTTCGGACCGTCACGATGCGGCGCGGGTGCGCGCGACATGCCACGCATCCACGGCCACCAGTAGCGCGCGGTCGCCAGCAGCGTGAGGACCAGCACGCCGGCCACCAGCCACAGGCCCCATTCGCCGATGAAGGCAAAGAAGTTGGCCAGGGCCAGCAGCAGCGGGTTGTCGCTCAGCGAGAAGTCGCTCTTCTTCCGTTCCTGCTTTTTCCGTCGTTCCCAACTGCCCTCGGTCCGCTTGCGGTCCAACAGCGGGTCTTCATAGGCGCGATCGGCGGCATCGCGGAACGCGCGATCGTTCACGCGCTGGTCGCCGAACACAATCGGCAGCGTGGGCGGCGTCGGCTTGTCGTCGGCAGGCGCTTCCTTCGTCGGCGCCGGGGGGCGCGGCCCGCCATGCCGTTCCTGCGCACCGGCCTGGCCCGGCAGGCTCGCCAACAGGACCGCGGCGAGCAGGATCGGTACCGCGGCCGCCAGCCGCGTACGCAGCTTGCGGAACACGATCTCCACGTCCCAGGCTTCGATCTCCGTGCGGCGATTGAGGTATAGCCCGAAACCCGCGCCGATGAAGAACGGCTCGGTCACGCTGACCGCCGCCCACAGCAGTGCGTTCCATGCCAGGTGCAGCCACACGGGCCATTCGATGGCCATGATGCGGAATGCCGCCTGCATGCTGTCCGGCAAAAGGTCCTGCGGCAGGTACACCAGCACCGCCACCACGCCACCGAGCACCAGCGCGAGGGTAAACAGCTGGCAGATCAGCGTGAGCAGGAAGGCGGTGCCGTACGCCTGTCCGCCCAGTACGCGTCGGCGCTGGCCCAGTCGCTCGCCCTGCACGCCTTCCAGCAAATCGATCGGCATGTACAGCGAACGTACCGGACTGAGCCGGCGCCAAGTCAGCAGGTGGAGCATCGTGCGTACACCCCACTGGCGCTGCGCGCGCAACGTTTCCCGCGTGCCGGGCACGCTGCCGAATACCGCGCGCGAGATGACGTACAGCGGGACGCGGTCGAAGACAGGCTTCAGCCACCACATCAGCAGCGCGGCCAGCCAGAACATGTCCAACCACCACGCGCCCAGGTTGAGCACGATGAATACCGGCAAGGTCAGCCACAGCCACGGCTTCCAGATCGCGGCGGCATGTCGGCGCACCAGCGCCATGCCCAGCTCGATGGCCTCCCAGCCCGAGCGCGTACGCAGGCGGACGGTGAGTTCCTCAATCCTCATCGACCACCCCGCGCCCACCGAAGCACAGCCACAGCGCCACCAGCGTCCACAACACACCAGAGACGCTGTACTTCACCACCGCCGGGATGGATTGCGTCGAGGACCAGAACGCCTCGATGAAGGCCGCGACCAGCAGCATGAACGCAACGCCCAGGCACAGCCGTGCCCCCTTCGCGCCGGCGATGGCCAGCGCATCGATACGCCGGTGCCGACCGGGCGCGATCAGCGCCAGTCCCAGCCGCAGGCCGGCGCCGCCCGCCAGCACCAGCGCGGTGAGTTCGAACGGCGCGTGGCCGCAGACGAAGCGCCACAGTGGATCGCCGTACCCGATCTGCTGCAGATGGCCGAATACGGTGCCGATGCCGATGCCGTTGGCGATCAGCACGACCAGCGCGCCTACCCCGGCGACCAAGCCGCCGGCGAACGTCTTCAAGCCGATGCTGATGTTGTTCCAGATATAGACGCCGAACATCTGCCAGTCCGTTCCGCTCTCGCGGCCCAACGCGTGCTGCGGGTCGCTGGGGTCGTACATCCGCTCGTACATCGCGACCTGCTCGGGCGATGCGAGGCTGTACACCAGTTCCGGACGGAGTTGCAGCAGCACGAACATCAGCACCAGCGGAAACACGAACGCCACTGCGGCCACGACCATGCAGCCGGCTTCGCTGCGCACCAACCGCGGGAAGTCCGCCAGCAGGAAGCGCGCCGCCCGCTGCCAGCGTGGAGCAGGCGTGCGGTACAGCACGCCGTGGCCCTGCTGCATCAATGCCTGCAGGCGATCCACCACCACGGGGCTGTAGCCGCGTGCGCGGGCGAGCGCCAGCTGCTGGCAGATCCGGCGGTACCGCGCAGGCACGTCCTCGTCGGTCATCGCGCCGGTGTTGCGCTCCTTCCTTGCACGCCGCGCGCTTTCGCCGCGGGCCATCAGCCACGACTCGAAGGCCAGCCATTCGGCCTGGTGGCGGGCGACGAACTGTTCCTGCCTCATCGCCGCCCCAACAACCAGTTGGCCATGCCATACAGCCGCTGCACGCCGACCTGACCGCGCGCGCCGGTGACCGGCGCCACGAGGTTGGCGAGCTCTTCCTGCCGCGACGGCGTCAGTTGCGGCGCGCGCTCGCCGAAGGCGACGACAGCGCCCTGCTCTTCCGGGAACAGGCCCGCCGGCGGCGCGAAGACCTCGTTTACCGGCGCCGGGGCATGCTCGCGTTCGCCGGTGGCGTGGACTACCAGCGTGCCGGCCACCATGTCGCCCAGCCGCCGCGCGTGCGTGTCGGTCAGGCACGACACCAGACCGGCGGCATAGCCGAAGGGCAGCATGTCCACGGTGCGCAGCAGGTTGCGGGTGATCGCCGCCAGCCAGCCCACCGGCGCGCCATCGGCCGCGACCACACGCAGTCCAAGCGCCTTCTTGCCGACGGTCTGCCCCTGCCACACGGCCTCGAGCACGATGGGATAGGCCCAAAACAACAGGAACAGTCCGATCAGGTAGAGGCCTTCGCCGGTTTTGCCCAGCAGCGCCAACACCATGCCCAGCACGCTGAGAAGGCCGAACCGCACCATCAGGTCGATGCTCCACGCCAGCGCGCGCGGCACCGGGCCGGCAGCGGGCAGGTGGAGCGGGACGCCTTCGGGCGTGACGACTTCGCGGTAGGTATCCAGCATCAGGTGTTCATCGCGTGCATGACAGCGCGATGACCGCAATCGGATCGTTGTGGTTGAACGGATGCATCCCGCGGTCCATGCGCCTTCCCCATGCCCGACTTTAGCCGGACACGCCACGCTTGCCCAGCCGCACTACACTCCGCCCCCGTGGACACGGTCTTCTCCTGCCGGTCGGGCTGCGCAGCCTGTTGCACCGCGCCGTCGATCACCTCGCCGATCCCCGGCATGCCGCATGGCAAGCCGGCCGGGGTCCCGTGCGTGCAGCTGGATGAAGCGCTGCGCTGCCGCTTGTTCGGGAGACCGGAAAGGCCGGCCTTCTGCGGCACGCTGAAGCCCGGGCCGGACATGTGCGGGGCGAGCCGGCAGGAGGCGATGGCGTTGTTGGCGGCGCTCGAACAGGCGACCGCACCCTTTCCGCGACCGCTTCACGCTGGAGACCCCGTATGCAGCGCACCTGGAACCTGATCCTGGCCCTGGTGGTCGCCGCGACGATCGTCGCGCAGCTCGTGCTGCTGGTCTCCGGCGGGCAGGACGTGAACACGACGACCGCCGCCGCCCCGGCCGCGCTGTCGACCCGACTGCTCCGGTTCTTCAGCTACTTCACCGTGCAGAGCAATCTGCTAGTACTCGCCGCTGCGGTCAGCCTGGTCATCGATCCGCGACGCGACGGCGCCCTGTGGCGGGTGTTGCGTCTGGACGCGCTGCTCGGTATCGCGGTGACGGGCGTGGTGGCCGCCACGCTGTTGGCCGGACTCGTGCAGCACACCGGCATCGGGCGCTGGATCAACGCCGGCTTCCATCATTTTTCGCCGCTGTGGACGTTGGCGGGCTGGCTGCTGCTGGGCCCGCGCCCGCGCATCGACCTGCGTACCGTCGGCTGGGCGTTCGCGTGGCCGGTGGCATGGCTCGCCTACACGATGGCGCATGGCGCGCTGACCGGCTGGTATCCGTATCCGTTCCTCAACGCCGACACGCTGGGCTATGGGCGGGTGGGCATCACCCTGCTGGTAATCCTGGCCGCCGCGCTGGGCACCGCGTTCCTGCTGCGGACCGTCGAGCGCCGGCTGCCGCCGACGCGTTGACCACCCCTGCTCACGCCACCTGCGTCGAGATCCACCACGTGGTGCCGCCGGCATCGCGGAAACCGCCACGGCGATCGCCGTCGCCCTTCTCTTCCGGCGCCTGCACCGGCTCGGCGCCCGCCGCCAGCGCGCGCGCCCAGGTGACGTCGACATCCGGCACGTAGACATGCACGTGGCTGGCGATGGCCGGCCACCCTTCCATGCCGTCGGCCAGCATCAGCACGGTGTCGTCGATGCGGACTTCCGCATGCCCGAGGCGATCGCCCATCGGATGCATGCGCAGCGGCTCGGCGCCGAAGACCACGACGAGAAAATCGATCGTGCGTTGCGCGCCGTCCACGACGAGATAGGGGGCGGCGGAGGTGTAGCCGCGCGGTTTCCAGGTCATGCGGATCTCCTATGCGGCGCAGGATGCGCCGCGACCGTCATGCTGTTGGCGGTGCCGGCTGCAGGTAGTGGTCCTTCAACCGCACGTAGTGGCCCGCGGAATAATGCAGGCTCTCGATTTCCTTCTCGGTCAGCATGCGGGCGAAGCGGGCCGGATTGCCCAGCCACAGTTCGGCCTCGCCCACCACCTTGCCCGGGCCTAGCACCGCGCCCGCACCGAGGAAGCCGTACTTCTTCACCGTGGCGCCATCGAGGATGCAGGCACCCATGCCGATCAAGCACAGGTCCTCGATGGTGCAGGCATGGATGATGGTGCCGTGGCCGATGGTGACGTCGGCGCCGATCAGCGTGGGGTAGCCCGCCTTGTTGTACGGGCTGTGGTGGCTGACGTGGACGATGGTGCCGTCCTGCACGTTGGTACGCGCACCGACGCGAATGAAGTTGACGTCGCCGCGCAGGATGCTGCCCGGCCAGACCGACGCGTCCTCGGCCAGTTCCACATCGCCGATCACGGTGGCGGCCGGATCGACGTAGACCCGCGGGCCCAGGACGGGAAAGCGGCCAAGATAGGGGCGCAGGGCGGTCAGAGTGTCGGTCATGCCGGGATTGTAGTGCGCCCGCTCGTAGGGGAAGGCATACACTCGGGCGATGACGACCTTTCCGCATGCCGCCACCACCGCCGCGAACGCGGCCATCACCGCCGCCAACGCCGCGATCACGGCCGCCACGGCGGGGGGCGAGCCCGCTGCGCCGCCGTCCGGTGGCCACGCCCCACGCGATACGCAGATGACCGACCTGGCGCCAACACTGGAACGCCTGCGGCAGGCCTGGCAGGCCCGCAAGCCGGACTACGCGCAGCGCCGCGACGATCTGCGGCGGCTGCGCGATGCGCTGAAGCGTCGCCTGCCGGAAATGGCCGACACGGTCGCTGCCGACTTCGGTCACCGCTCGCGCCATGAATCGTTGATCGCCGATGGCATGACGGTGCTCAACGAGATCGACCACCTGGCGTCGCACCTGCGCCGGTGGATGAAGCCCAAGCGCGTCGGCGTGGGCTGGCGTTTCTGGCCTGCGCGCGCGGAGGTGCGGCAGGCGCCGGTCGGCGTGGTCGGCGTGATCTCGCCGTGGAACTATCCGGTCAATCTCGCCCTGATCCCGCTCGCGACGGCCATCGCCGCCGGCAACCACGTCTACCTGAAGCCGTCCGAACACACGCCGCGCACGACCGAGTTCCTGCGCTCGCTGCTGGCGGAAGTCTTTCCGCTGGAACGCGTCACCGTCGCGGCCGGCGGCGCCGACGTGGCCGCCGCGTTCGCGGCCCTGCCGTTCGACCACCTGGTGTTCACCGGCTCCACCGCGGTGGGCCGCAAGGTGATGGCGGCGGCCGCGCCCAACCTCACCCCGCTGACGCTGGAACTCGGCGGCAAGTCGCCTGCCATCGTCTGCGACGACTATCCGGTGGAACAGGCCGCGGCGCGCCTGGCGACCGGCAAGTGGTTCAATGGCGGACAGACCTGCATCGCACCCGACTACGTCCTGTTGGTGGGCCGCAGCCGGCGCGATGCGCTGGTGCAGGCGCTGCGCGACCAGGTCGCCGCACGCTACGGCGACCTGTCCGATGCCGGCGACTACACCCGCATCATCAACGACGGTCAGTTCGCGCGCCTCGACGGCTACCTGGACGACGCACGCCAGCGCGGGCTCGAGGTGATCCCACTCGCCGCCGCCCACGACCGTGCCCAGCGTTTGTTCGCGCCCGCCGTGGTGCTCGAGCCGGGCGATGACGCGAAGGTGATGCAGGACGAGATTTTCGGCCCGATCCTGCCGATCCGCACCGTCGGCTCGCTGGACGAGGCGCTGGCCTACATCAACGCGCATGACCGCCCGCTGGCGCTGTATCCCTTCAGCCACGATCGCGACCGGGTCGAGAAGATCCTGCAGAACACGCTCGCCGGCGGCGTGACCGTGAACGACACCGTGCTGCATTTCGGCATCAACGCATTGCCGTTCGGCGGCGTCGGGCCCAGCGGCATGGGCGCGTACCACGGACGCGCGGGCTTCGATGCGATGAGCAAGTCGCTGCCGGTGTTGTGGCAGCCGCGGCGCGCGGGCAGCGACCTGCTGAAGCCGCCGTACTCGAAGGTCGCACGGTTCATCGATTTCATCATCCGCTGAGCCCAACGCGGACATCGCGGGCGACGCCTGTCCGCGACTTCGTCGAGAATCGGCGTTCCCGTTCGTCGAACGGGAAGATGCCCTCTGACGGACCGCCATGTCGACCCTGAACCCGCCCGCTAAAGCCACCCGCCGCGAATGGATCGGGTTGGCCATCATCGCCCTGCCCTGCATGGTCTATGCGATGGACCTGACCGTGCTGAACCTCGCGCTGCCGGCCATCAGCGCCGAACTGGACCCCAGCGCTAGCCAGTTGCTGTGGATCGTCGATGTGTACGGCTTCCTGGTCGCCGGCTTCCTGATCACGATGGGCACGCTGGGCGACCGGATCGGCCGGCGCAAGCTGTTGCTGATCGGTGCGGCGGCGTTCGCGGCGGCCTCGGTGATCGCGGCGTTCTCGCGCAGCGCGGAGATGCTGATCGCGATGCGCGCGCTGCTCGGCGTGGCGGGCGCGACGCTGGCGCCCTCGACGATGTCGCTGATCCGCAACATGTTCCATGACGAACACGAGCGCCAGTTCGCCATCGGCGTGTGGATCGCGGCGTTCTCGGTCGGCGGTGCGATCGGCCCGCTGGTCGGCGGCATGTTGCTGCAATGGTGGTGGTGGGGCGCGGCGTTTCTCGCCGCGGTGCCGGTGATGGTGCTGCTGTTGCTGCTGGGGCCGAAGCTGCTGCCCGAATACCGCGACCCGGACGCCGGCGAGCTCGATCCGCTCAGCATGGTGCAGTCGCTGTTCTCGGTGCTGGCCGTCGTCTACGGGCTGAAGCGCATCGCGGAGTTCGGCATCGATCCACGCGGATTCGGCGTGTTGCTGGTCGGCCTCGCCCTCGGCGTGCTGTTCGTCCGTCGGCAGAAGCATCTGGCGTATCCGTTTCTCGACGTGACGCTGTTCCGGCGACCCGCGTTCTCGGCGGCCATCGTGGCCTATGCGCTCGCGGGCCTGTCGATGATGGGCGTGTACATCTTCATGACCCAGTACCTGCAGCTGGTGCTCGGGCTAACGCCGCTACAGGCCGGCGTCGCGACCGTGCCGTGGTCGCTGTGCTTCACCGTAGGCTCGCTGCTGGCGCCACGGCTCGCACGCCACTGGGGCGCGCGCCGGGTGATGGTGCGCGGCCTGCTGCTCGCGGCGATCGGCTTCGGCATCACGGCGCTGGTGGTTCCGCCGTACGGGTTGTGGATCCTGATCGCCGGCATGCTGGCGATGAGCCTGGGCATGGCGCCGGTGTTCACCGTCGGCAACGAACTGATCATCACCACCGCACCGCCGGAACGCGCGGGCGCCGCGTCGGCGCTGGCCGAGACCAGTGCCGAACTGAGTGGCGCGCTGGGCATCGCCCTGCTGGGCAGTGCCGGCATGCTCGCCTACCGGCTATGGCTGGATCCCGCCCTTCCCGCCTCGCTCGCCGATAACGACGCGACCCGTGCATTGTCCACGCTCGGTGGCGCCGTTGCCGTCGGCAGC
The DNA here is from genome assembly GCF_900116385.1 of Pseudoxanthomonas sp. YR558. Taxonomy (NCBI): domain Bacteria; kingdom Pseudomonadati; phylum Pseudomonadota; class Gammaproteobacteria; order Lysobacterales; family Lysobacteraceae; genus Pseudoxanthomonas; species Pseudoxanthomonas sp. YR558. The sequence continues at coordinate 21,340 of NZ_FPCI01000002.1, read as the reverse complement.
GAACTGGGCGGAGCGGCCGGCGCAGCCGTCGTCGATACCGCACGCACCGCCTTCACCGGCGCGATGCGCGCGATCGCCCTGTTCGGCATGGCGATGATGGTGCTGGCCGCCTGGATGGCCGCACGCCTGATGCGCGATGGCGAGGGCGAAGCGCACGGGGCCGTCGTCGTCGACGAACCCTCGGGCGCCTGATCGCCTGGTCTGGCATAGAATCGCCGCCATGAAGATCGCCAGCTGGAACGTCAATTCGCTCAACGTGCGCCTGCCGCACCTCACGCAATGGCTGGGCGCGTTCGCGCCTGACATCGTCGGGTTGCAGGAAACCAAACTGGAAGACCACCGCTTCCCCGACACCGCACTGGCGGAGCTGGGCTACCGCAGCGTGTTCGCCGGGCAGAAGACCTACAACGGCGTGGCGCTGCTGTCGCGCGAAGCGATCGGCGACGTGCAGGTGGGCATTCCCGGTTTCGAGGATGAGCAGAAGCGCGTGATCGCTGCGACCGTCGGCGACGTGCGCATCGTCAACCTGTACGTGGTCAACGGGCAGGACGTGGGCACCGACAAGTACGCCTACAAGTTGCGCTGGCTGGATGCGGTGCACGACTGGCTGGCCGCCGAACTGCAGGCGCATCCGAAGCTGGTGGTGATGGGCGACTTCAACATCGCGCCGGACGACCGCGACGTGTTCGATCCGAAAGTCTGGAACGACGGCCACATCCTCACCTCCACCGCCGAGCGCGGCGCGCTGCAGCGGCTGTACGCGCTGGGCCTGCACGATGCCTTCCGCCTGCACAGCGAAGAAGCCAACGTCTACAGCTGGTGGGACTACCGGATGGGTGGGCTGCGCCGCAACCTCGGCTTGCGCATCGACCTGACCCTGGTCTCCGACGCGCTGCGCGGGCATGCGGTGGAATCCGGCATCGACCGCGAGCCGCGTACCTGGGAGCGCCCGAGCGACCACGCACCGGCGTGGGTACGGCTGGGCGGTTGAACGACGGAAATGAAGAAGGCCCGGCGGATGCCGGGCCTTCTTCTTGCCACGGGCCTTGGGTGCGTCTCGAACGCGCACGCGGCCGCAGCGGAACCGCTATCGGGCGCGACCCCGGCTGAGCAGGTTGACGATCAGTAGCAGGACCACGGCGCCGATGAAGGCGGTGATCAGGAAGCCGACCCAGCCGCCGCCAAGACCCAGGCCCAGCGTCGGCAGCAACCAGCCGCCGAGGAAGCCCCCGATGATGCCGACGACGATGTTCAGGATGATGCCCTGCGAGCCATCGCGCTTCATCACGATGCTGGCCAGCCAACCGGCGACGCCGCCGACAATCAAATAGATCAGAAAATTCATGCCGCTTCCTCCCTTGATGGACAGAACCCCACGCTGCGGGGCACGCTTGCATCTTTACGGTCCGGCGTGAAACCACCGTTAACTCACATGGGGGACGCGTCCTTGCCGCTGCTGGATACCGCTGTTGCGCCGGGATTGCACGCTGTGTCGCACCACGCGCGGCGTGCGCACGCATGAACTGGCGCGAAGCACCCGCCGATTGGCGCCACGACGGTATCGCGATGTGGCTGCTGCCGCATGCGCCGCGGCAACGTGGCGAACCGCAAGCACGCGAATCACTGGCGCGTACGCTGGGCTTCGCTCCCGAAACGTTGCCGATCACCCGCGACGCGCAAGGCAGGCCGCACTTCATTGCACCGCTCCACCATCTGGAAACAGGCTGGAGCCACAGTGGCGAGGCGCTGCTGCTGGCGCTGGGCGAAGACATCGAGCTGGGCGTCGATATCGAACGCCTGCGCCCGCGACCACGCGCGATGGACCTGGCAGAGCGCTTCTACCATCCCGAAGAGACCACCTGGCTCCGCGGCCTCGACGACGACGACGCGCGCCTGCTCGCCTTCGTCCGCCTGTGGTGCACCAAGGAGGCCGTGCTGAAGGCGCATGGCCAGGGCATTTCCTTCGGGCTGCACCGTTTCCATGTCGTGCTGGACGGGGATGGGCCGCGCCTCGCCGCCTGCGACCCCAGCCTGGGACGGGCCGACGACTGGCACCTGCACGAATGGGCGCCGCGGCCGGACTACCGCGCCGCGCTCGCGTGGCATCCGCGGGGCCGACGCGAAGGCCTGCGATAATACGGCGATGAACGACACCGCCTTTCCCGCCGACCTGCGCGACACCCTGCACCGCGGCCTTGTCGCGCTCGGCCTCGACGCCGATGCGCTGGCGCCGCGCCTGCTGGCCTACCTGGCCCTGCTCGACCGCTGGAACAAGACCTACAACCTCACCGCGATCCGCGACCCGCGCGAGATGGTCACCCGTCATCTGCTGGATTCGCTGGCGATGCATCCGTTCGTGGATGCGCTGGCGACGAACGGCGGCGCGCTCGCCGACCTTGGCACCGGTCCCGGCCTGCCGGGTATCCCGCTCGCCATCGCCAAGCCCGGCCTGCGCGTGACGCTGGTGGAAAGCAACGGCAAGAAGGCGCGCTTCCTGCGCGAAGCCGTGCGCACACTGAAACTCGACAACGCACGCGTGGCCGAATCGCGTGCCGAGGCACTCGACGAACCTCAGGCCTACGACGCACTCACTGCGCGTGCGTTGGACGTACTGGCGGGCATCATCGAGGTCGGCGGCCATCTGCTGAAACCCGGCGGTGCGCTGCTGGCGATGAAGGGCGTGCGCCCCGACGACGAGATCGCGGCCCTGCCGACCGGCTGGTCCCTGGCGACTGTCGAACCCCTGACCGTCCCCGGTCTGGTTGGCGAACGCCACATGGTCGTCGTCCGCCGCGACTGAACCGCGCACCGCACCGGTGCGCGCCGTGTAACCCCTTGATATGACTGAGCGGCCCACGTCACCGCGACGTGGAGCAGCGGGCTGATGACCGGCTGCGACCGGTACGTCCGTTGAGATGATTTCGCACGCCCGCTCCCGACCCCCCATAATCCCCTACTCACCCCGTAATCGATAAGGCGCCCTCGCATGGCCCGCATCATTGCCATTGCCAACCAGAAAGGCGGAGTCGGCAAGACGACCACCGCCGTGAACCTGGCCGCCGCGCTCGCACGCGCGCCGCAACGGGTGCTGCTGGTCGATCTGGATGCGCAGGGCAACGCGACGATGGGCAGCGGCGTGGACAAGCGCGAGGTCGAAGCCTCGACCTGCGACGTGCTGTTGGGCGAGGTGGAGGCGAAGGCCGCCGTCGTCACCACGGCCGAAGGTTTCGACCTGATGCCGGGCAACATCGACCTGACCGCCGCCGAGATCCAGCTGATGGACTCGGACGGCCGCGAGCAGCGCCTGAAGAGTGCGCTGGAAAACCTGCGCGGCGATTACGACTTCATCATCGTCGACTGCCCGCCCGCCCTGTCGCTGCTCACGCTCAATGCGCTGACCGCCGCCGACTCCGTGCTGGTGCCCATGCAGTGCGAGTACTACGCACTGGAAGGCCTGTCCGCGCTGATGGAAACGATCGATGCGCTGCGCACGCGCCTGAACCCGGGCCTGGAGATCGAAGGCGTGCTGCGCACGATGTTCGACATCCGCAACAACCTGGCCAACGCCGTGTCCGGCGAGCTAACCACGCATTTCGGCGACAAGGTGTTCCGCACCATCGTGCCCCGCAACGTGCGCGTGGCCGAAGCGCCCAGCCACGGCCAGAGCATCGTCGGCTACGACCGCACCTCGCGCGGTGGCGTGGCCTACCTGGGCCTGGCCGGCGAGATCCTGCGCCGCCAGGCCGACCGCAAGAAGCAACAGCAGCACATGGAGCACGCGTGATGAGCGCCCCGAAGAAGCGCGGCCTGGGTCGCGGACTGGAAGCCCTGCTCGGCCCGAAAGCCGCCGAGACGCCACCGCCGGAAGCGCAGCCGGGCGAAGCGTTGCGCACGCTGCCCGTACAGCAGCTGCAACCGGGCAAGTACCAGCCGCGCATGGCGATGGATCCGTCCAAGCTCAGCGAGCTGGCCGAATCGATCAAGGCGCAGGGCGTGATCCAGCCGATCGTCGTGCGCGAGCTGTCGGCGGGCAAGTTCGAGATCGTCGCCGGCGAACGCCGTTGGCGCGCCTCGCAGGAAGCCGGGCTGGCCGAAGTGCCGGTGGTGGTGCGCGAACTCGACGACCGCACCGTCATCGCGATGGCCCTGATCGAGAACATCCAGCGCGAAGACCTCAATCCGTTGGAAGAAGCGCAGTCGCTGCAACGCCTGATCAACGAGTTCTCGCTGACCCACGCCGAAGCCGCCGAAGCGGTCGGCCGGTCGCGCGCCGCGGTCTCCAACCTGCTGCGCCTGCTGGAACTGCCGCCCGCCATCCGCGCCCTGCTCGAAGCCCGTCGCCTGGAAATGGGCCACGCCCGCGCCCTGCTCACGCTGTCGCCGGACCTGGCCAGCAAGCTGGCCTCCGATGCCGCCGAACAAGGCTGGTCGGTACGCGAAGTCGAACACCGCGCGCAGCAGTTCGCCGCCGGCAAGGTGCCGGTCAACGGCAAGAAGGCCAAGCCCGCCAAGGCGGCGCCGCAGCCCGACATCGCCTCGCTGGAAACCGAACTCTCCGAGAGCCTGGGCACCCGCGTCACCATCGCCCATGGGCGGGGCGGCAAGGGCAAGCTGGTCATCCAGTACACCGACCTGGACACGCTGGACGGCGTGTTGGAGCGGTTGCGTACCCGTGCCTGACCGCAGGCCTTTCGTAGGAAAGCGCTGAGCGCACCACTGCTTTACCATCCGGTTTCTGCTTTTGCCGGATGCCCGCCTTGAACCTTCGAACCGCCGCCCTCCTGCTGGCCTTCGCGCCCCTGCAGGCGCTCGCCTTCGCCCCTTCCGACGCCGACCAGCGCTTTCAGGCGCTCTACGAAAAAGAATGGAAATGGCGGCAGGAACAGACCGGCCAGGCCGACGAAGACACCGACACCAGCGGTGACAAAACCCGTTTGCCCGATGTTGGGGCCGCTGCGCACCAGGCGCGCCTCAAGGTGTGGGAGCAGGTCCTGACAGACCTCGATGGCATCGACGCCGCGCAGTTGTCGACCGAGAACCGCATCAACCTGGCGATCTACCGCCCGCAGGTGGAAAACCTGGCGGCGGAAGTGCGCCTGCGTGCGTACGAGATGCCCTTCAACTCCGATTCGTCGTTCTGGTCGAATCTGTCCTTCATGGCGCGCCGGCAGATGAAGACCGCCGACGACTACCGCGCCTATGCCGCGCGGCTGCGCGATGTGCCGCGCTACTTCGACCAGCACATCGCCAACATGCGCAGCGGACTGAAGCGCGGCTTCACCGTGCCGCGCGCGGTGCTGGACGGGCGCGACGTCTCCATCGCCGCCGTGGCCGAGCAGCGAGACCCCGAACAGTCCACCTTCTACGCGCCTTACAAGAAGATGCCGTCCAACATTCCTGCTGCCGAGCAGGAAGCGCTGCGCAAGGACGTGCGCGCGGCGATCAGCGAACAGGTCGTACCCGCGTTCGCCACGCTGCTCACGTTCTTCCGCAGCGAATACGTGCCGCAGGCCCGCACTACGCTGGCGGCCGAAGCGATGCCGGGCGGCAAGGATTTCTACGCACAGCAGATCCGCGAATACACCACGCTGGACCTGACCGCCGAACAGATCCACGCGATCGGCCTGAAGGAAGTCGCGCGCATCCAGGCCGAGATGCAGGAGGTGATCCAGCAGACCGGCTTCAAGGGAACGTTCGCCGAATTCCTGACCTTCCTGCGCACCGATCCTCAGTTCTATGCGAAGACGCCGCAGCAGCTCCTCGACCGCGCAGCGTGGATCTCAAAGCGCGTCGATGGCGAGGTCGGCAAGTACATCGGCACGCTGCCACGCGGGCGCTTCACCATCGTCGAGGTCCCCGCCGACATCGCGCCGTTCTGGACCGCCGGCCGCGGCGGCCTGGGCACGTACTGGCTCAACACCTACAACCTGCCGTCGCGCCCGCTGTACAACCTGCCGGCGCTGACGCTGCACGAATCCTCGCCCGGCCACTCGCTGCAGGCCGCGCTGGCGCAGGAGCAGGGCGAGCAGCCCGCCTTCCGCCGCGACAACTACATCTCCGCCTACGGCGAAGGTTGGGCGCTGTATACCGAGAAGCTGGGCAAGGAGATGGGCATCTACGAGACGCCCTATGAGGACTTCGGCCGCCTGACCTACGAGATGTGGCGCGCCACCCGCCTGGTGATCGACACCGGCGTGCACCACAAGGGCTGGAGCCGCGACCAGGCCCTGGCCTACCTGCGCGACCACACCGCCCTGTCCGAGCACGAGGTCACCACCGAGGTGGACCGCTACATCTCCTGGCCGGCCCAGGCGCTGAGCTACAAGCTGGGCGAGATCGCCATCGTCCGCCTGCGCGGCGAGGCGGAGCGGGAGCTGGGCCCGAAATTCGACATCAAGGCCTTCCACGACGCCGTGCTGAAGCAGGGTTCGGTAACCCTGCCGGTACTCGAGAGCCAGATCCGGGCCTTCATCGCCGCCAGCAAGGCGGCCCCCGCCAAGACGGCCGCCGCCGCGCCATAACCCGTAGGGTGGGCCCCGGCCCACCTCGCCATCCGGCCTTCCAGCCGCCGAGACGCCGCGATGTCGGGCCGAGGCCCGACCTACGCTTGGCAGGCGGGCTTCGGCCAACGCCGCCGCCCGCCCTAAGTGGTTGCAGCACAAGGGAAACCTCGGCATAATGCGCGGCTCGCTGCGTCCGGTACTGCCGGATCTGCGGCCGGAAATGCGATTCCGGCTTGTGTCTGCAGCGATTTTCGACCGTATCGCGTGGTGTCCGACCTGTCCTGCAGGCCGTCCGCCGGGCCGCCGTCTCCCGGGCTATGGGCGACACAATTACCTATCGAGGTGCGTATGTCCCGCGTATGCCAAGTCACCGGCAAGCGTGTGCAGACCGGTAACAACGTCTCGCACGCCAACAACAAGACCCGTCGTCGTTTCCTGCCCAACCTGCACGAGCGCCGTTTCTGGGTCGCCAGCGAAAACCGCTGGGTCAAGCTGAAAGTGTCCGCGCACGCCCTGCGCACCATCGACAAGAACGGCATCGACTCCGTTCTGGCCGAGCTGCGCGCCCGCGGCGAAAAGGTCTGAGGAGTAACTACACATGGCATCCAAGCGCGACAAGATCCGTCTGATCTCCTCGGCCAACACCGGCCACTTCTACACGACGGACAAGAACAAGAAGAACACCCCGGGCAAGATGGAAATCAAGAAGTACGACCCGGTCGTGCGCAAGCACGTGATCTACAAGGAAGGCAAGATCAAGTGAGCCTGGGGCGAAAGCCCGGCCCACGCTTCCCGAAGACCCGCCGCAAGGCGGGTTTTCTTTTGCCCGCGCGCCTGCGCAGAATCGGCACATCCTCTTCCGACGGTAGCGCCGCATGGAGTGGTCCTTCGGCACCGCCCTGCTGATCATCGACTGGCTGATCCGGCTGGCGGCGCTGTGGTGGATCCCCAGCCGGACCACCCCGGCCGCCGCGCGCAGCTGGCTGCTGCTGGTCGGGTTCGTGCCGCTGCTCGGCCTGCCGTTGTACCTACTGCTGGGGCACCCTTGGCTGTCGCGCGAACGCGTCGCACGGCAGGCCCGCGCTTCCGATGTGATCCGCGAAGAGCAGCGCCCGCTCAGCGCACTGCGCTGGACCCCGTACGACGGTGCCGCGGCCGAAATGGCGCCGCTGATCGAACGCCAGGGCGCGTTCATGCCGACCCATGGCAATGCGGTGGCGCTGCTGGACGACTACGAGGCGTCGCTGCGCGCGCTGCTCGACGACATCGGCGCGGCGAAGCAGCAGGTCCATCTGCTGTATTACCTGATGTTCGATGACACCGTCGGCGAAGCGGTGACCTCCGCCCTGTGCGACGCCGCTGCGCGCGGCATCACCTGCCGCGTACTGCTGGATGCCGTCGGTGCCAAGCGCGGTCTTCGCGCGTATCGCACGCGACTGCGCACGGCAGGCGTCATCGTGCACGACATGCTCCCCGGCGGCCTGCGCTGGCGGCGCAGCGGCCGCATGGACCTGCGCAACCATCGCAAGATCGCGGTGATCGACAACGGCATCGGCTACGTCGGGTCGCAGAACCTCGCGGATGCGACGTTCGTTCCCGGCCACCCGAATCGCGAACTCGTCGCGCGCGTGCAGGGGCCGGTGGTGTCGCATCTTGAAGGCGTGTTCGCCAGCGACTGGTACATCGAGACCGGCGAGCGGTTGGAGGTGCAGCCGGACCTGTCGGTGCAGCCGCAGGATGTTGCCGCGCAACTGCTGCCCAGCGGGCCTGCGTATCCGTTCGAGAACGCGCGTGACACCGTCAATGCGCTGATCCATCTGGCACGCCGCAAGGTGGTGCTGACCACGCCCTATTTCGTGCCGGACGATGCCACGCTCAGCGCGTTGCGTATCGCGGCGCTGTCGGGCGTGGACGTGCAGTTGGTGCTGTCGGCCACCAACAACCAGCCGCTGACGGCATGGGCGCAGCAGTCCTACTATGCGGAGCTGCTCGCCTGCGGGGTGAAGATCGCGCTGTATCGCCCGCACTTCCTGCACGCCAAGCACCTGACCGTGGACGACGATATCGCCCTGGTCGGCTCGATCAATCTGGATATCCGTTCGTTCGCGCTGAATGCGGAGATCGGATTGGTCTGCTACGACGCCGGTGTCGTGGCCCGTATCCGCGCCATCGAAGCCGACTACCTGGCGCACGCCGATGTCGTGGAGGCCGACGCATGGCAGCGGCGGCCGGGCTGGCAGCGCAGCCGCGAAGGCATCGCGCGACTGGCGGACTCGCTGATGTAGCCGTCTGGCAGGGACGACGCGGGGCATTCGCTACAATGGGCGTATGAGCGAAGACACCCCGACCGCCCCGCTGCCGCCCTGCGACCTTGCGATCATCGGCGGCGGCGCCGGCGGCGTGCTGGTCGCGATGCAGGCCTTGCGCCAGGCCACCGCGCCACTGCGCATCGTGATGATCGAGCCCCGCGACACGCTCGCGCAGGGCGTGGCCTACGCGACGACGCATGGCGAGCACGTGTTGAACGTGCCGGCCGCACGGATGAGTGCGTTCGACGACCGACCCGCTGACTTCCTCGACTACGTCGTGGCCACCACGCCGCCCGGCGGCCCCGATCGCGACACGCTGGCGCATGCGTTCATCGAGCGCCGGCGCTACGGCGAGTACCTACGCGTCAGGCTGGGCGAAGCCATCGCGGCGAGCCCGGCGACGCTGCATGTGATGCACGACCGTGTCACCGAACTCGACCCCGAGGCCGATGGCGCGACCCTGCGCCTCGAAACGCACGGCGCCTTGCATGCGAAGGGCGTCGTGCTGGCGGTAGGCAATACGCCCAAACCGCTGCCGGCGCGCGGCGCGCCGCAGTTGCCGGCGGGCCGTTCGCTGGCCGCATGGGATTTCGATGCGATCAAGGCGATCCCGACCGACACCGACCTGTGCATCGTCGGCTCCGGCCTGAGCATGGTCGACACGGTGCTCAGCCTGGCCGACAACGGCCACGCGGGCACGATCCATGTGCTCTCGCGGCACGCCCTGCTGCCGCTCCCGCATTGCCACGGACCGGCCGCCACCTACGACCCCGCACCGCTGCAGGCGATGGACCTGCGCACGCGCATGCGTTTCCTGCGCAACGCGGCAAAGCAGGCGGTGGCCGACGGATTGCCCTGGCAATCGGCGATGGAGCGCATCCGCCCGCACGTCCAGGCGTTGTGGCAATCGCTTTCGGTGCCGGACCAGCGCCGTTTCCTGCGCCACGTGGTGCGCCAGTGGGACGTGCACCGCCACCGCATCGCGCCCGAGGTGCATGCCCGCCTGCAGGCGCTGGTCGAACGCGGCCAGCTGCGGCTGCATCGGGGCCGGCTGGATACGGTGATGGCCGAAGGCCCTCGCCTGCGCGTCAGCACGCACGCGCGCGACGGCCGTATCGACGAGTTCGACGTCGACTATGTGGTTAACGCCACCGGCGTGGAAATGCGCGCGCAGACCATGCGCAGCCCGTTGCTGCACGACCTGCTCGGCAAGGGCCATGCGCAAGCCGGACCGCACGGCATCGGCTTGAAGGCTGCGCGCGATGGCCGGATGGTCGATGCGCGCGGCGAGTCGCAGCCACGGGTGTTCATCCTCGGTAGCCTGCGCATCGGCTGCGTGTGGGAGAGCATCGCCATCCCCGAATTGCGCGGCCAGGCCGAAACCGCGGTGCGCGGACTACTCGGACCGGACGCCACCTGAGCGCACGCCACGCAGTACACTCGGCGACGGCGTAAGCGCCGGGGAGAGGGCGTTGGTTTCCAGCTGGATCCTGCTGTTGGTGTCGATCGGCTACGCCGCGCTGCTGTTCGGCGTGGCGTGGTGGGGCGACCGCCGCCCGATGTACCCCGACCGCCCGTGGCTGCGCCCGGTGGTCTACAGCCTGGCGCTGGCCGTGTACTGCTCGTCGTGGACGTTCTACGGCGCGGTCGGCAGCGCGGTCCGCAACGGCCTGGGCTATCTGCCGATCTATCTCGGCCCGGTCCTGCTGCTGCTGTTCGGCTGGCGCATCATCGAGCGGCTGGCGCTGATCGCGCGCAGCGAGAACACTGTCTCGATCGCCGACTTCATCTCCTCGCGCTACGGTCGCTCGCGGCGTCTGGCCGCCTTGGTCACGGTGATTGCGCTGATCGGCGTGGTGCCTTACCTCGCCCTGCAGTACAAGGCCGTGGCGATGAGCCTGAGCGTACTCAGCGGCGAAGGCGGCGACAGCGCGCACGGCTTCTTCACCGATCCGGCGCTGTACGTCGCCTTGCTGATGGCGCTGTTCGCCGCGTTGTTCGGCACCCGTCAGGTCGACGCCACCGAGCATCACCACGGCATGATGCTGGCGATCTCGCTGGAGTCGGTGGTCAAGCTGGTGGCGATGATCGCCGTCGGTGTATTCGCCTACCTGTGGCTGGATGGCAATGAGATCCGGGTGACCGATTCGGCACGCACGCTGTTCGAGAACGCGCCACCGGTGGGCTTCATCGCACAGACCTTGCTCGGCTTCCTCGCCATCGTCTGCCTGCCGCGCCAGTTCCACGTCGCGGTGGTGGAATGCAGCGACGTGGGCGATATCCGCAAGGCGCGCTGGCTGTTCGGTGGCTACCTGGCGCTGTTCTCGCTGATGGTGGTGCCGGTGGCGGCGGCAGGCGTGGCGTTGTTCGGCGGCAGCAGCGTAGCCGACGACAGCTATGTGCTGGCGCTTCCTCTGGCCGAAGGCCGCACGGCGCTCGCCATCGTCGCCTACGTGGGCGGCTTCTCGGCGGCGACCGGCATGGTCATCGTGGCGAGCATCGCGTTGGCCACGATGGTCAGCAACGATCTGATCATGCCGGTGCTGCTGCGTCGCGGCTGGGCCGAGCACCATGCGGAAGCCGACGTCGCCTCGCGCGTGTTGTGGATCCGCCGCGTGGCGATCCTGCTGCTGGCGCTGACGGCCTACACCTACTACCGCAGCAGCAGCAACGACAGCACGTTGGCCTCGTACGGCCTGATGGCCTTCGCGGCCGTGGCGCAGTTCGCGCCAGGCCTGATCGGTGGCCTGTACTGGCGCGGCGCCAGCCGGCGCGGCGTGGAGGTCGGCATGGTGCTCGGCTTCGCCACGTGGATCTACACGCTGCTGCTGCCCACGATGACGCAAGCCGGCTGGTTCGACATGCACTGGCTGCACAGCGGACCGTTCGGCATCACGTGGCTGCGGCCACAGCAGCTGTTCGGCCTGAGCGGCTGGGACACGCTGACGCACGGCACGTTCTGGTCGCTGCTGGTCAACACCGGCGCGATGATGATCGTGTCGGCGCGCTCGCGTCCCGGCGTCGACGAGCGCCTGCGCGCCGCGCCTTTTCTCGATCCGTATGCGCAGCGTCCCGCGCTGGTCGCGGGCGAATGGCCCGGCAGTGTGCGCGTGGGTGATCTGCGCACGTTGGCCGAACGCGTCGTCGGCGAGCGCCATGCCCGTCGCGCCTTTGCCGAACAGGCGCAATTGCTGGAGCGCGAACTGCAACCGAACGCACCCGCCGACCGGGCCTGGGTGCAGTTCACCGAGCGCTTGTTGGCGGCGGCCATCGGCGCAGCATCTGCCCGCATCGTGCTGACCAGCGTGCTGCGCGGGTCGGGCATGGAGTTGGGCGAAGTGGTGGCGGTGCTCGACCAGGCCGGCCAGGAACTGCGTTTCAACCGCGAGATTCTCTCCACCACGCTGGAGAACATCAGCGCGGGCGTCAGCGTGGTGGACCCGGAGATGCGCCTGGTCGCATGGAACCGGCGCTACCAGCAGATGTTCGGCTATCCGGAGGGCATGCTATACGTGGGCCGACCGGTGGCGGACCTGATCCGCTACAACGCCGAGCGCGGCGAGTTGGGCGAAGGCGACATCGATGCGCAGATCAACAAGCGCATCCGCTACATGCGTGCCGGTTCGCCCCACATCTTCGAGCGCGTCCGCGCCGATGGCCAGGTGATCGAGATGCGCGGCCAGCCGCTGCCCGGTGGTGGCTACGTGACCAGTTACAACGACATCACCGACTTCAAGCTCGCCGAATCGCTGCTGCTGGAAACCAACGAGACGCTGGAGCAGCGCGTCGCCGAACGCAGCCAGGCCGCCGAGCACGCGCAGCAGTCGCGTACGCGTTTCTTGGCCGCGATCAGCCATGACGTGCTGCAGCCGCTCAATGCAGCGCGCCTTTTCGTCAGCGCGTTGCGCGACAGCGAGCAAGGCGCCGATGCTCAGGCGCAGGAGCGCCAACATCTGGCCGAGCGCGTGGATGCGTCGCTGCGCGCGGCGGAAGAACTGCTCGACGGCCTGCTGGACGTCTCGCGACTGGACGCCGGCGGTCTGCAGACGCAGATCACCGATTTCGATGCGGGCGAACTCCTGCGCGAACTGGCCGCGCAGTACGCACCCGTCGCTGCCGGCCGTGGGTTGAAGTTGCGCGTTCACGCGCGCGCCGTTCCAGTGCGTAGCGATCGCCGCCTGCTGCGCCGGGTGCTGCAGAACTTCCTGGCTAATGCGCTGCGCTACACGCGCGAGGGCCGCATCGTGATCGGTATGCGCGCGCGCGGCGATCAGGTGGTGCTGCAGGTGTGGGATACCGGGCCGGGTATTCCCGACAACCACATGCGGCAGATCTACGATGAGTTCCACCGCTACCAGCAGCCGTTCGACTGGGGTGAGCGCGGCCTCGGCCTGGGCCTGTCGATCTGCCAGCGCATCTCGCGCCTGCTGCAGCACGAACTCGATGCGCGCAGCACGGTGGACCGCGGCAGCATGTTCTCGATCGTGGTGCCCCGCGGCACCCAGGTCAGCGAGCGCCGCACGTCCTCACGCCGTGCGGCCCTGGCAAGCGATTCGCTGGCAGGCCTCCGCGTGCTTTGCGTGGACAACGACCGCGAGATCATCGATGGCATGCGTGCGCTGCTGGGGCGTTGGCAGGTGGACGTCATTTCCGCCACCACCGTCGACGAAGCGCTGGAGAAGATCGCCGAGCATCCCGCGGTGATGCTGGTCGACTACCACCTGCATGACCGCCTCGACGGCCTGGCCACGCTCGACGCCCTGCGCGCCGCCAGCCCCGGCCCCATCGCCGGCGCCCTGCTCACCGCCGACGGTCGCGACGAGCTGAAGCGCGAAGCCCGCGAGCGCGGCTATCGGTTGCTGACCAAACCGGTGAAGCCGGCGTCACTTCGAGCGTTCCTGGCCGCCCATCACGTTGCCCCCCCTCAACCCGCTCCCGATCAGGACACCGATACCGCCCCGGAAGCAGGGTGATAAACCGTTATCGCCGCATCATTGGCGGATATTCCGTGGCCAGATCGTGCTCTTTCAGAGAAACATCACGGCCAAGCGGTTGATAGTGCGAAAGATCCTCCGTTGACGAGCCAGAGCACGCGGCTGAATACTCTGCGTTATTCCCCGCTTTTGGGGTCTACTAGGCGTTAGGCTGCTCGGAAGCAATGATGCGAATTGACGCAAACAGCATCGTGGACGTTGAGTCCTTCCATTCCGTATTCACTACGGCGTTTGGGTTCCCATCCTTCTACGGCCGCAACATGGACGCCTGGATCGACTGTCTTTCATATCTGGATGATCCAAGCTCAGGCATGACCACTGTGCACGTTGATTCCGGCCAGATGCTGTCGCTTGTTATTGACCACGCTCAAGACTTCAAGCTTCGCCAACCTGATCTATTCTCCGCTCTTGTCGAGTGCGCCGCCTTCGTCAACTGGCGACGCGTTGAGGCTGGTCAAGCTCCAGTTCTGGCGCTTGCGTTCCATGCGTGAGCCGCCTAACAATTCATTCAAGCCGAACCCGCTTCGCGGGTCGGCTTAATTCAGGCGTTAGAGCCCATGAGAATTTTCCTGAGCATCAACTTGTTGCTACTCGCATCCTGCGCAACGCAAGTTGACGGCAATCGTGTGGCATCCGGCGAGAGCTGCAACGCAAGAGCTGACCGGCTTATTGATGAGGCGGATCGTGCCGCAGATATTGCGCAAGATGCCTTGGACAAAGCGGAGTCTGAGCCGACCCAGGAGAATGCAGATGCCGCAAGAGAAAGATCGCTGGAGGCTAGTGAAAAGGCGGTAGCTGCGGCGGAGTTCAAGTGCGGTGCGTGAGCCGCTCCAACATGGGCTCTAACAATTCATTCAAGCCGAACCCGCTTCGCGGGTCGGCTTAATTCAGGCGTTAGCGCCCATGAGAGCACTCTTACTAGCAGCCCTTCTTCTCGCGCCTTGCCTAGCGGCGGCACAAGCATTCGAGTCCTCGCTGACCCCTGTGACAGCCAAAGCGAGCTATGCGGCCATCGAGTTCATGTCGGCTGGCGACAGCGCAGCACTTCCTTCGGTTGCAGATACTGATTCTCCCAATTCGCCTCAGGCACAGTCGCTACGCGTAGTGGTTTATCGCTCTGAGATCTATCAGTCTTTGGTTCTTGAGACGCTTACCACAGGCCTTGAGGGGTGCTGCAGCAAGGTGGCAGCCTCTCGTTCCGTCGACTTGGCTGCATTCGCTGAGCACTTTGGATTCAAGGGGGAGTTGTCCGGCTTCGTCTTTTCTAGCTGGTCGTCCCCTAGCTCGTTCCGGTTCACCTATCGAGGAGAGCCATTCCATGCCACCATCATCAATGGCGCACGCATCCGCATAGATCGCGGTGCGGGCGCTAACAATTCATTCAAGCCGAACCCGCTTCGCGGGTCGGCTTAATTCAGGCGTTAGGCCCCATGAGAAAGACCGCGATAAAACTCGGAGCTTCAATCGCGACAATGCCTCTGTCGCTGTTGCTCGTAGGGCTTACCCAGAACGGGTTCTTCTTCCTACTCTTCCTCGCCAGTCTGCCCCTGGTGGTGCTCTACTGGATTGATCTTGGGCGTGAGCTCCGCAGCACTCAAAGCCGCGGGACTTTCATCCACACCCTCGGCATACTAATGGGGGTGCCGCAGGCTTTATTCGGGCTGGCCTGTGCTGGCATTGGCTTGAGTATCGTCGCTTGGGTTCTATACAACACTTTCGTGGAGCGAGAGCCTCAATACACCGGCGGCCTCCTAACTCTTGGCATTGGTCCCGTACTGACGTTGTTTGGAGCTGGCTGGCTCCGCTCGGCCTTCCGTACGCCGGGGGCGTCGGATGGGGCCTAACAATTCATTCAAGCCGAACCCGCTTCGCGGGTCGGCTTAATTCAGGCGTTAGGCGTCACTGGAGTTCCGCGATGACCCAACCAAAGAAGGGAACACCTGCTGGCCACGCCACCGCCCTACTTGCTGGGATAGGGTGCCTTTTCTTAGTGCTACTAGCTTTCGGGCAATCACTCAAAGCAGAGCAAGCTGCAATATGCAGAGCTTCCTGTATCTACGGATACCCGGCGATCTTTGCGATGGTGGTGTTCTCTGCAATCGGCATCTACTTGATAGGCAGCGCGGTGAGAGGCTTCTCGAGGTCAGATCGTGACACCTAACAATTCATTCAAGCCGAACCCGCTTCGCGGGTCGGCTTAATTCAGGCGTTAGGTGCTGATATGGATATGCGCGCCATGGTCGGGATGCCGACCTTTGCTCTTCACTCTATCGGGAACTTGGCTTATCTCGCTGGCAAGCTTGGTCGCCCTAGACTTCCGCACTCCCTTCAGAGGCCCGCTTCTGATTCTTATGGGCTTGTCTTCCGTTTTCATGCTTGTTGTTGTTCCGGCCGCAGGCTATGCCCTGATCACCAACAAGGCGCTACGGACCGCTCCACAGTGCATTAGCTTCTGGCTTTGCACGATGTGCCTGATTCTGGTTCTATCTACTTTGGTCGCCGGCCACCTAGCTTGGAGCAGCTGATGGACTTTCCTGAGTCAGCACCTAACAATTCATTCAAGCCGAACCCGCTTCGCGGGTTGGCTTAATTCAGGCGTTAGGCCTCATGAGAGTTATCGCAGAAGAGTCCGGGTCGTGGATGCTTTTCGACAACGATGGTGATCTATACCTTTCTGTCCTATGTGGCACGGTTGGCTTGTACTCCGTCGACTTGCACCTCACGCCCGAAGAGTCGGAGCAGATCTCTTGTAGAGGTACGGTCTACGCTGCAGATCTGGCCAGGCTTGTGCGACATAACCCAACGAGCTACCACGAGCGCCATACCCGCGCTTTTGATAGCTTGCCCGGCATCAAAGAGGCGACAGTCGCTTGGCGTGCAGCCATGTCGACTGAGGCCTAACAATTCATTCAAGCCGAACCCGCTTCGCGGGTCGGCTTAATTCTGGCGTTAGGCGTGCACTGAGGGGGTTCGTAACCGACGCATGATGGTCCTCATTGCTGCCATGATGTCTGCTGCAGTCGCTTTCATAGTGGCCACGGCTTCAGCTGGCCGCATATCTAGAGAAATGCCCGATCTTCACAAAAAAATTGACTCACCATCTGGTGGTGAGTGGTGGCCCTTCTGGGTGTTTCATTTTCTCCAGCCAAGCAAGTGGCGCCAGTTGGCAACCAATCTCAAGCTCCTCGTGGGTTTAGCCATATGCGCCCTTACTCTTGCCATTGTGCTGTTAGCCTTTCTGCTGATACGTTTCGCGGCCTCGGGCGGGAGTCTGTGATAGGCACGTCTAACAATTCATTCAAGCCGAACCCGCTTCGCGGGTCGGCTTAATTCAGGCGTTAGGCCGCGACGGGAAGCGACATGTTTACTTACTCAGACGGATCGACCATGAAGATCGGAGACTCCGTACTGTTAGAGAACGGGAAGACACCCGGCACCATTGAGCTGATCGTCCGTACGCCGGCGGAGATGCAGGCAATCGGTGTTGAGGAGTCTGGCGTCATGCTGTTGTCCCCACCATTCGGCCGCGTCTATCTGCCAGAATGGTCCTTGCAAAGAGAGCCTTTGCAGTTTGTTTCTCACGGGCCGTCGGCCTAACAATTCATTCAAGCCGAACCCGCTTCGCGGGTCGGCTTAATTCAGGCGTTAGGGGGCAAGGATGATCTATCTGCGCTGGGGCAAGAGCGAGATCGAGGGCATCGAGAGATTTGGGCTCTCCCATATCGTCACAGAGTGCGGCGCTGACGGGTCCGTGTTGCGCGAGATAGGTTTTGATGACGCTGACATGCCCGTACACCGAGCGCCCATCCCGCCGGCGATCTTCCTGTTTGACTCGCAGCTAGTGGACTTGAGCAACAAGATTAGCGTCATGTCTGCAGCACAGTTTGACGCTGCCTGGCTTGATGCCGGCTTGCCCCCTAACAATTCATTCAAGCCGAACCCGCTTCGCGGGTCGGCTTAATTCAGGCGTTAGGCCTCTCAAGACATGAACTCGTACCCGACAGAGATTGATCTCCTTGCGGCACTAGATCGCTCTGATGACCTGGTGCGCGAGTGTGCTGCTGGACACGTGTCGTTCGCTGAATTCTGCGCCGAGTACGACAACTTCTATTGGTCATTTGCCCTGGACGGCCACGAGTCGGATCAGGCAGGTCAAGCCGTGCTGGCCAGGTACGCCGCGCGCATTGCCCTCCATCAGACAGTGGCGGAGACCATTCTTGCCAAGGCCTGCTCGGACGCGGATGCGGCAAATGAGAGCTATCGCGCGGCCGGCCGCTTCGGTTCCACTGAGGCGGTCTCAAGGCTTAAGCTTGTGGTGGCGGGCCTTTCCGGTGGAGAGGCCTAACAATTCATTCAAGCCGAACCCGCTTCGCGGGTCGGCTTAATTCAGGCGTTAGGGCCATGATCAGAGTTTTTCTAGGTGCGCTACTAACGCCCCTGATACTTCAGCTTCCCCACCTCGTTCCACCATATGACACCTATACCCTGTGGTGGTTCAGGCTAATGCTGGTGATTAGTTACTCCGTAATGCTTCTTTTCGGCACTCCGATAATCTGGCTGTTCATCCGTAGACGTTGGCTAGCTTGGTGGCAGTCCATCATGGGTGGAGTTGCCGCCGCCAGCTTGTTTCTTCTCCTGTGGTTCTCAACGTCAACTTGGGAGGACTTCTTGCTCAATGGGCTGTCAACAACTCTGTTTTCGCTGCTTCTCGCCACGGGCGGAGGGCTTGTCTTCTGGTTCATTGCACTCTGGCGAAACCCTCGCTTCAATGGCCCTAACAATTCATTCAAGCCGAACCCGCTTCGCGGGTCGGCTTAATTCAGGCGTTAGGCGGCACATGAAGTGGCTCGCAGCTACCGGCTTCTCGGCTCTATCACTTTTTTCAGCCGGTTCTTTGGCCGGCAAAGCGACCACGTGCACTGGTCTCGATCCTGAGACAATCTCTTGCCCCGCTCCTCAAGCTCCTCGCATTACTGAGCTCAGACGGGGAAATGTAGTAGTCAGACTCACGATCCAAAGGGACGGAACCGTTGCAAACGTCGTTGTTGTTTCGGCTTCCGGGCATCCAGCCTGGAAAGAGGCTGTTCTTCAAGCAGTAAAAGCGTGGCGCTACGAACCTTCTGGCAAACTTCGCTCTATTACCATCCCGTTCGAGATGACGTTCGAGTAGTGCCGCCTAACAATTCGTTCAAGCCGAGACCGCTTCGCGGCTCGGCTTAAGTGGTAGCGTTTACCACTCCGCCGTGCCGCGCAGCGGTCCGGCTTAACTCAGGCGTTAGGTGCCCATGCCAGTCTTTCGTTGCTTCATTCGCGGAGATAACTTTCCTGGCAAGCTGATAGGGAGCAAGCAGCCGGCCGGCTTCTACACCACACGCTTTGTGGACGCAGCCTCGGCAGAAGAGGCAGAGATGCTGGTAGTAGAACTCTTACGGAATGATCCGGATCTAGCTGTTGCGCCTAAGTATCGGATGAAAGATGCAAAAGTGTACTTCGAGAACATTGATGAGGTTCCCGCGGAGACGGAGCGCAAGCCCAACCAAGGCTTCACCTTCTTCCCGATGGGCACCTAACAATTCATTCAAGCCGAACCCGCTTCGCGGGTCGGCTTAATTCAGGCGTTAGACCCCATGTATCGAATAGTCCTTGCTTGTAGTGGAGTTCCTGAGCAGGTCGGCGCTGCCGCTGCCTGTGACATCGCTGAGGAGTTCATGCACCGGCCCTGGCACCAGAACGTTCAGTGCTCTTGGGCCGGCTTTCGGTTGCTGCTGCAAGCGGACAACGACTACGACGCAGATGGTTCTGCCCTGACGGGCGAGTTCTCGGACGCTATCGCGGCGTGCATTGCGGAGGGGTTCAATGGCAGCATCACAGTCGAGTCGGTCACAGCGCTGGCTGGGGCCTAACAATTCATTCAAGCCGAACCCGCTTCGCGGGTCGGCTTAATTCAGGCGTTAGGCCGCGGAGACAATGTTTCGATTTCTGTCACTTCTCTTCCTAGCCATCTTTCTCATTGACTTGGTCGCCGGCGCAGTCGAGACACGTCGCGTCTGGGTGATGGGTAGCATCGTCCTGAAGCGAAAGACCGCACCGATTCGCTACTGGACTATGACCGTTCTTTGGTCGCTGGTGGCACTTGGTGCGCTGCTAGGGGTTCTGCTTCTGCTCTATCAGGCAGTTGCGGGTAGCGGACCATACAAAGATCATGCGTTCTTCTCTTTCCATCAAGCATGGCCGTATGCTGCGATATCCATCATATTTGGATGGCTGGCCTTCAAAATTCTCAGGGATAGGCTATTGCAGCTTGGGCTCCGTGGACGCGCGGCCTAACAATTCATTCAAGCCGAAGCCGCTTCGCGGCTCGGCTTAATTCAGGCGTTAGGCACCATGTCAAAGTGTTTCGTAATCGAGGACGAGAGCCACGCCGAGCAGATCGGCGAGTACGCGTCGCTCGACGAAGCCTGGGCAGAGTTAGGGCGGCTGGCCGCTATTCCTTGGGACCAACGTCCAAACGTTGCACCTTGCACGAGCTGGCAAACCTGCGGCCGCACCTACGAGATCATCGAGTACGAAACCTCAAGCACCCCATGGCAAGAGCTAAGGCGAGTTGCCGGCCTTGACGTAAGTTCCAATGCTGTAACTTGGGGCTCGGAGGCGCCGCGTTATGGTGCCTAACAATTCATTCAAGCCGAACCCGCTTCGCGGGTCGGCTTAATTCAGGCGTTAGGTGCCATGAGGTTGATCGATGCTGACCCAAGCTTGGCCAGTCGCCCGGACGTCGGATCCGGCGTAAGCGATCGGGCTCGTTCACTGTGGCAGTGCGAGCTATCCGATCTTTCGCAAGGCGATCTCGCCTTCTGCTTGCGGCAGGGGATTGGGGTAGCTCATCTGGCTCCACTTGCCATCGGCGCACTCACCGTCGAACCGCTCCTTGAGGCTGAGCTTTACCCCGGTGACCTGCTAACCAGCCTGCTGCATGCGGAAGCACACTATGGCCTGGGGTCTGATACCGCATCTGACTTGGCAGAGATTTGTTCTGTCGCTCTGACTGGTGCAGAGTCTATCCAGGAGATCGTGGTGCCTGCAGCGGCGGCCTTTGTGGCGTCTCGGGCTGGCACCTAACAATTCATTCAAGCCGAACCCGCTTCGCGGGTCGGCTTAATTCAGGCGTTAGGGCGCACAAGAAATGATTCTTGGGTACATAGGGCTAGCTTTAGTAGCGCTGGGTGTCGCGCTTGTTGGGCTCCCGGTATTCGGCTACGACTTTTCGCTCTGGTTCTTTGCGCCTGGAGTTGTGGCACTACTTATTGGAGCGATTCTTGTAGACGGCTTCCGGGAGAAGATCGTTCAGCGACTTACGGGTTCAGAGCGTCGTGATCGGCGCTAGGGGAGTGGCCGGCTTGCTGCGCCCTAACAATTCATTCAAGCCGAACCCGCTTCGTGGGTCGGCTTAATTCAGGCGTTAGGTCTATGGATCGAGTCTTCGTGGCGGCCGCACTAGTTCTTCTGGCAGGTCCTATCTCTGCGGCTCACCGTC